>NZ_JBHIRS010000009.1:0-77419 GCF_042197365.1 Bartonella sp. AA168HLJHH | reverse complement strand
GAACCGTTCGAATTCTAACAGCGCCTCATCATGGGTTAGCCTTTATCGATTGCGTATTGCAAATTAGGTTCAAAATCTTCTGGCAATCGACAACCGCGATTAGCTTGCGCTCGTTTTGCTTTTTTGGGAACGTTCTCTTGCTCGTGAATGGGGGGTTGGTTGTCTACACCCGTTGTGATTTGCTCTGATGTGGTCTCAACAGCAGCAACCTCTGTTGGTTCGTCAACCAAATCGATTGTTGCTAAACTTTCAGAACCAATTTCTTTTTTTGCTAAAACGATAGTTTTAGTTTTTTTATTATATATGTTTGTATTGTTTGTTATAGCATCACAAGCATCATGCTTAGCATCCTTAAGCATGCTGTTAGCATCATGCTTAATATCACAAGCATCTTTTGTATTTTTATCCCATCTTGCCTTCGCTGCCTTCTGCGCTCTCTCTGAAAACTTATTCAAATTCTCATTAGAGTTGTTGAGTTCCTCTTCAACCTGTAAACTCCATAAACGACCGTCTTCTAAACGTATCAGTTTCTCATCACTCAATAAAAAATCTAGCGCTTTATTAAAAGCTTTTACTGAACAACCAGAAATGCGTGCTAATATAGAGGCATTCTCAAGAATTGGCTGTCTCTTCTTATACATAAGCAATATCAACATCATATAAGTCGATATTTGATGCGACGTCATTCCACTAGCATCAGATACCCAATCAGAAGGAAAACAACGAACCCAAGCTAACTTAGTTGACATATTTCCCCTCCTGTTCTTTATTATTATTTAGATCTTCATTGAAGTTATTGAGTTCCTCCTCAACTTGTGAACTCCACAAACGACCATCTTCTAAACGTATGATGTATCCCTCTTCTAGCAAAATATTCAATGCTGTCTCAAATTTCTTTACTGAATAACCAGTGTAATGAGATAAAACTTTAATATTACAAAAAAGAGGTTCACCAGTACGAAGCATGCGAAATCGCAATCTCATATAGATATTACCTTCTACAGGAGGTAAATAATCGACGACCACCGCCCATTTATCGGCAAACAGTCTCGTCCATGGTATTTTACTGGACATGTATACCCTCTTCTTGCATCAAATATAAAATTGCTAAAGCATCTGCTTCGTTGTCGTCTTTAGGTACATGTCCTTTTCACATACCGCCTTAATCATTTCTTCTTTTGAGGCGTTGCCTTTTCCTGTCGTCGCCTTCTTAATTGTGCCAACAGGAATGCCTTCATATGGTATCTGATGATGTTCACACCACGCTGTTAAGGTTGCTAGAAAGCCCCCATAAATATGAGAAGCATCTGTACCCACATGCCGGCGCACCTCTTCAAAATATACCGCGTCAATTTCATCAACAGATCTCTTTAGTTCAGTAAGCCACCGTTTAAAGCGTAAATAACGCATACCACCGCCTTCAAAACGGCGTGATTGAAAATCTTCTGTATCGCTTGTTATATGACCATCCGCACCACGTATCGCCCAGCCTGTCTTAGTCCCTAGATCAAGACATAAAATGGTTTTTTGTGCGTTAGTGATCATAATCCCCCTTTAAGGCTCTACGTATTTATATGTGTGCTATGACAGAGCGTGTTGTGATTGCTTGTCTTGAAAAAATGTTTATGAAAAAGTATCCTCCCAGCGATTCTAAAAAATTGGGGGGAGTTATGATGCAAGAATGGGTAGTTGATAAGGTTGTATTTTTATTGCACCGGATAAATGATAGTGCTGTATTTTTGCGGCACTGGATAAGTGATAATCTTACGATTGCTCCTATCATTGCTACGATAGTTACTGGAATGGTGACACTTTTTGTACAACAACGAAGCTTAAAAAAACAACTTAAAATCTTCCAACGACAAACTATAGCATCAGAAACCCAGACAGCTATTCTATTAGAAGATAAAAATGTATGCATGTGTCATAGAGGACAACTCGCATTAGCTTTTACTCAATTGCCTGATTGGAAATATGAAATTAAGCACATCTAAAAAATAAACTTGCAAATTTTTAAAAGTTGGAGTGCTTCACATGCCTTCCAGCACTCCCACCCATTTAATTAATATAAAAAAGAGAAAGGTAATGAGATGATATTTGATGATGGAGATAGATATGTAACGACACGTGAGTGTGCACAGCTTTTTAGTGTATCCACAACAACGATTCGCAATTGGGTGCTTCAGGGGTTGTTTCCGGAGCCATATAAGCTAGGGAGAGCAGTGAGATGGAGAAAAAAAGAGATCTTAGACTTCACTCCAAAGAAAAATAAGGAGCAAATAAGAACAAATTAGGTAAAATTATATAAACTGTAGAAGGTGGTCTAAAAGGTGGTCTGAAAATGGCTATTTAAAGAAAAAATCTATATATTTCAATATGTTAAACACAAAAAGTGGTGCCCAGACGCGGATTCGAACCACGGACACGCGGATTTTCAGTCCGCTGCTCTACCAACTGAGCTATCTGGGCATGCTTCATAAAAAATATAAAGCGTTTGCGGTTATAACATTAAAATTTTCTCTGTCCAGTCATCAAAAGAAAAATAATTGATTTTTTAATAAGTTTATCTCCCTATTCTAGAGCGTTATCAATGAATCTTTATCATAAAATAAATTTGATAGGTATATTGGACACTTTAGTGTATTGTTATTAGAATGCTGTCTTATCGTGGTGGTAATACGAAAAAAATTAAAAGAATCAATCGAGAAGAATGATTAAGAAAGATTTTTTTATAAAGTTTCCCTAAATTTTAAGCATACGAAATAATAGACAACATTTTTGACTTTTTTCTAAAAAGATTATTGATTAGTCTTTATAATAATTTGTTTTTCTTTATAAAGAAAGAGAAACATCTAAAAGGGGAGAAATAATGATAATGTTACAAAAACCAAGTAATCGTCCCAATAATACTAATTTTTCTTCAGGTCCTTGTAGCAAACGGCCTGGTTGGACTCTTGATGTTCTTAAAAATGCATTAGTTGGGCGTTCACATAGATCTAGAGAAGCAGAATTAAAACTTGCTGAAGTTGTTAATTTAACCCGTGAGATTCTTGAGGTTCCTTCTGATCATCGTATAGGAATTATGCCAGGATCAGATACCGGTGCTGTTGAGGCTGCTCTATGGTCTCTATTAGGTGAGCGTGGCATTGATATGGCAGCGTGGGAAAGTTTTGGGTTTGGGTGGAATAAAGATGTTGTCGAGCAATTAAAGCTTTCTGATGTGCGTCGTTTTGAAGCTCCTTATGGTGAAATACCAGATTTAACACAACTTGACTTTGATCGGGATGTTGTTTTTACATGGAATGGGACAACTTCTGGTGTGCGTATTCCTAATGCGGATTTCATTCCGCATAAGCGGGCTGGATTGACCATTTGTGATGCAACATCGGCAGCTTTTGCGCAATATCTTGATTTTTCAAAATTAGATGTTGTTACTTTTTCATGGCAGAAAGTTTTGGGAGGCGAGGCTGCACATGGTATGGTGATTTTAAGTCCTCGTGCTGTTGAGAGGCTTGAGAATCATGTTCCAGCTTGGCCTATGCCCCAACTTTTCTATATGACAAAAAATGGAAAATTGAACGAAGATATTTTTAAAGGAAAGATCATCAATACACCTTCTATGCTTTGTGTTGAGGATTTCCTTGATGGGTTGAAGTGGGCAAAATCTCTAGGAGGTGCAGCGGCATTAAGAGCACGGGTTGAGAAAAATTTTTCTGTACTTGATGCTTTTGTTCGCAAAACGCCATGGTTAGAATATTTGGCAAAAGATCCTGAAGTGCGTTCTAACACCGCTATTTGTTTAGATATTGTGGATCCAGTGATTACTGCTTTGGATACGGAAAGGCGAGTATCTTTTATAAAAGCGGTTGTGAAGCGTCTTGATGAGGAAGGGGTTGCTTATGATATCGGTTCGTATCGCGATGCTCCTCCTGGGCTTCGAATTTGGGCGGGTATAACAATTGAGGCTTCCGATCTTGAAATTTTAACACAGTGGCTTGAGTGGGCGTTCCAAGTTGAAAAAGCACAGCTTTAAATAATTACTGGTGATTTTCAAAACGTGTTTTTAAACAAAAAAGGATACGAGAGATTATGATGATCTTTCGTATTCTTGTATCAGACAAACAGCCTCTAAATATTACATGAATTGTAAAAGATTAAGACGGGGAATGAATGCTTTGTCAGGTGTTAGATACGCACAAATTAAAATCTCTAATGTTTTTACTTTTTGTAGCGAAAATGACAGATTTAAAATATTTGGGTATTTGCTTATCTTTATTATCATAAATTTGAAAATTTAATCACTTGAAGATTGAGAAAAATCTGAAATGAGGAGTCGCACTTGCTCTAAGGTTTCGTTATAAAGAAGAGTTTGTTTTTGAATGCTGGTTTTTTTGACCAAACACGACGGAGAAAGTTATGGCCAATGTAGTTGTTGTCGGTACACAATGGGGTGATGAAGGCAAAGGTAAAATTGTAGATTGGTTGTCTGAGCGAGCAGATATCGTGGTGAGATATCAGGGGGGGCATAATGCTGGCCATACATTGGTTGTTGATGGAGACAGTTATAAATTATCACTTTTACCGTCTGGTTTAGTGCGTGGCAAGTTATCAATTATTGGTAATGGTGTTGTTGTTGACCCTCATCATTTTGTTGCAGAAGTAAAAAAACTATGTAATCAGGGTGTAAAAATCACACCAGAAATTTTGCGTATTGCTGAAAATGCTCCTTTGATTCTTTCTTTGCATCGTGATCTTGATGCAATTCGAGAAAGCGGTTTATCTGGTTTAAAGATTGGTACAACAAAGCGTGGTATTGGACCGGCTTATGAAGATAAGGTGGGACGTCGTGCTATCCGAGTGATGGATTTAGCAGAAAAAGATACACTTATGGCTAAGATTGAGCGGCTTTTGAGGCATCATAATGCTTTGCGTCGTGGGATGGGTGTTTCAGAGATTGATTCTCGAGCACTTTATGATGAATTGATGCAAGTTGCGGATAAAATTTTGCCCTTTATGGATTGTACGTGGCGTCTTTTAGATGAAGGTTATCGAGGAGGGAAACACATTCTTTTTGAAGGTGCGCAAGGTGCTTTATTAGATAATGATTTTGGAACTTATCCTTATGTAACGTCATCTAATACAGTTGCTGGGCAAGCATGTACAGGTTCGGGGATGGGACCTGATGCAATTCATTATGTTTTGGGTATTGCAAAAGCTTATACTACACGCGTTGGAGAAGGGCCTTTCCCGACAGAGCAGATAAATGATATTGGTGAATTTCTAGGAGTGCGTGGACATGAATTTGGTGTTGTAACGGGTCGAAAGCGTCGATGTGGTTGGTTTGATGCTGTCTTAGTACGTCAGATGGTAACAATTTGCGGTGTTCAAGGTATAGCATTGACAAAACTTGATGTTTTAGATGGTTTGGATGAAATAAAAATTTGTATTGGTTATGAGCTTGATGGTAAAAGGATTGATTATTTACCTTCTTCCATGGGAGCTCAGGATCGGGTGAAGCCTATTTATGCAACATTAGAAGGTTGGAAGGAAGAAACAGCACATGCATTGAGGTGGGAAGATTTACCAGTGCAGGCTATTAAATATATACGCTATATTGAAGAACTGATTAATACAAAAGTGGCTTTATTATCCACAAGTCCAGAGCGTGAAGATACTATTCTTATTACGGATCCCTTTGTTAATTGATTATTGTTTTTAGATTTCTATATATGCTCTCTGTTCGTTTTTGTATCTTTTTACAAAAAAGTTTTTAAGAGCACGTAAAAGAAAGGTGCAAAATAGCATTGTTTATTTTTCATATTCATTTTACATTATTGCAATAGTTGTACCAATATTAAATGGCAACCAATTTAGAAGGCTAAAATAAAGTTTTTTGGCTTTACTATTGATTTTTTCTCAGTTTAAGAGAGATTATAGAGGAAATGGTAGATTTCGTTGGAATCTTAAAAAAGACAATTAATGCACAAAATAATATTACACCACAAGTGCGTAAGCGGATTTATAAGCGGGCTACCGAAACACTAGAACATCAATTTGTAACAGCAAAAATACCACAAGCAATAGCGGATGAACAAAGAAAGATTCTTCAAAGTTCTATTGCAACTGTTGAAGGAGAATATTTAGCAGTTGAAAAGAAACGGCTTTCTTCAGTTATTGGGTGGAATCCCACAAATATAAATGAAGATAAGAAATATACAAAAAAAACTATATTACCAAAAAATAATGAATTGTCAGAGGTAAACATAAAAAGAAAGCAAGATTTTGTTACACGTTCAAAGGATAACAAGGTATTTGTTGAGCTTTGTGTATCAGATATACCAGATGCAGAACCTGTTAATATGGAGACTGATGTGCCTTCTCAGCATGTTAATAGCAGTGTGTTAAAGATTTCTCCTTCGCAGGAAGATAATCCGCATATTGTTTCGCACATTTTTTCTCAGGCTTTACGTCGTGCTAATAAATCGTTAGTGCAAAGGCGTATTGTGATAAGTGCTGTTTCTGTTGTTAGTTTTGTTGTTTTACTTGTTGGTATTTTTTTTGTTGGTGAGCGTGTATTTGTATCAAATGATCATCAGTTTTTAGAAGAAAATCTTCAAGCTTCTCACAGAGTACCAAAGGCATTTCCAATTAAGAGAAAGTTAACACAACGCTTATTAGAGGATGGAAGTGAAATTGATGTTGGTTTAAAACAAGCGATAGATTCTTCGGATGAAGAAGTACTCTCAACAGTTGTTGATAGCAATTTGCAATCGCTTGAAAAATCAGGTGAAGCTGTTTTCTATCAAGCACGTACAAATTATGATGCAGAAAAGATAGCAACGGGAAGTGCTCGCTGGACGCTTATAAAAGAGTCTCAAGTGAAGGGGGCTCCAGAAGAAACAACTATACAAGGTGATATAACAATTCCTGATGAAGGGGTATCATTACGGTTAATTTTACGTCGTAATACCGATCAGTCATTTCCTGCTGCATATATTATGGACCTTGTTTTTATTCTTTCTGATAAATTTTCAGGTAAAGCTATAAGCAATGTTCAAGCATTAACCTTTAAAGCAAGTGAACAATCCATTGGACAGGCTTTAACAAGAACCATTGCTGCAAAGATTAACGATGACTTTTTTCTTGTCGCATTGAGTGGAAATCATCCATTTCTTGATCGAAATTTACAATTGATGCGAGAATTAGATTGGATGCGTTTGGTGTTAACGGATAAAAACGGGCGTATAAGTGAATTAACCTTTGCAAAAGGACCAACAGGTAAGTCTATTTTTAATGAAGTTATTGGACAATGGCTTGCACAACAAGATAAGTTAACAGTTCTTGGTCAAAAAAATAAAACATAGATGCAAAAAAATAAACGACTGTGAAGAATTTTCTACGACCGTCTTTATCAATTATATACCACATACATTCACTAAATCTTTACATATCAATAACTTAAAGAATTCGATAGACCAATTTACAAGTATAAAGCCAAGGCATGCTTTTTTTCATTTTCACATTTAAAGAATGTGCAAACCATTGGCTTTATACTTAACTCTAGGTTTTATACTTGACTTTGAGATAAAGTAGAATCTTTGATAGAGTTTTGCACTTTTTCAAATGCACGCATTTCAATTTGTCTTACTCGTTCTCGACTAATATTAAATTCACCAGAGAGTTCTTCTAGGGTTAGTGGTACATCGTTTAAACGACGCGCTTTAAATATACGCTTTTCGCGTTCATTGAGATTGTCCATGGCATTTATGAGCATGGAACGGCGATTTTCTAATTCACTTTTTTCAATTAAAATTTGTTCTTGATCGTTAGATTCATCCACCAACCAATCTTGCAACTCACTGTTTTCCCCTTCTTTTGTTCGAATTGGTGCGTTGAGTGAAGTGTCACCACCAAGCCTACGATTCATTGATACAACTTCATCTTCTGTGACATTCAACTGGGTTGCAATTTCTTTCACTTGTTCTGCATTGAGATCACCACTATCAAGTGCTTGAAGTTTACTTTTTAACTTACGAAGGTTGAAAAACAAGCGCTTTTGATTAGCTGTTGTCCCCATTTTCACCAAACTCCAAGAGCGCAATACATATTCTTGGATTGACGCTTTAATCCACCATATTGCATAGGTTGCAAGACGAAAACCCCGCTCTGGTTCGAAACGTTTAACAGCTTGCATGAGTCCAACATTGCCTTCTGAAATGACTTCCCCAATGGGAAGTCCGTAGCCCCGATATCCCATCGCGATTTTAGCTACGAGACGCAAATGGCTGGTTACTAGCTTATGCGCAGCTTTTAGATCATTATGCTCACGGTAACGCTGAGCTAACATATATTCTTCTTTTGGCTCAAGCATTGGAAAACGACGCACTTCTTCCAAGTAACGGTTTAAACCACCATCACCTGTCATTACTGATAATAAATTCATATGGGCCATATAGCACCCTCCTTTTGTTTGAATTCCCTGATAAGGCAAATTCTATGTTTTAGATAGCTAACTATCCTCATAACCTCACTCTAGCATATTTTTCAATTTTGTTCAAAAAAAGATATTTTATTGTGAAATCTTGAGAAGGGGAAAAGTTTCAATTCATTTTTTTAAAAAGCTCAATAAGTTTAGCCATATCTTGAGGCAGTGGTGCGGAAAACGACATAACTTTACCGGTAGAAGGATGTTCAAAAGTAAGACTTGCAGCATGGAGTGCATGTCGGTTGAATTGATCGATTGCATTTCTAATAGTGGGGTTGAATATGTTTGATTTTGTTTTAAAAGCGTTTCCATAAACTGTATCGCCTATGAGTGGATGCCCTATATGAGTCATATGAACACGGATTTGATGGGTGCGTCCAGTTTCCAAGCGACATTCCAGAAGGCTAGCAAAAGATGTTGAGTCTGCATGAGAGCCATATTTTTCAAGCAGAGAAACATGTGTAACAGCATGACGAGCATAAGGGTTTTGGTTATGGATGACAGCTTGCTTTGTCCGGTTATGGGGCGAACGGCCAAGTGATGCATCAATTGTCCAGACATTGCGCTGAGGTGTTCCCCAAATCAAGGCATGGTAGCGTCGATCTAATGCGCAGGTACGTCCATGATCAGAAAATTGAGCACTGAGACTTTTATGAGCTAGATCGTTTTTTGCAACAACCATAACACCGCTTGTATTTTTATCAAGACGATGGACAATACCAGGGCGTTTAACACCACCTATACCAGATAAACTATTCCCACAGTGGTAAATAAGGGCATTAACCAATGTACCGGTCCAATTTCCATTCCCAGGATGAACAACAAGACCAGCTGGTTTGTTAATAACAATGATATGATCATCTTCAAAAAGAATGTCCAATGCAATGGCTTCAGCGCTAGGTTCTGCATCACGAAGGTCCGGCATTTCCAATTCAATTATTTGGTTAGGTTTTAATTTTGTTTTTGGTTCCTTTATGAATTGACCATCAATTTTAAGACAGCCTTCACGGATGAGGGTTTGCAAACGCGAACGTGAGAGCACATCATGATATTGTTTTGCGAGCCACTGATCAAGACGTTGCCCAAGAGCACCTTCATCCGTTATTTTCTGTATTACCATACGATTCCTATTAAGTTTTTAATAAGATTTTACCAGTACGAAATTGCTTTACTATCGAGAAATTCTTTAATTCCCCAATGTCCTCCTTCACGAGCGCGCCCAGAAAATTTTACACCTCCAAAGTAGCTTCCACTGGGTAATCCATGTCCATTAACTTCTACCATACCAGAGCGTACTTGTTCCGCAATACGACGACATTTGTTGCGATCTTGCGATTGAATATAGTTTGTAAGACCATACTCAGTCTCATTCGCTAAAGCGACGGCTTCTTCTTCTGTACTAAAAGAAAGAATCGAGAGAACTGGACCAAAGATTTCTTCTTTAAAAATACGCATATGAGGTTTTACATCAGCAAAGACTGTTGGACGGACATAATAACCGCGTTCCATTCCTTTTGGTAAACCAGTCCCGCCTGCAACAAGAGTTGCACCTTCATCAATTCCCGATTGGATAAGATCTTGAATTTTATCATATTGTTTTTTTGAAACAACGGGCCCAATATGATTTCCTTCTTGGCAGTTTGGTCCTACTTTTGTTGTTTCTGCAATATCTTTGGCTATTTTCACGGCTTTGTCATAGATGCTCTGTTCCACAAGCATACGAGTCGGTGCATTACAACTTTGTCCACTATTATAAAAGCAATGTCGTGCACCACGTTGAACAGCATCTGAGTCGGCATCAGCAAAGATAATATTCGCTCCTTTTCCCCCAAGTTCCAGACAGACTCTTTTTAAAGTAGCGCTGGCATTTTTAGAAATATCTTTTCCTGCTCTAGTTGAACCAGTAAAGCTGATCATTTCTAAATCTGGATGTGCAGAGAGGTAAGAGCCGACAGTCGCACCATCACCATTGATTAAATTAAAAACACCGGCTGGAAGTGCGGCTTCATCTAAAAATTCAGCAAAAAGCATAGCAGAAAGAGGCGCAATTTCAGAGGGCTTTAACACCATGGTACAGCCAGCCAAGAGAGCAGGAATAACTTTAAGAGTTACTTGATTCATGGGCCAATTCCATGGCGTAATTAATCCTACGACGCCGATAGGATCGTAGTGAAGGATTGCTTGCTCATTTCCCTTTATTAAAGTTTCTTGGAACGAAAACTCTTTATAAGCTTCGATAAAATTGCGAATATGGGAACTTCCTGTTGCAGTTTGCGCATTAAGCGCCATATCAATCGGTGCTCCCATTTCCATTGAAATGGTTTTTGCCATGTCTTTGGAACGTTTTTCGTAGATCTCTAGAATTTTTTCAACAAATCCAAGACGCTCATTTGGTGACGTTGTTTTCCATTTTTGAAACGCTTCTTTAGCCGCATTAATTGCTTTATCGGCATCTTTTGTACTTCCAAGGCTAATGACAGCACAAGCCTCCTCTGTTGATGGATTAATGACGTCAAAATCGTGAGGAGTGCTTGGCTCATCCCATAGACCATTGATATAAAATTTCCGTTTATTAAACATAATTCACTCCCTTTTTTCTATTTGTATTTATGTAATTATGATTGTCTTAGTCTAAGCCTTTTTAAACGAGGATAACAAGGATAATCTTATAAAAACGTGAGAAATTAGATTATATCGTGATAATTGAGCATGGAGAATTCAATAGAGCAATGCTTATTGTATTATTGAGACTAGTTTCTTTTATGAAAAGGGAGAGAAAGAGAGGCATAGACAATTTTCTTGAAGCTTTTTTATCATGAAGTTTTCTTCAAAACAAATGAAATACGAGCTCTATGACACCATAAACTGAGTAATTTATATCGTAAATATGCAAAAGGCAGATTATGAATATGCATTATGGCATTATTTTTTTCATTAAAAAGTAACCATCAGCAAAAGGTTATTAACCTTCGTATGATAGTTTCTACGAATTCTTTTTGAAAAGGTTATTTTTCTCATTGCTATAAATTTGTTGGGTGCCATGCATAATTCGAAAACAAAATCTATTTCTACGTCTTCTTTTTCTGATGATAGTACGGAAGGTGCATCAAGAGAAGATTTATCTGTTAAGATTACTGAGATATTTCCTTATCCGGAAGTGTGGAAAAAGGCATTTGCTCTCGGAAAAAACGTCCGTTTCACGAGAACCCCAGAAGTTGAGATTTTGCGTCGTCGTATAGAAACAGATCCAGTTTTTGCAAAACAGTTTAAAATTTTTACGAAGCAAGATCAAAAAAAAATTACAGATACAGATATTGTACGTTGTAACAAGAAAACAACAAATATTCTTTCGACAAAAAAAGTCATTAATCCTCAATCAATAGAGAATAAAACATCAGTTTGTCATTCAACGGTTTTGAAGCAGTTGTCACGTCAAACTACTCGTATGCCGTCAGCAAATATTCCACTTGAGGAGGATAAACAAGAACATAAATTACAAGTGGAAAATGTGCTACAAAAAATAAAACCTGCGTTGCATCTTTCTGATGATGCATTTTTTGAGTGTGAATCTTTGATATTTGAGCATGTGGAGACTCAAATATCAAAAGAGGATGGAACATCAATTGACACGACAAATGAAATTACACCGGATATTCCCACAGCCTTTGATGAGTCAATAACTGCTCTTTACCGTGTTCTTGAATACCGCTTTCCACAACTCTATGATTCAATTACATCAGAATCTCCAGCGGAAAGGATGCGAGGTGTTGAGAAAATTTCTGATTTAATGCATACAAATAATGATACTACTAAAGAGTGTCATTCTAAGCTTTCTGTTGAAGATTTTGCTCATACGTTAAGTAATACAGGGGCGTTAAGTGATGCAGGGGCTAGTATAGAGACTGAAAATACCAATAATATTGTCGCCAATAATACTGTTGATTGTATAAACAAAGCCGTCAAAAAGAATTCAAAAGATTTTTCTGTGATGCAAGCAAACAGTAAAACTAAAACATTGCAATCTACTCGTATGCCATTAGGTAATTATGATTCTGCGTTTATGCAAAATATTCAATCTATTGACTGTGATGTTTATGAATTTCCTCCGATCAACTTATTACAGGAACCTGTTTTTCATGAAGGTACGATGATTCCTCAAGAAACATTAGAACGTGGTGCTGGACTTTTAGAAAGTGTTTTGGAAGATTTTGGCATTAAGGGTGAAGTTATCCATGTTCATCCAGGGCCAGTGGTAACAATGTATGAATTTGAACCCGCTGCGGGTGTAAAATCATCACGCGTTATTAATCTTTCTGATGATATTGCGCGTTCTATGTCTGCTATTTCTACACGCGTTGCTGTAATTCCTGGACGGAATGTTATCGGGATTGAGTTACCCAATGCGGTTCGTGAAACCGTTTATTTACGGGAATTAATCCAAACACGTTCTTTTCGTGAAAGTGAATTTAAACTTGCTCTTGCTTTGGGGAAGGGGATTAATGGTGAACCGGTCATTGCAGAATTAGCAAAAATGCCTCATTTATTGGTTGCAGGAACAACAGGATCAGGCAAGTCTGTTGCAATTAATACAATGATTTTGTCGATTCTTTATCGTATGACACCAAAGCAGTGTCGTTTGATCATGGTTGATCCTAAAATGTTAGAGCTCTCTGTTTATGATGGCATTCCACATCTTTTAACACCCGTTGTCACAGATCCCAAAAAAGCAGTAACAGCTTTAAAATGGGCGGTTCGTGAAATGGAAGAGCGTTATCGCAAAATGGCTAAGTTGGGTGTGCGTAATATTGATGGTTTTAATGCACGCGTTGCACTTGCCGCTCAAAAAGGCGAAACGATCATGTGTACTGTTCAGTCGGGTTTTGATAAGGAAACAGGGGAAATGCTTTATCATGAAGAAGCCATGGATCTCACGCAGCTTCCTTATATTGTTGTGATTGTTGATGAGATGGCTGATCTTATGATGGTGGCAGGGAAAGAGATAGAGAATGCCATTCAGCGCTTAGCGCAAATGGCGCGTGCGGCAGGTATTCATCTTATTATGGCAACGCAACGTCCTTCTGTTGATGTTATCACAGGTACAATTAAAGCGAACTTTCCTACCCGCATTTCTTTTCAAGTAACATCAAAAATTGATAGTCGTACGATCTTGGGTGAACAAGGTGCTGAAACGCTTTTAGGTCAGGGGGATATGCTTCATATGGCTGGTGGTGGACGCATTGTGCGCGTTCATGGACCTTTTGTTTCTGATGAAGAAGTTGAATCCATCGTTGCACATCTAAAAATGCAAGGTAAACCTGATTATTTAGCAACGGTAACAGATAATGAAGACGATAACAAAGAGGATACTTCTGCTGATTCAGCTGCTGGAAATTCTGAGGAAGAAAATTTTGATGAAGAGGGTGAGGAACTTTATAACCAAGCTGTAAAAATTGTTATGCGTGATAAAAAATGTTCAACATCTTATATTCAGCGCCGACTTTCAATCGGCTATAATAAAGCAGCTTCTCTCGTCGAGCGGATGGAAGAAAAAGGCATTGTTGGAGCCGCTAATCATGTTGGAAAACGTGAAATTCTACTCAATGAAGGAAAATAAACAAACACATTTAAAAATATGCAATTTTTTAAATATCTGACAGTCATTATTTAAATGTGCTTGTTTTATTTTTTATATAATATTAAAAATTTAAATGGAGAGTAATAAAGAAAAAGCGATCTTTTGTATTAAGACTTCTGATAAGGTAAACAAGCTGATATCAAAGGAGATTATGAGATATTTTTAACATTTCTAAATGATCTGGAATATAAAGAAATTAAACAAATCTTTATATGAGGACAGATGATTTGTGTTCTCTTTTTTACAGAGAAATTTTTTAATAAAATAGTGCGGTGGCATATTTTTTGTTTTTTCTTTTGTAGCGATTCTAATGAAAGAAAGATCTTTGGGAGATTATTGAGAGCATCATAAGAAAAATGCCCAATATGCAAGTTCTGTTGCATAGGATACTTTAAAGCGTCACGCTGAATTTATTATCATTTGATATTATTGGCTCAAGAAAGATGTTCTTACGAGAAGCTTTATTTGAAAAAGAGATTTTTATAATGCAGTATATTGATTTATAGTAATTTATCATTATTCACAGTGAATAAAAGTCTCAAACATTGTAAGATTTTCTCATTTCAAATCTGTTTCTGTTGAAACAATTAAAAACATTTTCTTGCGTATCATAATAATGTACGAGTAAAAAAGTTAAAAAATAAAAAGGCTTCTTATGAACGCCTTCAAATGCCGAGAACTATTGGTAACATTAGGGGCTGAAATTAGTATAATGATGGTGCTAACAAGCTCTTTTATAAGCATAAAAATGGTAGTGCACAATGCCTTGATATCCTCTATAGGGACCTTTACATTACACCATTTACGGATACTGTCGTAAAATAAGCTTGCGGATCTTGAGAGATATCTTTTCAAAACAGGCGCATGAATGCGTAAAATAAGTGTATTCTTTTTGAGTACTATTTATGCGAGGGAGATGTTACCATTATTGTAACAAGATTTATTACAATAATGGGTGAATAAGCAACAAGAGCTGGAAGCTTCTTTTTATTCTTGTTTTGTTGATGAAACAGTCAAAATTTTGCTACAGACAATTGATATGAGATATCAAGTTATTTTAACCAGAATAGATAATTGTAAACAAATTAGCATTATTCATTTGAGAGAAAATTCAACACTTTTTAGTTTTAGTTATGCCATTAAAAGCAGATGAGTTAAAGTTAAATACAAATGAATTAAAATGTCAGCAAGAAGCTTTTCGTTTTACACCAGAGCTTTTGCCACGGCCTTTTACGTGGGAAATCGATCACAATGGTTTGTTTTGTGAAGTCTCAAAAGAGCTAGCTGAAGTTGTTGGTCCTCTCTCTTCTTCTATTTTAGGGTGTAGTTTTCATGAGCTTGCTCATCAATTTAATGATGATCGATATCTGGTTCTCAGTCGTTTTATTGAAGCGGCTATGCCTTGGAGTAAAGAGATTGTTCAATGGCCTGTTGATGGTTGCTTACAATGGCTTGATGTTGAATTGTCAGCTTTGCCAATTTTTGATGTTAAAAAGCAGCTTAAGGGGTTTCGTGGCTTTGGTGTTTTAAAAATACAAAAAAAAGTCCAAGAAAAAAGAAATGAAAAGCTAGAAACAGAAATGCCATGTCTTACGGAGATAGAACGCTCAGCTTTTCGTGAAATTGCAGAGCAATTGCGTGATGAATTGAATTCATCGGTAAAAGAAGAAAATTTAGTTGAAGAAACAGCTATTCAGTTACCATATGCACAAACATTGCCGGTAAATGCTATAGAACAAGCTCTCGTAAAAGAGCCCGCTGCAGTTTTATCATTGTTGGATACAGCAACAAATGGTGTTTTATGGTTGGATGAAGAGGGCTTTGTTCAATCAGCGAGTAGGGCAGCCTTAGCATTAATGGGTTATGAAATAAATGAACTACGAGGACAACCATTCTCTTCATTATTTACTTTGCAAAGCCGACTTTTGGTTGAAAAGTATTTTAAATCAATCCGTATGGAGGGAAAAAATCAGGTTTTAAATCGCAGTGAAACCGCTGATTTAATGACAAAAAATCATAAAAATATAACCGTTTTGATAACGATTGTATTTTTGGCAAAGCAAGGCAATTATGCTGTTATGTTGCGTGATAGGACACAAACAGTTCCATCAGGAGAAAAAAAAGCAGAAGAGGATAAAATCGTTGGAGTTGTTCATGAAATACGAACACCTTTGAATGCTCTTATTGGTTTTGCAGAAATTATGAGAGAAGGCCGTTTTGGTTCGATAGAAAATGAGCGCTATCATGGATATTTACGCGATATTATTTCCTCTGGAAAACATATATTATTGCTTATTAATCAATTACTAGAGTGCTCCAAGATAAATTATTCTGGTTCCGATAACCAGATTGATTCTTCCCTTATTTCTGAAACATTTGATGTAATATCTTGTTTACGTGCGACGATAGCTTTTCTTGAAACTCAAGCCAATCAGAATGGCATTATCATGCGTATTGTTGCTCCACCTCACGTTCCATTTATTCCTGTATCACAACAAGTGTTTCGCCAGATTATATGGAATCTTCTTTCCAATGCTATTCGTTTTACACCTTTGGGTGGACAGATTATTGTTCACGTTTCTTATAGAAAAGAACGTGTAAAAATTTCAGTGAGTGATAATGGTATAGGGATGAACGAAGAAGAGATTATACAGGCACTGCAACCTTATGGTCAAGTAGAGCGCAAAGATGGACGATCTGGTGATAGCGCTTTTATGGGAACAGGTTTAGGCCTCCCAATGTGTAAAGCAATGGTGGAAGAAAGAGGAGGACAATTTTTACTGTTCTCAAAACCCAATCATGGAACAACTGTGGAAATGTTTTTTCCTCGTGTTCCATGATGTAAATCTGGCATAAAATTATTTTTTCTTAGCCAAAAGATCTCTAATTTCTGTTAAAAGTTGTTCTTCTGAAGACGTTTTTTTGGGGCTTTCTTCTTCTTTTCTACGAATTTTATTCATAGCCTTAACGAATAAAAAAAGAACCCAAGCAATAATGAGAAAATTGATAAGTAAAGTAATAAAGTGTCCATAGCTAATGGTTGCTCCAGCTGCTTTGGCGGCACTCAATGTTGCTTGTTTTTCGCCAGCAAGTTGAATAAACATATTAGAA
This sequence comes from Bartonella sp. AA168HLJHH, assembly GCF_042197365.1. Classification (NCBI taxonomy): domain Bacteria; kingdom Pseudomonadati; phylum Pseudomonadota; class Alphaproteobacteria; order Hyphomicrobiales; family Bartonellaceae; genus Bartonella; species Bartonella sp. AA168HLJHH. Next base: position 60,188 of record NZ_JBHIRS010000009.1, on the reverse strand, counting down.
AAATCAATCCCACCTGTAATCAGCCCAATGATTGGCATAAAAATATCATTGACAATTGAGTTGACCAAGCTACCAAAAGCACCCCCTATAATCACACCGATAGCAAGATCAATCATATTACCTTTTAGGGCAAATTCTTTGAATTCTTTAAGCATTGCGTTTTCCCCTTTATATAAGCGATATACGGTAATTTACTTACCGCTTTTGATGAAAAAGGAAAGGGCAGATTTTATTTTTAGGATTATATTACGATATTAATATTATTTTCAAAGAACTTTATAAGGTTTAATAAAGAGCTTTAGGGCTCTATTTGAATGTACATAGAATATTTCCTAGAAAAAAGCTTTTTTGATAAAAACTATATCTGCTTTTTCAACAGAAAGTAGAAAACTGTAGCTTAATTTATATAATTTCCTCAAGATCTTTATGATAACATTAAAAAGAGAGATTTTTACACAATACTACAAAATGAGTAGTGTTGAAAGTTGAGCTATCAGAAAGCTTTTCAAATGAAGTGCATATATTAGCATAACATTTTGTCATAAAAAGAGAATTTAGGAATAAAAAATATATTTCAGCACTGATAGAAGAAATAGATAGATGAGACAGGAGTAAAACTTATAATTTAATTCCTCTTAATTTAGTAAGCGATAATAGCAATTAGGAGGGCATTATGGCTTATCTAAAAGCTATTTGTATTGGGTTACATGAGCTAAAATGGCGATAATTCGGATGGAAGAAACACATTTCATCTGCTGGAAGATTGTATCAGTTTATAAATAGCAGAGCTCTAGGGTTTGCAAGATCATTTTGGTTTGGAAGTCGTTGGTATAATGTTTGAGTTCAATAATCAACTGTCATTACTTAAAATATATGTTAGGCAGAGCACTTAATAGATGCAAAATTGTATTTAATACATCAGAAATGGTAAAGAAAACAACGCAGATTATCAATAGAGTACAAATTGATTGAACATTCTGTTGCTCATAAATAGTGCAACAATAGTATGAATTTAGATGATTTTATGAACCATGTATCCTATAAATGCTAGGAAAAAATAGCTTTATAGAACAAGCTTTGTTTCTATTGAAAACAATATTACACAAAGGAACTTTGGGAATAGAGATAATTTGCCTGCATTTTTAAGAAAATTATGAGCGTGCCTGCATAAGGCGTCATAAAACCATGACTATGGTAAGAGCCATTGATGTTCCAATTCATGCTGAATTTTATAAGATTAGGATTCATATTTTAATCTTTAAAAAATGTCGAAAAAGAGAAACGTTTTTTAAAGAATAAAAAGTTTTTACACGGTATGCATCAATATAAATGTGTATGGTTATTAATGGATTTTTATGCTGAAGTTTCTTATAGAAGAGAGCAGTATTATTTGGATAATATGCTCTCTTTGATTAGTAATCTTTTGTGTTAAAAGATATAGGTGAGGTGCGATGGATCATTTTTATGTTGTGGAGAAGGATTGATGAGTTTTTTTCGTTGTATTGGCCGTTCTGCCTTATTTATGTTGGATCCAGAGCAAGCACACGGTTTAGCGATTCTCGGGCTGAAAAGTGGATTAAATGGTTGTCAAAAGGTTGTCGATAAACGTTTGTGTGTAACTGTTGCTGGTCTTGAGTTTGAAAATTTTATTGGTCTTGCAGCGGGGTTTGATAAAAATGCAGAGGTTGTAGATGGTATTTTTCGGTTAGGATTTGGTTTTACTGAAATTGGGACAGTGACACCAAACCCTCAGATTGGAAATCCTAAACCACGGCTTTTTCGTTTAAAAGAAGATGAAGCGATTATTAATAGAATGGGCTTTAATAATGATGGACATCAAGTTGTTTACAATAGATTGCGTGCGTGTAAAAAAACTGGTGTTATAGGAGTCAACATTGGAGCCAATAAGGATACGGTCGATAAGATTGATGATTATACTGTTGGTATTGCTCATTTTTATGATGTTGCTGATTATTTTACGGTTAATATTTCTTCTCCTAATACACCAGGTTTACGTGATTTACAGGCCCGTGACAGTTTGCATCTTTTGTTGAGTGCAATTTCGCAAGAGCGAAATGAGCAAGAGAACAAGCACGGATTCTCCATTCCCATTTTTTTAAAAATTGCTCCCGATTTATCAGAGAAAGAATTAGATGATGTTGCTGAAGAAATAAAACTTTCTGATTTTGATGGGCTGATTGTTTCTAACACAACTCTTTCACGCCAAGGTCTTAGTAATAGTCACTTCCGTAATGAAGAGGGTGGGCTTTCTGGACGTCCACTCTTTGAGCGTTCTACTATTATGCTTGCAAAAATGCGTCAAAAATTAGGGAAGGAGATTGCAATCATTGGCGTTGGCGGTGTAAAGGATGCACAGACTGCTTTGGAAAAAGTAAAAGCTGGTGCAGATTTGATTCAATTATACAGTGGGATGGTTTATGAAGGTCCAGATCTTGTCATAACTATTCTGCAAGAGATTTTGCAGATGATGCAACAAGATGGCGTTGATAACATAAAAGGCTATCGTGATCATAGTCTTGAGCATTGGGCAAAATTTCCTTTGTAAAAAACGCTTTTTTCTTCACAAAAAATTGCGAGATTTTTTTAAAGGGGCTTGCAAACTTTGTTGATTTTCCTTATGTCACATAAGCATAAGAATAAATGTTTACGAAATCGTGAACATTTATGATACATTTTCTTTTTATGCGGTTGTAGCTCAGTTGGTTAGAGCGCTGGTTTGTGGCACCAGAGGTCGTAGGTTCAAATCCCACCAACCGTACCAAAAAATTTTATTGAAAATACTGAAAATGGATGTGCAAGACGAACAAACGCTTGCTAAGAGTATTGTATCACCGACTGTAACTGCTTGGGGGTATAATGTTGTACAAAAAACGCATGGCATTCCAAAAAAAACAATAAGGCGCATTGCGCTTCTCCTCTTACCTTAATGCGTTCTCATTATGCATCTTTTACACAAGACTTGCGATGGAAAGATTTTACGGAACAAATCAATTGTTTTGTTTAAAAGATCCGAGCTTCATACACTTTTCAATATGGAAGGGTATTCACAATGTTTGTTGTGATGAAGCAATTGCTATCTCTTGGCATGCCACTGGCTGTTGGGTTTATCTCTCAGATGATGATTTCCTTCACAGAAGCAGCGCTTGTAGCGCATTTAGGCGTGCAAGCCTTGAGTGGTACAATGTTAGCTCTGAGTATATTTAGTTTTGTTATGTTGTTTGGGCTAGGTATTATTACCGCGGTTGCACCAAAACTTGCGGAAAGTTTTCGTAGACAAGATAGATATGCATTAAAGGCATGGTTTGATCAAGGAATAGGGCTTTCCCTTTTGATTGGAACGGTGAGTGCGATCATTTTACTCAACACGAGGAATATTTTGTGTTTTCTCGGCCAAGATGGGACAATTGCCAATATAGCGCAGGAATATAATAGTGGTGCTGCTATAGGGGTGGTGTTTTTTTATCTTTATGTGAATAGCCGGGGATTACTGTCAGCAATTGGTAATCCAAAGCCGTTAACCTGGGTTATGCTTGCGGCTATCCTTGTGAATTTTCTTATCTCTTGGCCGCTTATTTTTGGTATAGGTTCTATAAGCGGATTAGGTGTCTTTGGTGCAGGAATTGCGAGCAGTTTGATCCGTATTTTGATTGTTATTGCAGCAGCAATAATTTTGTCCCGCAATTCTGCTTTTCATTCTTTTCGCTTTAATTATTTGAGACAAAAGTTAGAGATTTCACGAATAATAAAATTGCTGCGAGTAGGGCTACCCATTGGTATACGTATTCTTATTGCGGAGGGCTTTCCTTCGGTCATTGCATTTATGATTACGGTTTATGGGGTCGAATCTTTGGCCGCGCATACGATAGGGATGCGTCTCGATATGCTTATTTCTGTGGTGGCTTTGGGGATTTCCAGCGCAGCCGCAACAATAGCAGCGTGGTATAGAGCAGATAGGAATAATATGGCTCTAAAACAATTGCGTATGAATGTCACTGTTTTTGCTGTAACTTATGTCTTGTTTTTATCAGGGATTGTTTATCTCTCTTATGGATTCATCCTTACAACCATCTTTAATATTTCTTCAGAACGCGTTGTTGTTTTCTCTTGGAAGTTGCTTCCGTTCATCTTATTGTCTTTTGCTTTTGGCACTTTAGGTGCTATGCTCAATGGCATACTTGTGGGCTTGCTTGATACGTTTTGGTCAACAATTGTTGTAGCAATAAGTTATTGGGGGTTAGGCCTATTTGGGGGAGCGCTAATGGCGCATTTTTTTGAATATGGCTTTATTGGCTATTGGTTTGGCATGATTGGTGCAAGCTTAATCGTTTCTATCTTTAATTATATGCGCGTGGGTTATTTAATAAAATGCAATCCTATGTTTGGGGCAGAGTGAGTGTTATAAAAGCGCTTGTAAAGCACTAGCTGTGAAGGCTTAGCTACTCATCGTCCATAGAGGCTGTTTTACTTCTATGGAGATAACAATATAGGTTACAAAACTTGCTTAATATTGAAAAGAAGTGTCTTTGATTGTAGTCTCAATATTATTTATTGAGTTTTTAAAATAATATAGGTTTATTAAAATCATTCGGCTACAATTTAAGAGTAAGTTCGGTAGATTGGAAGAGTTTAATACCTTAAAAAATGACGAGAAAAACGTGCTTATATTCATACGCCGTTGAGGAGTCATTTAAAAAAGTTATTGTTTTTATAAGTTATTACCATTGCGATGCTAAAGTGTATACATTTGTCAAAACAATCGCAGACGCTGACGATGTTATTCTTGCAAGCCCTGTTTATCACAGGTCTTATTCAGAGACTTTGAAGAACGCTTTTGATAATTTAGATTGTGATGCTTTTTGGGCTCTCATGGCAGTACAGCAAAAAATGCGCTACTGTCATGTAAATATTTGGTACCAGTTGTGCATACGCTTTATAGACAAGCTCTGCAATATCAAGTTGCTTCGGCTAAAGATGATTTTGTGTCTGAGAATGCAGGCCGTACATGGAGATTGAACAGTGAAGATGTACGGGCTCGCTGCGCACATCTTGTTGATGAAATGTATAAATTTTTAAATAATAAGGGTGGAGGATATGATCAAAAATGATAAGAAATACCGTTAGTTAGTCGTTGGTAGTACAGGAATATTGGCGCCCTTTTGCCGGTCATGAGGGCTGAACAACGTGATTATCGCAGCGCGTTTTTATTCTCATCAATCCAAAATTGAGCTATTTCAGACAAGGGCTAAATGTATATTTTGGAGATTATTATAAGCCATAGACACAATTTTTAAAAAGGGTACCACTATGGACGGGCTTGAAATATTGCATATTATGGAGGGCATTCGCCTGCACATGTATTTTTGTGTAGATTGAGATTGAGCGGTTGGCCTTCTTACCGAAGCCTCTGCGTATTGTTCATGTTTTTGGTTCTAATGCAGAGGATAAAATAATCTCTGGATGTGCGCATCACAATAAGATTGATTCCACATCTGTAAAATTAGGTCGGAAAAGGCGATCATAGAGCTGACGGTGGTCAATGAGAAAAGTCTTTATGATCATGTGATTTGTGAGAGCCGTATTGAGAAAGAGTTTGCGCAAAATCTCGATAATGACTCTGATGTAAGATTGTTTTTTAAACTGCCAAGAAGTTTTAAAATAGCCACTCCCATTGGTTCTTATACGCCTGATTGGATGTTTTTTTAGAGTGAGATGGCGCACAAAAGCTTTATTTTGTACTGGAAACAAAAGGAACGAATAGCGAGTTTGATTTGCGCCTTAAAGAAATGCTGAAGATTAAATGCGGCAAGGCGCATTTTACCGCTCTTGAGACTGGTGTGGTGTTTAACGAGGCACCGGTGATGAGTTGGCGCGATTCTAAGCGGGGGATGGTAGTAGAGAGAGTAGGGGGGCTGTGGTAAGAGTGGGCGGCACGAATGACGCTGTCTTTAGTTGCGTACCGCCAAGCTAATTTTGTGCTTTGCGAAATTCGCCAAGGCTTTTGGACGTACCGCGTTTACCGCGTAATAAAATCTTATGAATATCATGCAGAAGGCGCGCGCAGAAGGGGGTGATTACGTGACTAGCTTCCCAATGCCGTAATTAAGTACAGCCACATAATGAGATAGCTCTTCAATATCATTAGTCACACTGATACTTTTTCTTTATTTTCAAACAATAATAGGTCAGATGGTAACGGTTATGTCCTTTCTATCTGAGAAAAGAGTAGCACCGCTTGCGTATATGCACGAGTAAAAGTCAATCAACATTGGTCTGAGGTAAAACCGCCAATTATTTCTAATACACCTAAGGATTTCATAGCTTGCTCTAACGGTTTATATAAAGCCGCCCTTTTAAAAGGTGGATTGGGTGGAAAATTTATTGGGATATAGGCTTTATGAATCTCTCGAACTAAGCTTTCTACTATGCAGGCCCTAAGGCGTGATTGCATATATGGTCGCATCTGTTGCTGCGTTGTGTAGGCAAAGATCCTAAACTAGGAAAGGAGGGCTGCTCTTTTGATTACAAAGGAAGAATACGGCGCGTAAGTGCAGCAAAATGTATTTTGAGGAGCAGTAAAGGGGTGAGGCATTTGATGTCCAGCGGGTAACGGATTAACTGGAGTATAAGTGGGTATTGCTAGGGCGGAGTTTTTGGTTAAGAATTGCACTTCGTACGCTATAAGCTCTCTGCATCTTTCATATAGGCGTTGGATCATCGCCCAATGCAACGTAAAGGGGCTGTTTTGTCTTTAGCGCTTGTTTGGCTGCTTCTATAGTGCCGCTGGCTCTATCAGCCACTATGGTGATAATTTTCTCGTCCAAAGAACAGATCAATCGATTGCGTAATAGGGTATGTGTGCCTTTTTTGACCGTGTCTTTTTTAAAAAGCAGCTGTTACCTCGTGGCAGGATTGGGTGTGTTTATATGATCAGCCTGCCAAAGAAAAGGAAGCGTTATCGCGATAGCCACCAATAGGAGCCCAGCGATAAAGGTGGCAGCAAACTGCAATGATATAAAAGAACCAAGGACGCCGACCAAAAAGCTTCCGACCGGCGTTCCAGCATAGCCTATCACTCGAAAAGCAGAATTAGCTCGCCCGAGAAGTTGCTTTGGTGTGAGGCGCTGCCTGAAGGCGGTAACACCAATAAACCATAAGCTTGCTCCAACGCCAGCGATAAAGGTGACGCCCCATACGACGACAGCACTTTTTGAAAAGGCTGGAACCAGCAGTAAGACAACCGTTCCTAAACCGTCAGTGAGAACAGCTAGGCGCACCGGTGCATAACGTATACGCGGTGCAAATAGGGCACCTGCCATTGTTCCAAGCGCGTAGGCTGCAAACATCACGCCATATTGGCTGCTATGTAGGCCCAGATACCGACCGTCGGTAACGAAGAAGATGAACGAGGTTAGGAATGCTCCAAATACCACCGATAGAAAGAATGTGAGTAATGTAAGGGAGGTAAGATGCCGATTTGAAAAAATGAAATGAAAGCCGGCAATGATATAACGGAAAGTGATGTTTTCTTTATCAGGTGTTGGCGATGTCGGAACAGCATGGCGAGCGGTAAAAATCAATGCGATAAAAAGCACGATTAACAGGCCGAGAAATAGCAGTGTGCTATGCGCTAAAATGCTGCTTGTTATGACAGGGGCAAGAAAATAGGAGACCCCGAAATCTAAAAACAAGACAATTGAGTAGAAGGTCATCAATCGCTCTCCCTCCATGATAAGTGGTGGAATCGTCATTATATAAGCTTCGGCAGAAACGACGATGAATCCAGCAATGGTTGCATAGAAGAAAATTTGTTCGGCTGGAGTAATCTGTATCATGAGCAGTATGAACAGGACAATATGCAGTAGCATGAAGATGAAGAGAGCTGAGGTGGCAAGTTTTATTTTGTCGCAGCGATCAAGTAAAACGCCTGCAAGGATGCCGAAAATTGGCCACGCTAATGAGAAGAGACCTTGCGCCCAACTTACTCCAACTACGCCATATCCAGATTGTCTTGCTAATAGCGGGATGGCAGTGCGCAAAGCACCGCTGAGTAAGGCGAGCAGACTAACGGTGAGGCAAAAATAGCGTATGTTCTTGTTGGCAAAAAGCGTGAACATTCTGTTCTCCTTAAGATGCCACACAGATTTCCGCTGGTCCATCAAGTACGGCGGTTGTATTCAGCATGTTTGCGACATAGTCGTCCAAGATATTCCTGTCTTCCTGAGGGAGAAGAAAATACATAAGGTTGGAATACCATTGCCAACCACGCTGAGTCAGCTGGAGATCGTTATCACTTTCTGCGATGAGACCTGCACCTATAAGTTGCTGTAGGTTATTGTATACGAAAGAGGGAAGTGCGGTCCAGTCAATTCTTTCTTTTTTGGCGTAGCCGTTATAAGGTAGCCGCATACACAAAGCCTTGGAGGCTTGTTGCTCCGCTGATACCCAATTGTAGTACACTTTTGATTTGCCTTTAAGTTGTATGTCGGTAATGTATCCGCTTCGACTGGGATTGGCGCGAGTGACGAGTGAGCCAAGAATCGACTGTGCTGACACCCCAAAGCCAACCACATAATCATCATGATAACCATGCAAATATTTGTGATAGCGGAAATAATTAGCTGAACTCGTTTTAGCGAGCGTTAGAGGAGTGTTATTGGAAATTTTGATATAGGAATGCCCATTACACGGCGCATAGCCGCAGCTGCGCATAACGATGTCGCTAAATAATCGAAGCATCTGTCGATGTTGTAGGCTGGACGGTTTCAGCCCTTTTTGTGCGTAAGACTTATGCAGTTGCGACGTGATAGCCAGATTGTTAATTGCATAGAGGTTGATGGTTTCAGGGTGAAGCTCGCTGGCTTGCTTCAAATCGTATAATAGTTCTTCGGCTTGCTGGCTGTGTATGCCATATAGTAGGTCGAAACCGACATGTCCAATTATCTCTTGTGACCAAGCCACGGTATTGTTGATTTGTTCACGTGTTGAGGTGAGGTTAAACAATGATCGGAAACGCTCAATGAAACTCTGTATACCGAAGCTGATCCGGTTAACGCCGATCTCACGGGCAGCATAAAGTTTATCACGTGTGACGCTCTTCGGTTCGCTTTCCAGTGTAAATTCGGCTAAGGAAGAGAGCTCAAATTCGGCATGCAATACTTTTCCGATGTGTCGGATATTATCTGCGGACAAAAGCGACGGTGTGCCACCCCCTATATAGATGCTGCGGATGGGACCTCTAAGCGAGCGAATGAAATTTCCTTTGTTTCTGATCTCTGTGGTAAGCGCTGAAATATAAGATTCGATTTGTTTAACGTGCTTGTAGGCCCCTTTCTGAAAGGGACAGAAGGAACAGATGGTTTCGCAAAAGGGAATATGCAAATAAAGAGAAATGGTACGCGCTTGTGGAATCTGCTTACTGTGCGCTAGTTTATTAAAGTCTAGGTAATCGTAAAATTCATTTGAAATAGTGCGAAATAACGGATATGTGAAGTTGTAAATCGGCTTGAGTTGATCGAACTTCACAAAAGGATGATCCACGAGTTGCATAGCTTACCTCCCCCAATTTCTTAACTCGCACTATATTATTGACGGGCGACTGGTGACCCAATCACCCGAGTGTATTACCAAAGATTTTCACGGAACATAATGAATCCTCCTTTTGTAGAAGTTATATGTATTATACATATAACTTCTTATATGAACAGGCCAGCTTGTTTAAGAGGCAATGTAAAGATAAAAATATAAAAAAACTTTCTCTTTCAGCCTTATGGTCTGATATTGTAATTGGTATCCTGTTTTACGTGGTCCGGCTATGAATGCCTAGAGCGAGAAAAAGCAGGGTATTTTAATGGATGTGCGGGGCATCATTGTTATGTTGTTAGGACTTGGAATTTGCGTCTGGTTATGAAATATCATTAGCGCAAAAAGATGGTTTTAAAGGTAGAGATACATTTTTTATATCCCTGTAAAACTTCGAGAAGAGATAGAATTATCCTATTAGAAAACATATAAATATCCAGTGTGATAATATTATCGAATTACATGACATCATCACTCTTGCACGCCATTTTGATATATTACCTAAAATCTCATTGAGATTGTGCCATGTACTGGCAAACGGGGATAGATCGTGTTTTGGTATGACTGCGGCGAAGTTACGTGCCGCATTATCTTTGCTAGAATCCAATAGGATTAGGCTTAATGGGGTGCCTTTGCATGTGGGCTCTAATTTGAATTCGACTGAGTTAATAGTATCCACCTTAACTAAGGCTGGAAAGGATATTTACGCATTGAAGGATCAAAAAAGTTTTATCAGTCTAGGCGGAGGATATCCGACTTCCACAGCGTTTTGCGATGCCGTGACGGTCAATGACGAATACCCTCGTAAAATTTATGAGGCATTATCACAATTGGGTTGTGATTTACATAAGCTTACGGTAATTATTGAACCTAGGCGTATTATATCTAAAGATTATGGTTATTTATTTTCAAATATTAGCTCTATAAAAGAGCAGAATGGTACGAACTTAATTATAATCTGGGCTCTGGGGATGTGTACTTAGTCTGCCCAGTATCACGAGATCATAAGTCAAAGTATGTGAAAGCAACTGATACAAAATAGATTTTACGATGGTGGAAGATCGACGATAAAGGACGTTAGTTAAAAGGAAATTGATATTATTGTGTTCTCATATCCTGATTTTTTGGCTTTTTAGATATAAATAACACACCTCCTAGTGGGCTGGAGACTATCAAATGTTGGATCACGCATGGCGCAATTAGCAAAAAATCCTATCTATTGGATTTGGTATGCTCTACTGGATTCTCAGCTCTAAATATTGTGTGCGAAGTGCAATGTCAAGCGGTGGGAATTGATATAAGTGCAGAGTCTGTACCATCCACTCAGAACAAGGTTGATAGCTCTGTTATGCAGACGATGGTTAAGTTTCATGTCGGAAATGCTGGGCGTATGACTTATCCTGAAAATACATTTACGCATATTATGGCGGGGTGAGTGTTTGTAAGCACTAGCTGTAAAGGTTACTCACCATCCTAGGGTGTTTACTTCTATGTGGATAACAATAGAGTTACAAAACTTGCTTCATATTAAAAGAAAAGTTTCTTTTCTTTTAATATGAAGCATTGCTACAACCAAAAGGAAATTAAATATCTCGCCTTTATTATTCTCGTCAATGTTTGCTTATATATGATTATTTGAATCGGAATTAGGTTACGTACAATATGGTATTTCTCGCTGTTTTATATAAGGAGAAGGTTCGCATCGATGTATCGGGTGCAATATCAATTTTTTCACTATGGTGATAGGATAGCTTTTTGAGCGTAAAGTTCTTTTACCTTGATAGATCTTATAGTATTCTTCAAAAATATCAGTTGATAAATTTTTTTCGTGTCGTTTATGCATGGGCTGATACAATAAGAATAGGACTTGATTGTTTTTAAAGTTGGTATGTTATGGCTGTAAAAAATGGTAAACAAACGAAAAGTAAGAATTTTAAACCTGTCTCTCGTTTTCTCAAAAGTTTACGTGGTGTGCGCAATTGGGAACAAGTTTCACAATGGCTTGCTTTTCGTAAGGTAGAGGATATTGAATGTATTACGCCTGATCAAGCAGGGGTACCACGGGGCAAGATGATGCTTTCTAAAAAATTTACATCGGAAACATCATTGGCATTGCCTTCAGCAGTTTTTATGGCAACAATTTCAGGGGATTATCCTGAAGATGGTCATGGTTTTGAATATCCTAAAGCAGATGGTGATTTACGCCTTGAGCCTGATCTTTCTACGTTAAGCATTGTGCCATGGGAAGATGCTCCTACGGCACAGGTGATTTGTGATCTTGTGTATCAAAATGGTCAGGTTGTGGATTATACACCACGCAATGTTTTACGAACGGTGGTTCATTTTTACACAAAAATGGGTTTAAGCCCTGTTGTGGCACCAGAAATTGAGTTTTATTTGGTACAAAAAAATCCCGATCCTGATTATCCGTTAGTTCCACCGGTTGGTCGTTCTGGGCGTTCAATTGGTGGTGGACAGGGGTATTCCATTGCTGGTGTTAATGAATTCGATGATTTGATTGATGATATTTATCAATTTTCAGAGGCACAAGGATTGGAAATTGATACCCTCATTCATGAAGAAGGAGCAGGACAGTTTGAAATCAATTTACGTCATGGTGATCCTATTGAATTAGCGGATCAAGTTTTTATGTTTAAACGAACAATTCGTGAAGCAGCACTAAAACATAATATGTATGCAACTTTTATGGCAAAACCCATTCAAGGGCAGCCGGGTTCTGCTATGCATATTCACCAATCGGTTGTTGATAAGAAAACCGGCATGAATATTTTTACACAGGAAAATGGTGAAGAAAGTATCTGTTTTCGCCATTTTATTGGTGGATTGCAAAAACATATGCCAGGCGTACTTGTGATGCTTGCGCCTTATGTGAATTCTTATCGACGTCTTGTCCCTGATAATTCGGCTCCTGTTAATTTGCGGTGGGGATATGATAATCGTACTACAGCTTTTCGAGTTCCCCGTTCTGCTCCTCAAGCGCGACGTGTTGAGAATAGGCTTCCTTCATCAGATGCGAATCCTTATTTAGCCCTTGCGGCTTCTTTAGCGTGTGGTCTTATTGGTTTGCAACAAAAAATTGAGCCGGATGAGCCAGCGATAAATAATGTAAACGCTGATAATATTGAGTTACCGCGTGGGCTCATTGAGGCAGTCAATTTGTTTGAACAAGATACAGTGATACGTGCTATTTTAGGGGATGTGTTTGTCAGTACTTATGCTGCAATCAAACGACAAGAGTTTGAAACTTTTATGGAAGTAATCAGTCCGTGGGAGCGTGAATATCTCCTGCTGAATGTTTAAATTTTATGACGATGATTGATTATAATTCAATTTCTCCAGGAATTTCTTGGTATGAAGATGCTTTAAGAGAACGTCCCTCTTATCCTTCTTTTTGTGAAAACAGACAGTGTGATGTGGTCATTATTGGAGGCGGATTTACGGGTCTTTCGGCTGCTTATCATTTAGCCAAGGCTGGAGTAGATGTTGTTTTATTTGAAGCATCACGTTTTGGTGATGGTGCTTCAGGGCGCAATGGTGGACAGCTGGGAACAGGGCAACGGCAATGGGTAGAAACATTAGAAAAAAAGTATGGTTTTGAGCGAAGTAAGGCTCTATTTGATTTAGCAGAAGAAGCTAAAAGAGATATTTTAGCTTTATGCGCAATGCCTAATTGTCCTTGTGATTTGATAGGAGGACAGCTTTCTGTAACTCATAAAAGGCGTGAGCTTCTCTCTTATCAACAGCATATTGAGGCGATGCAGCGTTATGGCTATCACGCGCTTACTTTTATGGATAAGGCTGAAACATTTGAGCGACTTGGATCAACTTTTTATTGTGGTGGTATTTATGATGCGGATACCGGTCATATAAATCCCTTAAAATTGATTATTGGGTTGGCAAAAAGAGCACAAGATGCTGGTGCTAAGCTTTATGAGAAGTCACAAGTAACGACCGTAAGGCGCAAGGGAGCACATTGGAAAGTAATAACAGAAAAAGGTAGTGTAACAGCAGAGCATGTTTTACTTGCAACAAATGGGTATAAACTTGGTCTGGAGCGTTTTATTGAAAAAAATATTGTTTCTATTCGCTCTTATATTGGAGCAACGGACCCATTACCAAAGCATAGTTCAATTCTTATAGGGGGGGAATCGGTTGATGATTCCCGTTTTATGGTTCGCTATTTTCGCAAAAGCATTGATAATCGTCTCTTATTTGGTGGTGTAGAAAGTTATGATAATAAGCATCCTCTAAATTTAGATGAACGTATAAAACGGCAAATTGTTGAAATTTATCCTCAATTACATTCTATCAATTTAAGCCATCGGTGGGGAGCAACGGTTGCCATCACAGTTGAACGCATGCCCTATGTTCGCCAAATTTTTTCAAGGATGACTTATTGTGGTGGTTATTCAGGGCATGGCGTTATGCTGGCTCCTTTCGTGGGAAAATTATACGCAGAATGGTTAACTGGAAAATATGAACGTTTTTCCTATTTCCAAGACTTAAAGATTTCATCTTTTCCGGGAGGAAGAGTTTTGCGTTATCCGCTTATATTTTTAGCAATGCGTTGGTTTTCTTTATTGGATCGCCTTTAATGGAAACATTGCTTGAAATGAAGAAAATTAATGGCTTATTTAGTATCTGTCTGCTTTAATGATGAAAGCTTTTATAAGTGATATGGGATTTCATAATCGAATAGAAAAATAAACAAGTTCATGGTGCGTAAAATTATTCCAGTTTCTTCCTTTGATTGTATTGTTTTTGGTGGCAATGGTGATCTGGCGTTGCGCAAGCTTTTGCCGGCTTTGTATCATTGTCAGTGTGCTGGGCAATTCAGTGAGCCAACACGTATTATTGGGGTTTCGCGCACTTCCTTAAGTCGTGAAGAATATCAAAATTTTGTCCGCATTTCTTTAGAAAAACATATCCATCCAAAAGATCTCAATTCAACAGAACTCAATCGTTTTCTTGCACGTTTAACTTTCGTTTCTGTTGATGTGACCTCAAATCGCGGGTGGGAGGATTTAGCCCTCCTTCTGTCACAAGATTCAGCGGATATTCGAGCTTTTTATTTGGCTGTTGGTTCGTCACTTTTTGCTGATATTGCGATGAAGTTGGAAAAAAATGATTTGGTGACACCACAAACACGGATTATCATTGAAAAACCAATTGGTTGCGATGTAAAAACAGCGGTTTCACTTAATGATGTATTTGCAAGTGCCTTTAATGAAGAGCAGATCTTTCGTATTGATCATTATCTTGGGAAGGAAACTGTTCAAAATTTAATGGCATTGCGGTTTGTTAATACACTTTATGAACCGCTATGGAACTCCAATTATATTGATCATGTTCAAATAACCGTTGCTGAATCTTTAGGGTTAGAGGGCCGTACAGAATATTATGAAAGCACTGGTGCTCTACGCGATATGGTTCAAAACCATATGCTACAATTACTTTGTTTGGTTGCGATGGAAATACCATTTACCAACAGTGCTAATGCTGTGCGCGATGAAAAACTTAAAGTTTTACATTCTTTAACACCGCTTGATGTCCATAATGTAGGGCAGCATACTGTACGTGGGCAGTATCTTTCTGGTCTATCAAATGGTATATCGGTAGAGTCTTATTTTGATGATCTGGGAAGAGTGAGTAAGAGTGAAACATTTGTAGCACTTAAGGTTAAGATTGATAACTGGCGTTGGGCTAATACGCCTTTTTATTTACGAACAGGTAAGCGCATGTTCACGCGAATGTCTGAAATTGTTGTGGTTTTTAAACCTATTCCTCATAATATTTTTAATGTGGATTTAGATGAAATTTTTTCTAATCGGCTTGTAATTCGTCTCCAACCTGATGAAGGTGTAAAACAATGGTTGATGATTAAGGATCCAAGTTATGGCGGTATGCGGTTTCGTCACATTCCATTAGACATGAGTTTTGCTTCCGCATTTTCTGAACGTAATCCTGATGCTTATGAACGTTTATTAATGGATGTTATTCGTGGAGATCAAACACTGTTTATGCGTCGTGATGAAGTTGAGGCTGCTTGGCGTTGGATTGATCCAATCATTGAGGGATGGGAAGAAATAAAACAGCCTGTTCACAGTTATAACGCTGGTTCATGGGGGCCGTCTGCTTCGATGAGCCTCATGGAACGTGATGGGCGTATATGGAACAATTTAGTTTAGAGCAATAAGTATGTATAGAATGAATATTGACCGTTTAGATTTTGAAACCCCTCAGACTTTAGCCTTGGCATTAGCAGATCGAGTAGCAGCAGAGCTTAGTGTATCTGTTCTTGAGCGCAAGAGAGCTGTTTTAGCGGTGTCTGGTGGTAAAACACCAGAATTGTTTTTTCATTATTTGTCAAAAGCGGATATTGATTGGCAAAAGATTATTATCACGTTGGTCGATGAACGTTTTGTCCCTACACACGATGAACGTTCAAATGAACATATGGTACGGTGTCATTTGTTACAAAATTTTGCCGCAAAAGCACGTTTTGTAGGGCTTTATCATAAAGCAATTACTGCTGAACTTGCTGCTTTTTCAGCGGCGAGTCGTGTTAATACTTTGCCTAAACCCTTTGATGTTGTTGTTTTAGGAATGGGGGAGGATGGACATACGGCTTCTTTTTTTCCTGATGCTGATCGTTTAAAGCAAGCGCTTGATTTACGAACACAAGCACTTGTTTTACCCCTTCATGCTAAGAGTGCTGTTGAGCCAAGACTCTCACTAACTTTGCCAGTTATTATGCAATCTCGTTGCATTATTCTCCATTTCGAGGGTCTTCAGAAACGCGATTGTTTTGAGGAAGCTTGTCAAGACGGGTCTGAAACAGAAATGCCTATTCGGGCAATTTTGCGTAATTCCCCTCATCTCGTTCAGGTTTATTGGTCGCCTGCAGAAAATGAAATAAGTGAATCAAAATATGCGACACAAGGTGAATAAAAACGTAATCTCTCTCAATGAATGAGGGGAAGAAACAATGAAAGGGGGAGAGAAATATGGCACTTTCCAAGACAATTGCCACAGTTACACGAAGGATTTATGAACGGTCTCAATCAACACGAGAAATTTACTTAGATCGTATTGCAAAAGCACAAGTTCATCGCCCCAAACGGAGTTTTTTAGGATGTGCCAATCAGGCTCATAGCTTTGCTGCTTGTGGTGCAATAGATAAAGAGCGCTTGAAGGGAAATATCGTTGGGAATATTGGCATTATCACGGCATATAACGATATACTTTCAGCACATCAACCTTTTGAAAAATTTCCTCACTTAATTAAAGAGTCGGCCCGTATGGTTGGTGGTGTTGCACAGGTTGCAGGTGGTGTTCCCGCGATGTGCGATGGTGTTACGCAGGGAAATGCGGGGATGGAGCTTTCCCTTTTTTCGCGTGAAGTAATTGCAATGGCAACAGCTATAAGCTTATCACACGATGTCTTTGATGCAGCATTGTATCTTGGGGTGTGTGATAAAATTGTGCCAGGTTTATTGATTGGTGCCCTAACATTTGGTCATTTACCAGGAATTTTTATAGCAGCTGGTCCCATGACAAGTGGTCAAGGTAATGATGAAAAAGCGAAGATACGTCAACTTTACGCGGAAAATAAAATAGATCGCCAAACACTTTTAGCATCAGAAGCACGTTCTTATCATGGGCCAGGAACATGTACATTTTATGGAACAGCTAACTCTAATCAGGTGATACTGGAGATGATGGGGCTTCATATGCCTGGAGCTTCTTTTATTAATGCGAATACACCGTTGCGTGATGCTTTAACAAAAGAAGCTACGAAACGTGTACTTGAAATGACAGATCTTGGTGATCATTATAGTCCACTTGGTATGATCATTGATGAGCGTTCTTTTGTGAATGCCATTGTAGGATTAAATGCAACAGGAGGTTCTACCAATCATGCGATTCATTTGATTGCTATGGCTGCTGTTTGCGGTATTAAATTGACATGGCATGATATTGCAGAAATTTCATCCGTTGTGCCTCTTTTAGCGCGCATTTATCCTAACGGTTTAGCAGATATTAATCATTTTTACGCTGCGGGGGGAATGGGATTTATTATTCGCGAGCTTATCGAGGCAGGCTTGGTCCATGAAGATGTTTCTACGGTTTTTGGTAAAGATCTCAATGCTTATGCAATTGAAGCAAAGCTTTCTGCTGATGGTCATGTGGTGCGTGAAGCGGCTCTTAAGGAAAGTGGTGATCATAAGGTGTTAGCGGGGTGGAGAAAGCCATTTCAGCTTGATGGTGGTCTTCGTGTTTTATCAGGAGATTTGGGAACAGCTATTATAAAAGTTTCCTCTGTTAAACCAGAGTATTGGCAGATTAAAGCACCAGTCTTTGTTTTTAATGATCAAGAGGAACTACAAAAATCTTTTAAATCTGGAGTGTTGCATAATAAAGACTTTATCGCTGTCATTCGCTATCAAGGACCAAAAGCCAATGGTATGCCAGAGCTTCATAAATTAACGACCATTTTAGGCGTTTTACAAGATCGCGGTCAAAAGGTAGCATTGATAACCGATGGGCGTATGTCAGGAGCGTCAGGAAAAATTCCTGCTGCTCTCCATGTGACACCAGAAGCAGTGGATAATGGCCCCATTGCACGTTTGCAGGATGGTGATATTGTTTTTCTTGATGCTCATGAGGGTAAATTAACCCTTTTGGAGGATTTAGCAAAATTTAACGCGCGAAAAATCATATCTCCGGATCTTTCAAAAAACGAACATGGTGTTGGACGCGAACTTTTTCATGTTTTTCGTCAATCCGTTAATCGTGCAGATCAAGGGGCATCTGTTTTTATGACATGAAAAATGCAAAAATAAATAAGCTGAATCATATACAATTAAACCATATACAAGGAATTGTTACAATTTTTAGAATTTTGGTATAGGCAGATTGTATGATCGTGCGGCCGCTTTGAGTGTATTAACCATAAGCATGGCAATTGTCATTGGTCCAACGCCTCCTGGAACAGGGGTGATCGCAGCAGCTTTTTCTTTTACATTTTCAAAATCGACATCACCAACAAGACGTGTTTTCCCTATACCTTTTTCTGGTGCAGCAACGCGGTTAATACCGACATCAATAACAATTGCACCATCTTTTATCCAGTCTTTTTTAATCATTTGTGGGCGGCCTACAGCTGCTACTAGAATATCAGCGCTTCGACACACATCATCAAGGTCACGGGTACGACTATGGGCAATTGTCACAGTGGCATTGGCTGCTGTTAAAAGGGCAGCCATAGGTTTTCCAACAATATTAGAGCGTCCAACAACGACAGCATCAAGTCCAGATAAATCTTGCCCACAGTGTTGTTCAATCATCATCATGGCACCAGCTGGAGTGCAGGGAATCATCGCATCTTCAAGTGCGTTTGCCGCGAGTTTTCCTACATTAATATAATGAAAACCATCAACATCTTTTTGGAAAGCAACGGCTTGTGTTATGCGATTTGTATTCATATGAGCAGGGAGAGGCAGCTGTACCAAAATACCATGAATTTTGGGATCAGAATTTAATGTTGTAATAAGTTGAAGGAGATCTTTTTCTTGCGTTTCTTTGGAAACGACATGTTTGATTGAAAGAAACCCACATTCTTCGGCTTTTTTATTTTTTGAGGTGACATATACTTGACTTGCAGGATCATCTCCAACGATAATAACAGCGATACTAGGTTGTATATTATAGTGATGGCGGAGCTTTGCTGTTTCGGCCTTAACTTTCACAATAATCTCTTCAGCAAGTTTTTTTCCGTCGATAATATTATTCATTCAGAGATCCTTTCGGTAAGGCTGTTTGTTTTTTTTGTAAAGCATTTTCTAATAATACGATAGAGTTTTATAGCAATATTCATATGAGAACAGTAAGAATGGTTTTATAATGTTGTGGATTTATAGTTTTGAAGACTTTTAAATAATTGCTTTATAAAGAAGCAGCAACATTGCTGTTTGAATAAATTTTGGATAAAGAACAAAAATAATGAAGATACAAAGTGGATATAGTGAATTATAGGATTATAAAAACTTTTTATGATCATTTAAGTTTGTTTTTAATCTGTTATAGGGGGATAAGTATAGAGGGATAATGTGCGCATCAGAATAATAAAATTTTTGAGCGGAGTTTTTATTACAATTATCTTTTTATTTGGAGTGGGGATTCTCGTTTTACCTTATCTTATTTCTACAGATGCGATTCGTATTCGTTTAGCGCAGGATTTAAGTGCATGGACGGGTTACAATGTGCAATTGCGTGATCCACCGCGGTTACATCTTTTTCCTTATCCTAAAGCATTTCTTTCTGGCGTTACTTTAACATCAAAAATGGATGATGTTGCGCCATTAATGGAAGCTGAATCAATAGAAGTTGATCTTTCTGTCGTCGATCTTCTTTGGGGACATATTTCTTTTTCAGAGACGCGGATTATGCGTCCTCAATTTGTTATGGAAAAGCCTGTTAAAACAATAGCAGATTTTTTTGATCGGTTTTCTCGCTCACAAGGTGCATTAGGGGTGGCTATACGTAATACGCGTGAAATATTAAAACATAATCCTGAGCATCCAGAGATAGAGCACCTTTTAAAACAACCTTTTGGACGGATTGTCATTAAAAATGGTGTTCTTGTGTATCACGATAGTTTTTCAGGAGTAGCAGAAAAAATAACAGGATTAAATGCAACTTTAGATTGGCCGGAATCAACTCAGGAAGTACGGTTACGTGCAGATGCGCGTTGGCGCGGAGAATTTACAAAATTATCACTTGATGCTTCTCAAGCATTGCTGCTTCTTGCAGGAGGCAAAAGTCATATTAGGGCAAGTCTCAATTCTGTACGTGGGGGAATAACTTTTACAGGAAAGGCTCGATTATCTGAATATTATATTTTTGACGGAAAAGTGTCGATGCGTTCTCCTGGATGGAATCAGACATTGTCTTGGGTTGGTGGAAATCAGTTTTGGGGACATAAATTAAAAATACCCATTGTATGGGAATCTCATTTTTTAGCGCAGCCAATGCATATCCAAATGAACAATGTTACATTTACGATGGGGAAAGCCAATGCGCGAGGAGCTTTGAAACTCGATTTTCAAGATTATGTACCAAATCTCATGGGCTCTTTAGCTTTTGATAACCTAGACCTTAGCCTCTTGGGTTCAATGTTTTTTTCAGGTAAAAAGAAAAATGCCTGCTTTGACATGAGAATTTTTGATCGTATTGGCGTGGATATACGACTTTCTGCGCCACAAGCTAAAATAGGAAATATTTCACTCACAAATTTAGCTGCTGCAATACAAATAAGAGATGGGCATGGTATTTTTGATCTTGGACATGCGAATATTTTTGGTGGATCCGTGCAAAGTAATATTGAAGTTACGTCAGCTGGACAGAAAGTGCGTATTGGAGGAAATATTTCAGGCGCTTCTATTGATATGCAGGAGACTTTAGAAATTTGGGGATTTATTCCATTTATACAAAGCAAAACGAATTTTACTGCAACGGTACGAACACTTGCTGATTCTTGGCCAGAAATTTTTACGAAAATGCAGGGTGAGTTAACACTGAAGATGTCTTCTGGTCGGCTATTAGGGTATGATCTGAATGAATTACAAACAAGACTTTCAAATAAACAACAATTTCTTTTAATGAATAATGATACTTTTTTAACAACATTTGATTACTGGGATATTCAGACAAGCTTTTCAGAAGGTATGATGAAGGTAACAGAGTCATTAATGCGTACAGCAGACTTGAGCTTATCCATTCAAGGAACCATTGCAACTGCTATTGCGCAAGGGAAGGAAAATGAACTGATATTACAGGCACAACTACGCAAAAACTATAGATCAGAAACTTTATGTAAAGATGTCCAATGTCTTGCTAATAGCCTTGCATGGCCTTTTACTTTTTCTCTAAGCTCTAAAGGACAAAATCATGGTGATTTTTGGGTTACAAAAGATATTGACGCAGATTGAGTATCGTTTTTCATCTGTATAATATTCTATCCTGTAATGGTAATTCGTCTTTTTGCAACTTAAAATTGTCTTTTAAATTTAAATCAGAGCTCCCATTATCGGAAGATTCTCTCATTTTAAATCCGTTCGTCGTGAAGCAGTAAAAACCATCCTCACCGTCATAATAAGTGAGGTTGGTATAGATAAATGACTGAAGAGAGGAATAAAAAACCTTCTTATGGAATCTTTCAAATACAAGAGATTCATAATATTGGTGCTAATCTTATAAAAATTGCTAAAAAACATTAAAATTTTAAGGAGGATGTTGGCCAGTGCTTATTGAATCGCAGAAGAAATACCATAGCCATCTTTGGTAATTGTATGCTTCCCGTCGGCTCCAACAGAACCAATTCCCACTGTAATCAAAATAAAGGCTAAGAGGGTTGTAATCGTAATAATTGTAGCTTTTTTAGCAGACATATTTTTCCTCCACGGATGCATCAATGACTGAATGCAAAGATGAATGGTGCATTATTTAAACTTTTATGAAAGCAGAATCACTTAAGGATCTATAAGTTCCTATTATTATCTCATAAAGCTAAAAAAACTCTATAATTCTTTAATATATTATAGTTCTATAGATATAATTTTTTCTTTTTGCTATATATTTTTCTTCATTTTCTTGATGACGATAGTGAGCATTGGCAAAATTTTTATGCGCATAAATTATAAACTTAAAAGATTATTTATCCGACAGACATTGGCTTTGAATGAAGAAATAAAGATAGAGGGGGCACAAGCTTCTTATCTTATGCATGTTTTGCGTATGAAAGAAGGAGCAGAAATTTTACTTTTTAATGGACAGGATGGTGAGTGGCTTGCTAAACTTATCACTGTTAAGAAAAAATTTGTTGTGGTTCAGCTTATCCATCAAGAAAGATTACAGACGACGCATTCCAATCTTATTTATTGCTTTGCTCCACTCAAAAATGCGCGGTTGGATTATATGGTGCAGAAAGCTGTTGAAATGGGGGTATCGATTTTGCAGCCTGTTATAACGCATCATACGCAGGTTACGCGTATCAATATGGCGCGTATGGAAGCCAATGTTATTGAAGCTTCTGAACAGTGTGGAATTTTATCTCTTCCTGAATGCGTATCGGCTCTATCATTAGCAGAACTTTTAGCACAGTGGGATGAGACACAGCCTTTATTCTTTTGTGATGAAGAGCATAAATCGCATAATCCATTACCTTTTTTTAAAAAGCGTGACGTTACAACACCTGGTATTCTTATTGGACCGGAAGGTGGCTTTAGTGAAGAAGAGCGGAGCTTTTTAAAAAAACATCCTTTTGTGGTTCCAATATCACTAGGTCCGCGTATTTTACGCGCTGATACTGCCGCTGTTGCTGCTTTGGCTCTTCTTAATGCTACCGTGGGGGATTGGGCAATGGATTGAGAAATCTGTAAAATCATTCTAAACAATTTATTTAAGATGATGATACCAATTATAGGATACGGTAAGTTATGGCGCTTGATATAACTGATGAAAGTGAAATTTATAACTTAGATTCTTTGGTTAGCTATTTCCAAGGGGGGTATAAAGCAGAAGATGATTGGCGCATTGGTACAGAACATGAAAAATTTCCGTTTTATAGAGATGGTTTTCACCCTGTTCCTTATGAAGGAGAGAGGGGAATCCGAGCGCTTTTAGAGAGGATGCAAAGCGCCTTAGGATGGAAACCTATTTTAGATGAAGAGAATATTATTGGGCTCGTAGGATCAGTTGATCAGGGAGCCATTTCTTTGGAACCTGGGGGACAATTTGAATTATCTGGTGCACCATTAAAATCAGTAAGCCATACATATTACGAGTTGATGGAGCATTTAACTCTTCTCAAAAAAATTGCAGAACCATTAGGTATAGGTTTTCTAGGTCTTGGAGCTAGTCCAAAGTGGACTTTAGCTGAAACGCCGCGAATGCCTAAATCACGTTATCAGATTATGACTGATTATATGCCTAAAGTGGGGTATAATGGTCTTAATATGATGTATCGCACATCAACAGTTCAGGTTAATCTTGATTTTTCATCTGAAAGTGATATGCGGCGAAAAATGCAAGTATCCATGAAGTTACAGTCCATTGCAACGGCATTATTTGCAAGTTCGCCTTTTACAGAAGGGCGCCCAAATGGCTTTTTATCGTGGCGTTCTGAAATTTGGCGTAATACGGATAATCAGAGGACAGGCGTTCTGCCCTTTGTATTTTCTGAGCGTTTTGGTTTTGCTGATTATGTTGAATGGGCCCTTGATGTTCCAATGTATTTTGTTGTGCGTGATGGTCGTTATTATGATTGTACACACATAACGTTTCGTCAGTTTATGAATGGAGCATTAAAAGGACAAGTTGCAAATTCAATTCCAAACATGGGAGATTGGATTAATCACTTATCAACGTTATTTCCTGAAGTCCGATTAAAAAGATTTTTAGAAATGAGGGGAGCTGATTGTGGTTCTTGGAAGCGCATTTGTGCGTTGTCAGCTTTTTGGGTTGGGCTTCTTTATGATAGGGAAGCACTTAATGAGGCAGAGGCTTTGACAAAAGATTGGTGTTTTGAAGAAGTTTTAGAGTTGCGCCAACGTGTTCCTAAAGAAGGGTTAAGAACTCCTTTTCGTCAAACTATTCTTTTAGAGTTAGCACGTCAAGCTCTTACTATTGCTCGCAAAGGCTTAAAAAATCGCAAACAGTATGATACGAATGGTTTTGATGAAACAAATTTTCTTAATCCTTTAGAAGAGGTTGTTGCAATGGGACAAACAGATGCTGAAAAATATTTGTCCCATTACTATTCTATTTGGAATGAGTCTGTAGAACCTTTATTTTTAGAATGTGCCTATTAAATTTGAAGCAAAGATACTTCCTATTTTTTTAAAAATACATATCACCGTGGTGGTTCATTCACTCATTTGCTCTAGAGAGCATACCCTATCTTGCTTTTAACATTTCTCATAACGGAAAGGATACAATACAAAAATTTCTTGGGGAGTGTGATTTTTATACCTAATAATATCACGATATTTCCGTAATCATAATGTTGTCCCTTTGTACAAAAGATAGTTCATAAGAGATAAAGCTTATTATCAAACATTTTTTATTCACTTGGCTAAGCCTACTTATGAATAGGTCTGAAAATAATATTTTTTACTTTTAAAAGGGATAAAAAAATATAATTTGCCGTTAATAGTCAATTATTATAATTCAATATACGATGCTTATATGAAAGAGTATTTTATTATACAAAAATTACGATATCAATCTTTCAGTGCGCTAAAAAGAAAGTAGAAAAAATACCGATAGATCGATGTATGTATAACTCAATTTTATTTTTATAAAAAAAGAAATATATTATGTAAATAGATAGAAATAAAGATTATTATATATATATAATGAATGTGTTAATTACATCATTAAATATTGATAAATAAAAAATATTATCTTCATAGAGTTATATGAAATTATAAGCTATTCATAGATAAGAAATAACTATTTGTATGCAAAGGGGTATTATATTAAAATACTATTATTCTTGATAAAGAGGCACGAGATAAAGAGATTGAATTTGCAACGAATGAGTGTTTGAATACGCACAAAAAGTCAAAAAAGCACAACATTTCTATAGCAGAATAATCTTTATCAGTATGAGCGCAACTTATTATAGGCAATTAATTATCCCCATACATTGTAAATCTACTGTAAGACTGCTTTTAATGCTTTAAACTGTATTATTCATAAAATTTATAATATTTTTAGGTTTAAAGCCTCCCATTTTAATCATATATCCTCAGTCTTTTCCATTGTTTTCATTATCTAGAAATTTGTAATCGTCTTTGTTATGCTCTCACTAGGATAAGCAGCTTTAAAATGTGCTCGTCCTTCATCCCTAATGGCATCACGCCTCTGTAAACCAGATGTTTTTCTTTCCTTTATTGAATTTGCAAACAAATGGGATTGTTTTTCATCATGAACAGTTACAGAGATTCAACGTTTTTATAAAGATACCGTGGAAAGCATTGATCTGTATCTATTGCATCTAGATTAGGCAAATTCTTAGCTATCAATACAGAAAAAACGCTTCGTGCTCCTATGCCTGTAATTTGTATCATCCTATTTTCAACTTTTTGTCCTATCAGGACTATACGAGGCATTTGGTAAATTCCATCGTTGAGATTCCGATTACAATAAAACCACTGTTGCGTAAAAGGATGATATGAACTCTGAGTGAGGCATGCCTCTTCAAATTCAAAAACCTTTCCTCTTATTAGTTCTTGCGTAAGATTATAACTCCAACTTATCTTTTTTATATCTAAAGTGGCAAAATTATCTATAGCATGTGCACGTGTTGTTCGATCAGCATATGAATAGGTATCGTTAAAACGTTTTACTGCGCTATTATAAAAAGCAATCATATTATTTATATTTGCTGCTCAAGCTCCGCCCTCCAATGTTGCGACAGCTCTTGCATTAAGATGTTTCATAAAAGGTCTTTTTACTCCTTTCTTATACATTTTTACCCATACGCCAGCCCTGCTTGTGACGTGCAAGCAAATGATTTTGATTGATTCAAGATAAACAGGTTTGAAATGAGAGAATCTTACGTTATTCGGGACTCTCATTTAATATGCAAATTTAATATGCAAAACAGTAAATTATGATTATAAATCAACATGTTGTATTTCAAAGCCTTTTTATGACTATAAAAAGAGTTTTGAAAAATAAAAAAGCTTTCATTGAGAGCAAAGAAAGAATGTATAAAAAGTATTTTCAATAAAATAATTATATTTGAAGTGCTGATCAAAGCTATTGAGAGTGCAGTCCATAAAATGAGCAGAAGTAGCTTGTTGGTGTATTTTCTAGAAAAATCATGAATGTTCAATTGTTAATTCATCCTTGCTTGGAAAGCCCGCTTCAGTTCAAATAGAAAAAGAGAGAGGTAAGGAGATTTATAGGATAAGATATGCTGTAATTATTCAGTATTAAGATGCAATGAATGTTGCTTATATTTCTCTTTTTTAAATATTTTATGAGAGTGAAAATTTAAAGAATAAGAAAATAATTTTATTTATTTTCTTTAAACAGTTATTAGTAGATAAAAAATTCTCTTTTAATCTATAAATTAAAAAAATAATGATTTTGTAAAAGCCTTGTAAGCTTTATAGGTTAATTTTAAATATCATGCATTGATTTTGAATTATGCAGATTATTTATGTCAACCATAATAATAGTGAGTATAGACAATGACATTTAATTTTTTCGTCAATTTATTTCTATTTGTTATTTTTTTATTATTGGTTTCTCAAAGTAAGAAAATGCAATGGAGTCTTTCACTACGTGTTATGCTATGGCTTATCCTTGGCTTGATTTTTGGAAGTGTTTTGCAGTTTATTTATGGAGAGGGTGAAAGCACTTTATTGAAATCCGTTGAATGGTTTAACATTGTCGGTGAGGGCTATATTTTATTGTTGCAAATGATTGTTATGCCATTGGTTTTTATCTCTATCGTTTCAGCAGTTGCTCATTTACATTCTGTTTATGCTGTTGGAAAGATGAGTATAATAACAATTTCAATATTGCTTTTTACAACGGCTCTTTCAGCATTGGTTGGTGTGCTTGTGGTTAATTTTTTTGGATTAACAACCGATGGTTTGGTGCATGAAGGGCAAAATGTTTCTGCTCTTCTTGAAGGTCATATTTCTAAACTTGGAGATATGAATATACCAAAGATGATTTTGTCTATGATTCCTAAAAATCCATTTGCTGAGTTGAGTGGAGCTAAACGTACGTCAATTATCAGTGTTGTTATTTTTGCGTCATTTTTAGGTGCATCGGTTCTTCTTTTAAAGAAAGATGAGCCAGAAAAAGGAGAAAAAGCGCTTTTATTTATTCAAGTGGCACAAGCTTGGATTATGCGGTTAGTCCGTATTGTGATTGCTTTGACGCCTTATGGTATTTTTGCACTTATGACGAAAGTAGGAGCAATATCGCGTATTACAGATATTTTAAATTTACTGGTTTTTATCATTGCCTCTTATGTCGGTATTATTTTAATTTTTGGAATTCATGGTGTATTGCTTGGTATTTCTGGGATTAATCCCTTTCGTTTTTTCAAAAAGGTTTTACCAGTTTTAACATTTGCTTTTAGCAGTCGTTCAAGTGCTGCAAGTATTCCTTTGAATATTGAAGCGCAAACACAGTGGATAGGTGTACCACAATCCATTGCGAGTTTTGCAGCTTCTTTTGGGGCAACAATTGGACAAAATGGTTGTGCTGGTCTTTATCCAGCAATGCTTGCGACCATGATTGCACCCTCTATGGGTATTAATCCTCTTGATCCCACTTGGATTGCTACGCTTGTTGGTGTTGTAACGTTGAGTTCTATTGGTGTTGCTGGTGTGGGGGGAGGTGCTATTTTCGCTGCATTGATTGTGTTACCAATTATGGGGCTTCCTGTTACTTTGGTTGCTGTACTTATCTCTATTGAACCGCTAATTGATATGGGACGTACTGCTCTAAACGTGAGCGATTCAATGATAGCTGGAACGGTCACTAGTCAAATATTACGGACAACAGATAAAAGTATTTTTAAAAAATAATTTTAGATTATATTTTTTGGGGCTGTAAAACATCTGTAAGAGATATTTGCGCTGAACCAGGTTGTAGGGGTTTTTGTTGGTTGGGATGAGGAGCCCAACCAGAGAGCCAGATGAAAGAAAAATGTGCACGAATACGTCCATCAGGATCACTAAATTGTTGTGCATAGATTTCAGCTGCGCGGAGAAAAAAACGTTTGGATACAGGGCGTCGTGAACGATTGATGAGTGCATTTTGCATTCCCATAGCTTTAAGATCGTGCATAAGGTCAAACATTGTATTATAACGTATTGTGATATCTTCAACGTCTGCTACAGGCAGGGCAAAGCCAACACGCTGTAAAAGAGCGCCTGCATCACGAATGTTGGCAAAAGGGTAGATTCTAGGGCTTGCTCCACCATAAATTTCACTTTCAGCTTGCAGCAGGCTTTCCCGCAATTCTCTTAATGTACCAGCTCCTGCCATAACAGCAAGAAATAAGCCATCTGGTTTAAGAGTATTTTTTATCTGGCTTAGAACACCAGGGGTATCATTGGTCAATTGTAATGAAAGAAGTGAAACAATAAGGTCACAGTAACTTTGAGGTAAATCAAGAAATTCTCGATGACGTAAATGAAATTTTTTATCATGGCTTTGATAAAGCGTATCGGTCTCAATGCGTTCTATGGAACAAACTTTTCCAGATTTCATTAAAGCTTGCGCAGCAAGGTCTGTATGGCTGTGTAAATCGAGAGCTAATGTAAAGAGGCGATCAACAGTGCTAAGGCGTTTATAGAGATCTTCTGCCATGTGAGAGAGTAAAAAGTCACATCCTTTTTTTGCTTTTTGAAAGGCACGTTTTCGGAATTGTTCAATGCGGTTATGATCAAAAATTAAAGGATGCGACATATTGTAGAACACTTTCGATCTATGAAAGAATATATTTTGAAAAGGTTCATTATTTGTGCAAGCTCTGTCAAGTTTATAATATGAAAGAAAATAAATTTATAGAAGGTAAGAGTTTTTAAAGGAATTAAAATTATAAGTTTAGGAAATACAAAGGAACTTTTGTTCTGAGGGAAACTTGTAAAAGCCTAAATTTATAATGTTGTATTTTCGAGAAGCGGCGTTAAATAGCGGAGATATACTAAGTAAGTTCGTTGAACGCTTGAAAACGATGCTTTATCCACCAATTTGTCCTGGATGTAAGCAAAATGTTTCTACTTATGGTACGATTTGCTCCGAATGTTGGAAAGATCTTCAATTTATCACGAAACCTTATTGTCCTGTTATGGGGACTCCTTTTGTTTGTGATATGGGGGATGGTTTTCTTAGTGGTGAAGCACTCCGTAACTCCCATCCTTTTTCACGTGTTCGCTCAGTCATTGTTCATAAAGGGCTTGCACGAACTTTAGTAACGCGCTTAAAATATGGTGATCATATAGAATTGGCATCATTTATGGCCAATTGGATGATGTTTGCTGGACGCGAGGTTATTGATGATTGTGATGTTATTATTCCCATTCCATTGCATTTTCGTCGTTTTTGGGAGAGGCGTTATAATCAATCTGCTGAGCTTGCACGTTATATTGCAGCATCACAAAAAAAGCTTTTAAAACCGAGTTGGCTTGTTCGTTGTCGGCATACCCGTCCGCAGGTTAGTCTTTCTTCGAGAGAGAGAAAACTTAACGTAAAAAATGCTTTTAAGGTTTCGCATAAAGTTAAAAAATATCTCAAAGGATGTTCTGTTTTGCTGATTGATGATGTATTTACAACGGGTGCAACAGTTACAGCAGCAGCTGCTGCATTAAAAGATGCAGGTGCACGACAGGTTGATGTGCTAACATTTTCGCGTGTTCTCAAAGAAGATTCTATTTTTCCCTCTTCTTAAGAGGAATTTAAAATGAATATTATTAAAAAATATTGGAGGATAATACTATGAAAGAGGTAATAATTTATACACGCCCTAACTGTCCTTATTGTACAAAAGCACGTGATTTGCTTAATAAAAAAGGCGTAAAGTATACAGATATTGATGCTTCCACATCCCTTCGCCAAGAAATGGTACAGCGTGCAAATGGACGTAATACATTTCCACAAATTTTCATAGGTGATTATCACGTTGGCGGTTGTGATGATCTTTATGCTTTAGAGGCTGAGGGAAAGCTCAATTCTTTATTACAAGGCATATAATATTTGTAAATTACATATTCTTAAGACCGTTTTGCAAGAAGGAGATAGTTAACGCCCATGTCTTTTGAGCGATTCCAGCTGTCGTTTAATGGGTTATAAGTAATACCTATCTCATCAACGACAGTCAGAGCGTTTTTTGATAAGAAATTTTTAAGTTCTAGAGGTTTTAGGAATTTTTTATAATCATGGGTTCCTTTAGGAAGCCAACGTAGAATATATTCAGCGCCTACAATAGCAAGCCCCCATGCTTTCCATGTGCGGTTGAGTGTTGAGACAAACATCAACCCTTGTGGTTTCAACATTTTTGCTGTAGCTGCTATGAAAAGATTAACGTCAGCGACATGTTCAACAACTTCCATATTAAGGATGATATCAAATTTTTCTCCTTCATTGGCAAGTACTTCTGCTGTCGTCGTGCGGTAATCAATTAAAAGGTCATTTTGAGCTGCATGGGTTTTTGCGACTTCAATATTTGTTTGTGCAGCATCAACGCCTACAACTATAGCACCAAGACGTGCCATTGGTTCAGATAACAAGCCTCCTCCACAGCCAATATCAAGAATTTTCAAATTGTGAAAGGGCGTAAGTGAAGAAGGGTCACGATTAAACTCTAAACAGATTTTTTCTCTGATGTAAGCAAGGCGTGTTGGGTTAAATTGGTGAAGAGGTCGAAATTTTCCTTGTGGATTCCACCATTCTGTAGCAATACGTGAAAAATGATCAATTTCACTTTGATCAATAGTCGTTTGTGTTTCATCGATCATGTTGCCTTCCTTTATTTTTAATGATCAGGTCAAGTAGATTTTATACAAAGTCAAGAGAAATTAATATAATCATAATGAAACTTGCACAAATGATAGATATTCGCTATGTCGAGAAAATGGTTAGTTGATACAGCATCTAATTCTCATTACTGTTTGAGATAAGAGATGTAAAGGTAAGAGTGTTATTAATGGCGCGCATTGTCATGAAATTTGGTGGAACATCTGTAGCAAACATTGAATGTATTCATAATGTTGCAAGGCATGTCAAAAGAGAGGTTGATGCAGGCAATGAGGTTGCCGTTGTCGTATCTGCGATGGCTGGTAAAACAAATGAACTTGTTCAGTGGACAAGTGATGCTTCCTCTATGCATAGAGATGCTCGTGAATATGATGTTGTGGTTGCTTCTGGTGAACAGGTTACGTCAGGTTTGTTGGCTTTGACACTTCAAGAAATGGGGGTGAATGCACGTTCATGGCTTGGTTGGCAAATTCCTATTCATACAGACAATGCGCATGGCCGTGCACGTATTACTAATATTGATGGATCTTTTTTAATCGAGTGTTTTCAGGAAGGTCAGGTTGCCGTTATTGCTGGTTTTCAGGGGTTATCTCCGGATAACCGGATTTCTACCTTAGGGCGTGGGGGATCAGATACAAGTGCTGTTGCTATAGCCGCTGCTGTACAAGCTGATCGCTGTGATATTTATACGGATGTGGATGGTGTTTATACAACGGATCCACGTATAGAGCCGAAAGCGCGTCGTTTACCAAAAGTAGCTTTTGAAGAAATGCTAGAAATGGCTTCTCTTGGTGCAAAGGTTTTACAGGTTCGTTCTGTTGAATTGGCAATGGTTCATAAGGTTCGTACCTTTGTGCGTTCAAGTTTTGAGGATCCTGATGCGTTAGGCATGGAGGATCCAATGAGTTCTTCTGGAACACTTATTTGCGATGAGGATGAAATTGTGGAACAACAAAATGTTACTGGTATTGCTTTTGCTAAGGATGAAGCACAAATTTCCCTTCGTCGGCTTGCCGATCGTCCAGGGATTTCGGCAGCAATTTTTGGTCCCTTGGCTGAAGAAAGCATTAATGTTGATATGATTGTGCAAAATATTTCTGAAGATGGCTCAAAAACTGATATGACTTTTACTGTACCATCATCAGATGTAGAAAAAGCCGTTACACTTCTTGAAAAGAATCGCAAAGAAATTGGATTTGATGTTCTCCAGTTTGAAAGCGATCTCGCCAAGGTATCTGTGATTGGTATTGGAATGCGTAGCCATGCAGGTGTTGCCGCTACAGCATTTAAGGCTTTGGCTGAAAAGGGTATTAACATTCAAGCAATTACGACCTCAGAAATTAAAATTTCTATTTTGATTGATAGTGCTTACACTGAACTTGCGGTTAGAACATTACATGCTGTTTATGCACTTGATAAGGGATAAGTATTTTTTAGTTTCAACAGAGTTTCAATAACGTAAAGCTTTAATATATATTAATAATTTTTGTTAAGGATATTTATATTTTAACTTAAATGGAATATTTAATACAGCAGGACTCTCTCATTTTAAACTTGTTCATGATGAATTTAAAATGGTCACTTATACATTACAAGAGAAAGATGTTTGGGTAAAAAACGGTTTAAGAAGGGATATAAAATATGCCGTCTATAAACGTTTTAGAGCCTATAGAGTGAGATGGAGAAGACTTTACGATAAGCCTTAATAGAACTAAGGAACAATGCACTGCGTTTATTCAAAGAATGCATGTTACATGAGGGACAGCCTCGTGAATACAGATTTAATATTATAAATCTTAGAGAAATGGGAGCTCATTGGATTAGTGACGGAATTACCAAAATAGAATTGATGATGTATTTTCTAGAGATGTTTAGTTTGTCATCAAATGATTGTTTATGACTTTATGTATATCTTGAAAATTTAATTTTTTCCGTATTACGAGGCAATAAAAAATATATCTCTATAGATAATATTTATGTTGCACTATAAGTTATAAAATTACCATGTATTATGCGTTTATAGCTTCTTCAGAAGTACTTTTCATAAAATCATGTAAATATAGATCAAAATTAATGATAATGTTACAGTGTGTTGCTTTTATGATTTTATTACTTAAATTTTTTTCATGTCTATTTCTCTTTTTTGAATTATGATTAAGATTTACAAAGTTTTTGATACCTCCATATGTTCTTTAGGTTAACTTTCTTCCCTTAACTACTCTATTATAAGTATTTTCTGTGTCATACTGCCAATCACACATGAAATACATTCTTTCGTTTTTGCAGTATATTGTGCTAGTTTCTTATCATTTTTACATATTTTGCAAATGGTGGTCTTTGTAAGTAAAGCTCTTCTTGTGAGAAATATAGCCATATTATTTTACTCTTCTTGTATTTTATGTGGCGTTGTATAAATTCGAAAGTCTCGGAAACATTGCTTTTTAAATTATCTATGAAGAGTATTTTATGGTATCAAGAAATATAGAGCGACCTCTTTAAACAAAAAGAAAATAAATATCAAATAAGAGCGGAAAAAGGGGAGAACAACGATATATATGCTCTATTTTTCCATCAATCATATGTTTTAGAATAGTCTAAATGACTAGGGGTTTCTTTTTTCCCGCGAGTTAATTACGTAAACTAGAGTGCTCCCTATGAAAGCATGCTTCAAGTTTAATTCTTTCATGGAGTGAGACAAGCGATGTGTCGATGATAAAAAACGGGAATATTTTTCCACTCCATTGTCAATTTAATAGTGATGTTATGACGTTGTTATTCCAAATAAATCTTTTGTTTTTTGTTACCTGTATCAATATCTAATGTCAGAGCAGATGCATATTTGATGGTATATTGAGACGGATAAGGGGCCTACGAGCAACTCCTGTTTTTGTATGCCAGATAGGAATAAGGATGTTGCGTATACCTAGTGGGGTAATTTCTGAAATGGAGATAAAACCTAATTGGGTGAGAATATGAAGCCATAAAAGTGAAAACCAACTTCCTTTTAATTCTGCTTTACAATTTTCAAAGGTATTGACAGCAATATCTTTTAAATAATGGATATTACACATTGGTTCACGTTTTTGTTTATTGCGTTATTTAAATCGTATATACCTTTCACGTAAAACAAAACGCTATTATAGTGCCAATTTACGCGCTTGTTTTGAAAAAATATCTCTCAAGCCCCCCAAGTCCATTTCACGGCACCGACCATGAATGGTATAACGGTAAAGCCATTGTGCGCCCCATCTCCTTCTTAGATCAAAGGTGTCAGTTGGCCGTCATCATTTAATTTTTAGTTTTCGTGTTGAACAACTCTTGTATGGATATGGTGAAGCAGTCTTCTTTCTTCAAATAATCCATATTTCTCCTCGGCTTGTGACGTGTAAGAGAATAGTCTTGATTGATTTATCATGTACAGATTTGAAATGAAGAAATCATACGATATTTGAACTCCATTCAAGATTTATAATGATAAATTAAATATTTTTTATCCAAAAATAATGTGCTTTTAAGCAGATAAAAATTAAAGTTATTTAGAATACCGCAATAAAATCAGTAACGAGGAGGGTGGTTTATTGGAAAAAAATAAACCATGGAATTACTTAACTGATTATTGAATTTTGCTTATTCTTATCTGTTTCGTATGATTAAACATAAGATATTGATTCATAATAATTAATTTTTTTATAGTGAATAATAGTCCTGACGAAAGGCAGCTTTTCTGAAACCACGAAGCCTTTTATATTGAAACAATTAAAATCATTTCTGTGCATATCATGAGTGGAGCTGGTGCATGAGTAAAAGAATATTGAAGAAAGAAATAAAAATATCTCTTATAAGTCTTCTTAAGAGTCAAAGGTGTTGTAACATTAGAGGCTCGTAAATAGTATGATGATGTTAGTTTTCTCCTTCATAAGTGTAAAGATGAGGCGAGACAACAGCTTTTACATTAAATATCGTCCGAACCCAACAAATGAGCGAAATCGTTTTTTAAAAGTTCTGCATAAAAATGTATTTTCAGTTAGTTTGTTAGGAACTATGAGAAATTCCTTTATTGCGCTTAATATAAATAAATCCATATCCCAGACCGATAAGGGCAGATAAACCTGAGCCACAAAGGACCCCAATTTTTGCCGCATCAAGCAGAATAATATCTTTAAAAGCGAGCATTGAAACAAAAATAGACATTGTAAAGCCAATTCCTGCTAAAAAACCAATGAGTAAAACGCCTGTCCAGGTCATATGAGGGGGTAGGCGGCATAGCCCTGATTTTACAGCTATATAACTGGCAGTGATAATACCAAGAGGCTTACCGATGAAAAGACCAATTACAACACCCAGAACAATCAAGAATGATTTGTCAGAAGAAAGATCAAAGTTTGCAAAACTTACTCCTGCATTTGCGAAGGCAAAAACTGGCATGATACCGTATGCAACCCATGGATGCAATGCTTTTTGAACACGTGTTACTGGGGCAATCATGGCCCGTTGTCCTTTGCGCATCTTTTTCAATGCTGTTGAAATATGATGCAGATCTGTTTTTGTATTTTTTTCTTGAAGAATTTGCATAGCGTTACTGAGCATGGTGAGTGGCGCTACAAGAGTACGGGTAGGAAGAACGGGAGTCATCATCCCTAAGATTACGCCAGCAAGCGATGGGTGAACACCTGTTACCATTAAACCCCACCAAATGATTGCACCAGGTAAAATGTAAAGCCATGCTGATGCAAGCCCGATCCACTGAAAAAATAGTACCAAAGCAATACCCGCTCCTGCAATCATTAAACCGCTAGGATCAATGTTTGTTGAGTAGAAAAAAGCAATAATAAGAACAGCGATAATATCGTCAATAATTGCTAATGATAGAAGAATAATATGAAGATTAGAAGGAATTTTTTTTCCTAGAAGAGCAAGAATACCTAGAGCAAAGGCAATATCTGTTGCTGTTGGCACAGCCCAACCGCGGATATGTCCCTCGTTAAAATTAAAGATAAAGTAAATAATTGCAGGAACACAAACGCCCCCTATTGCAGCAACAATTGGTAAGATTGCTTGTTTAAAATCGGCAAGAGCACCTTCATGAATTTCGCGTCGAATTTCCATTCCTGCGACGAGAAAGAAAATAGTCATAAGGGCATCATTAACCCAGAAATGTAAATCCCATGAAAGAGTGAAATGACCCAAATTAAAGCCAAGAGGTGTATGCCAAAAAGATTCATAGAAAGCAGCATATTTAGAATTGGCAAAAATAAGTGCAGCAGCAGCAGCTAATAAAAGAACAACACCACTAAGAGCTTCAATATGGAGAAAACGCTCGATAGCAGAAAGCGCTTGATTGGTGACACGAGAAGCGCGATTAGGCAGGCGATTTGAAGATAAATCAGACATGAACAACTCCAAGAATCGACAATTTTAGATTCTATATTCTCTGTATAAATGACTCTGTGTGATACCTTCTGTATCATATAAAAGAAAAAAGAGGAATAAAGTTCTTAATTTATAGGTAAGATCATCATGTTTAAAGCACAAAATGTTTAAGGTGATGTTTCATTTTTAATAGTGAGATGTACTTTGCTTAAAGCCTTGGATAGATCATTTTGTAGAGCAGATTCGAGATCAACTATTGCGAGACCTTTATTATCGTTTGCTTTAATTTTAACGATCAATGTTTGTGAATTTTTAGCAAATTCTCCTAAGGATTTTGAAATTTTTTCTGCTTCGTCATGATTTTTTATAAGAATTTTTGGGGTCTGCGTCATCATTAGATAGAAATCGTCATAAAGTTCCTTTTTTAGATCATGTTGGCTGTCATTAAGGTTTTGCGCAAGATAAGAAAAAAGCTTATCAATGAAACCTGCATCCGTATATTGTATATTAATTTCATTGATGCCAAGGTCTTGAGACGCAGCAATCATTATATTTTTCTGACCAGAAAAAAGCTTTTCATCAACATCAATAACCTTAGCAGATATGTTCCCAGATCCAACGTTTTTCATATTGAAAGACATTGTATCAAGAAAGAGCATACGTTTTTTTTCATCGTAAGAAATATCAATTTTTCCTGAAACATTAAAGCGCTCAAGATTGATTTTTTTAAGCAAATTTAAGTCTTTTTCATTCATTTTTTTAGGTAAAACGGAAAGGTTATTGAGAGAAAGAAAAAGCTTTTTAGGGATAGGCTGTTTCCACAAACTTGGTTTGAATTGGAATGATTCGAGCGTTGCTTTCAACTGCGGTATATCAACGGTGATATTATCAACTTTGGCATCCGCTGAGGTAATGGCGAGCAGTATGTTTAGAAGAAGACCATTTTGTGCTACTTTTTCAGCGATTTTATTATTCTCTTTTCTTGCATTAAGATAAGCTTTGATTAATTTTTCAGGAGTTTGTTCAAGCGGTTTCATCTTTAAACCAGATGTTTTAAACTGTCCAAGGAAGAAAGAGCTGTTTTTTTCTGCCTCTTCAAAAATATCGACACTTATATTATTCAAAGAAATGGGGCCAGTAACGGTTTTACCTTGATTGAGAGCATTGTTTTTTCCAAAAATGATAGAGTAGGCATAGTTGATATCGATATCATGGGCTTTTATTGTATCACTTTTAGCCATAAGTTGCATCTGTTTGGCACCATTTGCTACGACCGTTTTAAGATCCATATTTTTGATACTAACTGAATGGATATGGTTATTTCTAAAATCAGAAAGCTGGAAATTCTTGATTTCAACCGTTTCTGTTCGGTTATTTTTATTTTCTATAGAAAGTTGTATATTGGGAGCAATAATTGAGGAAAGCTCAATACGCATCATTGATTGTAAAAGACGTGATGTTATCGTTCTATCCTTTTCTTTTAAGGATACATTCCGAAGAGAAATTTGGGGAATTTGCACGTGAATATTATTATGCTTTAAATCAACATTATAAAATGTAAAAGTTCCGGGAATAAAGGAAAGAGGAGGACGGGCAGAAATGGCACCAATTTTAAGTGATGTACCAGCTGGAACAGGTAATGTCACATTCTTCAAATTGATTTTACCTAGAATGCTTACTTCAGATGTTTCGGCTTTTATGGAATGACGGGCTATTTCTTTTCTTACAAAACTGTCAAGATAGGGTTTTGCAATATAAAATCCACCAACAATTATAATTGCTAAGATAGCAACAAATCCAATAATGCAAGTGAGCCAATATCTGAGGTTACTTTGATACCCACTATTAAGATTGACCATTCTTTCTTCTTTCATTTTTACCACTCTTGAATTGAGAGTGAAGATAAATTCTTTTAAGCAACGACAAAGGTTTAAATATAGCGTGTACCAGTTTCAACAATTATCTACTCTCTATATTAGAGTTATTCTCATCTTTTTTACAATATAGCTTTATCAACTTTTATCAATTTTCTTTGGGTTCAGCACTTTATAGAAAAGCACGCATAATAAGGAGAGGCAAGTTTATGCGCATCATAATTTTTTATCACTTTAAAATTATCCTAAAATATTTCGATGTCTGCTTTTATCTTGCTGCTGTTTATAGGAATATTTAAAACATAAAAAATATGTTCTTGTTCATTATAATTTAATGGGGAGAGGTAAGTGTTATGACAGAAAATCAAATAATGGCTTTTTCGATCATTGGTCTCATGATGGTTGTTTTTATTTGGGATCGATTTCGTTATGATCTTGTTGCTATTTGTACTTTATTAATAGCTTGTGCCCTTGGTCTTGTCAGTCCGAAGGAAGCTTTTAGCGGTTTTAGTAATGATATCGTTATTATCGTGGGGAGTGTGTTTGTTGTCAGTACTGCTGTATCTCGCTCTGGTATAATGGAATTTATTATCCAACGGATATGGCCAGACGTGAAATCGGTGCGTCTTCAATTAGCTTTTTTGGTTCTTTCTGTTGTCGTATTATCAATGTTTGTTAAAAACATTGGTGCTTTGGCGATTATGCTTCCGATAGCTTTTCAGTTTGCACGTCGTTCTCAGGTTTCTCCTTCTGTCTTTTTGATGCCCATGGCCTTTGGTTCTTTGTTGGGGGGGCTTATGACACAGATAGGAACATCTCCCAATGTTGTTATTTCAGCGATGCAAGAACGTTTAGCAGGAACACCTTTTACTATGTTTGATTTTACACCAGTTGGTGCGGTTGTTGCGACGGCTGGTGTTGTATATTTGGTTCTTTTTTATTGGCTTTTGCCTGTGCGTGTGCGTTCGGGTGTATCGTTTGATGATGCCATTGATATTCGTAATTATGTTGCAGAAGTACATATTCCAATAAATTCACCGATTGTGGGAAAAAATATTGTTGATTTGGTTAAGCCATCAAGTGGTGATGTTATGGTGATTCAAATCATCAGAAACAAAGTATCTATTTCACCATTACCAGATTTTGTTTTGTCTGAAAATGATATTATTTTGCTGGAAGGATCACATACAGGGTTAGATAGCGTGATGAACTCTGCTCGTTTAGAGTTTTCTAAGGGGCGAACTATTGTTGCAGGTGATAAGGACAGTGATATTGATATTATTGAAGCAGTCATTACCCATAATTCACCTCTTATCGGTATTAGTGCGAAAGAGTTTTCTTTATTTGATCGCTATAATGTAAATTTGCTTGCGTTAAGTCGTCAACATGAAAGGGTGCGGGGAAGACTTGATGATATTATTTTCCATCTTGGAGATGTGATTGTTTTGCAAGGACAGGATGCAGTTATTCCAAATTTATTAAGAGAATTGAAATGCTTGCCCCTAGCAAAACGAAATATTGTGTTTGGAAATTTACGACATGGTTTCATCTCTTTAGCTGTTTTATTTATAGCAATTATTTTTACAGCTTTTCATATTGTTCCAGTTGCTTTTTCTTTCTTTTCTGCTGCTGCTGCAATGGTGATCTTTCGTGTTTTGCCCGCGCGTGATCTGTATCAGGCATTAGATGGCCCAATATTAGTGCTATTAGCGGCTCTTATTCCAGTGAGTGAAGCGTTAGAGAAAACAGGATGTACTGATCTCATTGGTCAATGGCTGAGCCAATTGGCAATATTTTTCCCGCCATCCGGTGCTTTAGCGCTTATGTTGGTGACAGCTATGTTGGTCACGCCATTTTTGAATAATGCAGCAACAGTGATGATGGTAGCACCAATTGCGTCAAGTTTTGCTCATTCCCTTCATTATAAGCCTGAAGCTTTTTTGATGGCTGTTGCAATTGGTGCGGGCTGTGAGTTTCTTACACCTATTGGACATCAAAGTAATATGCTCGTGATGGCGCCAGGAGGATATCGTTTTAGTGATTATCCACGTTTGGGTGCTCCATTGGCGGTGTTGATCGTTATTATTGCTGTTCCAATGCTTATGTGGGTTTGGCCCTTACAATAGGATATTTTTAGAAACTTTAAGGATCAATTATAAAAGGTTGTTAATCGTATGAAGATAAGTTGAAGGGATATACTTTATATAAAGAGCTTTAACTGAAGATTTGGAATTATACCACACTGTAATCATGGCGCTTCGGTATTTTGGATACAGATAAAAATTTATCTATTTGGTTTTAGTAGATATTCATGGAAATTTACTGTTTATTCAAGTTTTTTCAAGAATTGGTTTTTCTATTATAAATTGTATAATCCAATACAACCAACGATTGCGGTTGAAGACTTTAAAAGATTATCCCTCTATATAATGGAGAGAAAGTTCGCTTGAGATGATAGGCAATCATGATAAATATTAAGGCAGTGAATTTTTCATAATATGTAAAAGCTGTAATGTGAACAAACAGGGTGCTTACATCATTTTCGATTAAGACTGTTGCAAAAATCTGATTGAATTGGCTACATGTTGATTTAAAATAAATAAACGAGTAATTTAAAGATTTTTAGTTAATTAGGGCTACCATCTTTATCCATTTATGCGTAAAAGCACAGGTGAAGTAACTTTTTTCAAGGTATGATATATGTCGTATGATAGTTTTATTGCTGAAGTGAATGCAGAATTTCGTCAGGAAAAGGCGCTTGCTTTTTGGAGACGGTATGGTTTTTCAATTATTGGAGCAGCTATTCTTTTTATATTCATGATAGTTGCTTATCAAGTTTATCATCATACACAAATAAAGAAAGCTAGTTATATTGGTGATGCATTTGTAAAGAGTCTTGATCTTGTGGATACACGTGATTTTGATAAAGCGATAAAGCAATTAGAAACTGTTAAAACCTCTCATTTTGGGGGATATCCTTTTCTTGCTCGTTTACGTGAGGCTTCTTTACTCATGGAGAAAGGTGATATTATTAAGTCAGTGGAGATCTTTGATTCTGTTGCAGCGGATGAGAAAGCACCGCAGATTTTGCAGAAAGTTGCAAAAATTCGGGCGGCTTATATTCTGGTTGATACAGGGACATTAGCTGATGTTGAAAAG
The DNA here is from genome assembly GCF_042197365.1 of Bartonella sp. AA168HLJHH. Lineage (NCBI taxonomy): Bacteria > Pseudomonadati > Pseudomonadota > Alphaproteobacteria > Hyphomicrobiales > Bartonellaceae > Bartonella > Bartonella sp. AA168HLJHH. The sequence goes on along the minus strand of NZ_JBHIRS010000009.1, from coordinate 18,588 downwards.
CGCATTAAAGATATGGCAAGTGATACCGATCCTATGCGTATGTCTGCAAGAGAAGCTTTAGGCTTAGCTGCTTATAAGGCGGATAAAATGGATGAGGCGGTTTATTATTTTAAGAAAATTTCTGAAGAAGGTTCTTTGGGTTTAAAAATAACAGATCGGGCTCGAATGATGCTTGAGCTTATACAAGCTGAGGGCAAGACAAATAAGGAATAAATCGATGAGCCTTACCATTGCTATCGTTGGTCGTCCCAATGTTGGGAAGTCAACGCTATTTAATCGTTTGGTTGGGCAAAAATTGGCTTTGGTTGATGATAAGCCTGGTGTAACACGTGATCGGCGTATTCATGCGGCAAAACTTCAAGATCTACGTTTTGATGTGATTGATACGGCTGGGCTGGAAGAAGCAGGTGATCATACACTTGAGGGGCGTATGCGTTCTCATACAAAAGTTGCAATTGATGAAGCGGATCTTATTTTATTTGTATTTGATGCAAAGAGCGGAATAACACCAAGTGATTTAAATTTTTCTTCATTGGTTCGCAAATCAGGAAAGCCAATTGTGCTTGTTGCCAATAAGTCTGAGTCAAGAGCGGCAACAGGAGGAGAGTATGAGGCGTGGTCATTAGGTTTGGGGGAGCCATGCCCAATATCGGCTGAACATGGTTTGGGACTTAGTGATCTGCGTGATGCAATTATAGATGCTGTTGGGTCAGAGCATGTTTTTGGCAACAACAAAGAAGAAGATAGAATGATACAACCTACATCTGTTGGTGATGATGTAAAGGATTTGGACGAAGAGGAGCTTATTTACGATGAAAGTAAGCCCATTAGGATTGCAATTGCGGGGCGTCCCAATACAGGAAAATCCACTCTTATCAATAGTATGTTGAAACAAGAGCGATTGTTAACAGGACCAGAAGCAGGACTCACGCGTGATTCTATTTCTGTAGATTGGGAATGGCGTGGTCGTCATATTAAACTTTTTGATACTGCAGGTTTACGTCGAAAGTCGAGAATTCAAGAAAAATTAGAAAAACTATCTGTTGCAGATACTTTGCGTGCTATTCGTTTTGCAGAAGTGGTGGTCATTGTTTTTGATGCAACGATACCTTTTGAAAAGCAGGATTTACAAATTGCTGATCTTGTGATTCGTGAAGGGCGTGTTCCAGTTATTGCTTTCAATAAGTGGGACCTTATTGAAAACAGTCAGACCACATTGATTGATTTGCATGAAAAATGTGCGCGATTTCTTCCTCAAGTTCGTGGTTTGAGAGCTGTTCCTTTATCAGGACAATATGGTCAAGGGATTGATAAACTGATGGAAAATATCATGATGATGCACCGTGTATGGAATCGTCGCATTTCGACGGCTAAATTGAACCAATGGCTTGGAACTGTTGTGGCACATCATCCACCTCCTGCGGTTTCTGGACGTCGACTTAAGGTTAAATACATCACACAGGTTAAGACACGTCCTCCTGGATTTATGATTTCCTGCTCGCGCCCCAAAAGTATGCCTCAGTCGTATTTGCGTTACCTTGTCAATGGGGTACGTGAAACATTTGATATGTCTGGTATACCCATTCGCATATCATTACGAGCCTCTGATAATCCTTTTGCGACACGTTCTAAGAAGAAATGATAACTCTTTAATTTTTTAAGTGAATGAAATCTATACTTAAGAATCTTAAAAATAAGTTTTTTCAATGATCTTTCTTTTCATAAAATTAAAATTTTATTTGCTAAAGTTTTAATTTTATTGATAATCACTTATTTGCATGGCATGAGAAGAGTGTGATAGGGAGTATTTAAGAAAGAGTACATAATCTTCTTAATGGGTTATTTAAGTGCAAGAATAGATGCAATATGAGGGTAGGGGAATATAATTATGATGCTTGTTTGAAAACAGCATTAGATTATCGTTTCATAAAAATAAAGCTTATGAATAAGCGCTTTTGCTTACGGTAGTTTGTCTGAATAAAAAGCAAAAATATTTGCTGAATCTACGGATATTCAATTGTAAAGAACGAAATTCATAAAAGTGGATTAAAATTGTATAAAGTAGTATGGTAATCGTGTTTAAATTTTATTGTGTTTTATTGGCTTAATCTATTTGAAATTTTGGATTTATTAATATTTTGTATTTAAAGGACCTTCTCTTAATACCCTCAAGCTCATTTCGTGATGTGGTCTGTAATGGCGGATGTAAAATACTTTGCGAATAGGATCATATAGAAACCATTGATTATTATCATTTCCATAAACTAAAAAGTGCAAGTTTATTCGAATGAAAGGGGAAAATTAACGCTCTCATACTGTTTTTAGCTTTCTATGTTCTCTTTCAAAACTAGGACTGATATAACATTGGGAGTCGGAAAATAAGATGGTATTAGTTTACACCTTTTGTTAAGCGTAAAAATGGTTGTTCTATGAGTTTTATATTATTCACGTGAACTTTTCGTTATACATTCACGGGTGCTGTCGTGAAATCGGTTTAGGTGCTTGGAATATCTTTTTAAGAAAGCATGTAAATTGAAAAATACGTTATTTCTACAATAAAATTTATACGATAACTTGTGATAGATTTCTTTTAGTATCTTGACGAATAAATTCGGGAACAATATGATGCACACGGTTTTATGAAATGTATTCTTATGTTGCTTTTTAATTAAGGAGCCAATGATGGCGATGGGCGAGAAACCCGTTATGAGCCGTAAGGAGGCTGAAGAGGAAAAGCAAGGAGAGTGTCTTCATTCAGAGGATTTGGAATGTCGTAGTAGGAACTTAAGCGTAGCTTTAGTGCGCAAGCAAGCATTAAAGAAGCAGGAGCATAGGAATAAGCGGGAAAAATCACAAGGAAGGATGGCAGGTGCAATTAAGCTTTCCAGTGAGTTTCTGGCAAGTATTATAGTTGGTATTGTTTTGGGGGTGGGGTTTGATAAGTTAGCAGGTTCATGGCCGTGGGGATTGGTATTTTTTCTCTTCTTTGGATTTGCTGCTGGTGTATTGAGTATTCTTCGGTCTGTGGGGTATGTTTCCTCCAGTCAATTAGGAAAAAAAGGCGTATTGCGCCAAGATAAACAAAATAAAGGGGCCAATGAGAGGTCCGATAAATGAGGTTGAAGTGACAGCGCACGCTCCAGATCCTATTCATCAGTTTGAGGTTTTAAGGCTGATTAAGATTTCCATAGGAAATATGGATTTATCGTTTACAAATGTATCATTGTTTACAGTCCTCACGGTTGTTGTAACTTCTATTTTTCTCTTTATTTCATCATCGAGTCGTGGATTGGTTCCAACGCGGATGCAGTCTCTTTCGGAAATGGCATATGAATTTGTAGCATCGACTCTGCGGGAATCATCTGGTGTGCAGGGAATGCAGTTTTTTCCTTTAGTTTTTTCTCTGTTTACTTTTATTTTGGTTGCTAACTTTATTGGTCTCTTTCCTTATTTTTATACGGTTACGTCTCAAATCATGATCACGTTTTCGTTAGCAATGGTGGTAATTTTGACGGTGATTGGTTATGGCTTTTATAAGCATGGGGTCAGTTTTTTGAAATTGTTCGTTCCCAGTGGAGTTCCTGTTGTGGTTTTACCTCTGGTGACAATGATTGAGGTTATTTCTTTTCTCTCCCGTCCAATTAGTCTTTCTCTTCGTCTTTTTGCGAATATGCTTGCTGGTCATATTACGCTTAAAGTGTTTTCTGGATTTGTTGTTTCAATGATTGGGGTAGGACTCGTAGGTGTGGGTGGTTCGATTTTACCGCTTATTATGACTGTAGCAATTACTGCTCTTGAGTTTTTGGTCGCATTTCTTCAGGCTTACGTCTTTACGGTTTTAACTTGTATGTATCTTAATGATGCAATTCATCCAGGACATTAATAGAACTGGCGGTTTTCCGTCGAATAATGCAATTTCGCTTTAAAGGAGAATAACATGGAAATGGTGCTTGCAGCAAAATATATTGGCGCTGGTCTTGCTTGCTTTGGTATGGCTGGAACAGCTTTAGGACTTGGTAATATTTTTGGTAGCTATCTTTCTGGTGCATTACGAAATCCATCAGCAGCAGATAGTCAGTTTGGACGTCTCGTCTTTGGTTTTGCTGTAACAGAAGCTTTGGGAATTTTTTCATTGCTCATTGCTTTATTACTTCTTTTTGGGGTTTAATCATCATCAAAAGGGTATGTCTGTTCTTTCATGAGGAAAGATTTACCCTTTTAGCTCTTAACAAGAGAGATGCCAGAAAGGTGTTTGTCAGTTATCATCGGTTATAGAGTGCTTTAATAAGCTATTTAAAGGATGAAAAAAGATGTTTGTTTCAAGCGCTTATGCACAGAACACTGAAACGTCGATAGAACATATTAAAAAGGTGGCAGAGCATGCAAATCGTGTGTTTCCGCCTTTTGATTTTGTGCATTTTGGTTCGCATTTTTTCTGGTTGGCAATTTCTTTCGGACTTTTTTATCTTTTTATCTCCCGTGTAATTGTACCACGTATTGGCGGTGTTATTGAAACACGGCGAGATCGAATCGCATCTGATTTAGATCAGGCAATGCGCATGAAGCAAGAAGCAGACATTGTTGTTGGAACTTATGAGCGGAAATTAGCAGAAGCGCGTTTGAACGCGCAGGCTATAGCGCAGGTAGCTAGTGAAGAATTAAAAGAAAAGGCAGAGCTTAAACGGAAAGAAATTGAAGAGAGTCTAGAGAAAAAACTCGCAGATGCTGAAAAACAGATAACAAAAATTCGGGATAAAGCGATGCAAAATGTTGGTTCTATCGCTGAAGAAGTAGCTCTTGAAATTGTGAAAAAATTGATTGACGTTGATATCAGCAAAGAGGCTGTTCGTTCAGTTGTTAAAACTGCGGATTATTGAGGAAGACAAAGATGACTGATACTTTTTGGGCATTTGTTGGGTTAGTTCTTTTTTTGGCTCTTTTAGTCTATTTCCAAATTCCACAGAGGGTTATACGCCATCTTGATGCGCGTGCGAAACGTATCAAAGATGAACTGGATGAGGCTCTGCGTTTTCGTGAAGAGGCACAGGAAATATTGGCTGAATATCAACGCAAACATGCAGAAGCAGAAAAAGATGCGCAAGAAATTATTGCAGCAGCAAAGCATGAAGTTGAATCTGTTATTGCTGAGGCCCGTGCAAAAGCAGAAGAATATGTAAAAAACCGCAATAAATTGGCAGAACAAAAAATTGCCCAAGCAGAAGCGGATGCAATACGCATGGTTTCTTCATCAGCGATTGATTTGGCAATTTCTACAGCACGTACCCTTATTGCAAGGGAAATAGATTCTAATAAGGCAGATGAACTTATCAAAGAGTCTCTTGAGAAAGAATCATTTATCAAAATGAAAACATATCTTAATTAATGATATTTGAGAGATAAAGAACAGTCTCTTTGGTTGCATAATTTTCTCAATATTAATTAATAAAAGTCATAAAAAAGAAAAAACTATCTTCATTATTTTTATCAGTTAATAGGGTATTTTGATTTTAAATGACAAGTTTTGAGAAGTCTGCAACCGATTGTGTAACAATGTGAGTGCGTTTGAGAAGAGCAAGACGGTTAGCACGAACATCAGGTTTTTTATCATTCACCAATACTTTTTCAAAAAATATATCAATCAATTTTCCAAGTGGCGCTAGCACACTGAGTGCAAATGATAAATTTGTTGCATTGATGGGAGCAAGAACCTTTCTTTCTACTTCACAGATTGCATGATAGAGCTGCTTTTCTTCTTTCTCGACAAAGAGCTCAGGATTAATTACATTCGCTATTGTTGTGCTTTTTTGAAATTCATTTTCAAGAATATTGGCAGTACGTTTTACAGAGGCTACAAAGTTCATTCCATCATGGGTGTTGATAAAAGCGATAAGGGATTCGACACGACGTGCAACCAATAAAAAATCATCAGAATCTTTATTTAAAACGGCTTCAAGGGCATCGTAACGAGCGCCTTCCTCTTTTAGATAGATTTTCAGACGGTCATGAAAAAAGAATAACAGATCTGATAAAATATATTCTGTTTTTTCTGGAATCAGATTCTGCAATTGTGAATTTTCTCTTTGAGAGATTTCATATTTATTTTTTTGTTGTAAGAAAAGATTCGTTGCTAACTGGAACAGCGGCATAAGATTGATTTTCCAATCTCGCGAAAGTACAAGCCTAATAATTCCCAATGCTGCTCGTCTTAACGCATAGGGATCTTTTGAGCCCGTTGGTTTTTCATTAATGAGCCAAAAGCCAACGAGCATGTCAATTTTGTCGGAGAGCATAACGGTTATAGCAAGTGGTTCTTGTGGAAGACGATCTGTTGGTCCTTGAGGTCTATAATGGTCTTCGATTGCTACAGCTACGCGAGGATCTTCCCCTTGAAGAAGGGCGTATTTTTGCCCCATAACACCTTGTAGTTCAGGAAATTCTCCGACAATTTCTGTTTGCAAATCAGCTTTTGCAAGGATGGCTGCACGTTTTGCTAAAAGAGGATCTGTTTGTATCAAAGGGGCAATTTCTTGTGCGAGTGCAGCAATGCGTTCTACCCTTGCTCCTTGTGTACCTAATTTAGCATGAAAAGTTACATTCAAATGATCAAGTCGCGCCATTCTTTGATCGAGAGGTTTTTTTATATCAAGTTGAAATTTTTTTATAGAAGATTCCAATTGTTGAAGATCAGGCAAATCACGCTGATCGGTTTGCCAAAAATGAAGTGCATCAGAAAGACGGGCACGGACAACCTTACTATTTCCTTTCGAAATTTCTTTGCCTTCATCATTTGCAAGAATATTAGAAACGAGAATAAAATGATGAGAAAGTTTTACTTTTTCTCCTTGTTTACGGGTGACAAAACATTTTTGATTGGCTCTAATGGTCAAACGAATAATTTCTGGAGGAATATCAAGGAATGATTTGTCAAAATCACCCATCAGGATAACAGGCCATTCAACAAGACCAGCAACTTCTTCTAGGAGGGGATTATCTTGAACCAATTCTAAACCGTTTGCAAAGCAGAGATTTTGGGCATCAGCTAAAATAATATTCTTTCGTCTTTCGGCATCCAGAATGACTTTATGGGTTTCAAGTTGAGTAACATAGTCATCAAAGCGGCGCACTTGAAATGGCTCTCCATCACTTAAGAAACGATGACCATAAGTTAAATTATTGCTTTTAAGAGAACCAATTGTAAACGGAATAACATGTGTTTCACCAATTTCTGGTCCGAAGATGCAAAGAATGTTTTGTAAAGGTCTAATCCACTTCAAAGTACCACTTTGTGCTGAATCTTTTCCCCAACGCATAGATTTCGGCCATGGAAAGTTGCGGATAATATCCGGTAAAATATCGGCAATAATTTCTTCTGCAGCTCGACCTTTTTTAACAATTTTAGCAATATAAAAATGACCTTTTTTATCATCATGTCCAATATGCGCTTCAGAAACATCATTTAATCCTGTTGCACGTAGAAAACCATCAATTACATGCTGTGGTGATTTTATACTGGGACCTTTGCGTTCTTCATGGACATCTTTGGAGCGTGTGGAAAGTCCGCGTATGTCCAATGTTAGCCGACGAGGTGTCCAATATTCACGAGCAGCTTCATAGATCAATCCAGCATTCACAAGTTGATCTGTAACAGATTTCTTAAGATCAGCAGCAGCTTTTCGTTGCATACGTGCGGGGATTTCTTCACTGAAAAGTTCAAGAAGAAGATCAGACATTAGGCTTCTCCAGTATATATTTGTCCAGCTTCTGTGAGTAAGAAGGCTTCCCCACAACGGCGCGCAAGATTACGAACGCGAAGAATGTAATTTTGTCGTTCGGTTACAGAAATAACGCCACGTGCTTGCAAAAGATTAAAGATATGGCTCGCTTTAATACATTGATCATAGGCAGGAAAAACACAGCGATGGAATACATTTTCTTTATTTGGTTTTCCAGCATCAAGAAGTGCGCTGCATTCGCGTTCTGCATCGATAAAGTGCTGATGGAGCAGTTTTGTATCAGCAAATTCGAAGTTATAATATGAGTATTCCTGTTCTGCTTGTAAAAAAATATCTCTATAACTTATTTTGTTTTCTCCCTCCAAACCATTAAAGTTAAGGTCATAGACGTTATCAACCCCTTGGATATACATCGCTAGACGCTCAAGACCGTATGTGAGTTCCCCTGAAACAGGAGTGCATTCAATGCCGCACACTTGTTGAAAATAAGTAAATTGAGAGACTTCCATTCCATCGCACCAACATTCCCATCCAAGCCCCCAAGCACCAAGAGTGGGACTTTCCCAATCATCTTCAACAAAGCGAATATCATGCAGTTTTGTATCAAGCCCGATAGCTTGTAGCGACTTTATATAAAGTTCTTGTAGATTGAGCGGAGAGGGTTTGAGAAGCACTTGGAATTGATAATAGTGTTGTAAACGATTTGGATTCTTACCATATCGGCCATCTGTTGGACGTCGAGAGGGTTGGACATAAGCAACTTTCCAAGGGCGTGGTCCTAGAGAGCGTAATGTTGTTGCTGGATGAAAAGTCCCAGCTCCGACTTCCATATCGTAAGGTTGCAAAATTGCACACCCATAGTGTGCCCAATAATTTTGCAAAGTTAAGATTAGTCCCTGAAAAGAACGTTTGGGGTTAAGATGTTCAGGCAGTTTCACGCTTTATACTCTTTATATTGAACTAAACAAAAAACAAAGTAATTTTAGTTTCTCTATTTATTATTTCATGTGGTTTATGGTTAAGCATCGTTTATTGCAAACCAAATTTCAACTTTTCTTGAATTTGTTCAGAATTTTCTGGTTTTCCGTCAATTGCGTGGTTCCATTGAAAGATTGCTTCACGTTTACGCCCAACTTTCCAATAGGCATCCCCTAAATGATCATTTAGTGTTGGGTCCTCAGGTTGTAATCTGACAGCATTTTCTAATATTTGCACTGCTTTATTATATTCTTTTAGTTTATAATAAGCCCACCCTAAAGAATCGAGAATATGACTGTTGTGAGCTTGTAAAGCAGAGGCTTTTTGTAGCATACGGAGCGATTCTTCAAGCTTCTCACCACGTTCCACAAGGGAATAGGCTAAATAATTAAGAACCTGCGGTTGATTTGGGAAAAATTCAAGTGATTTTCGCAAGTCAAGTTCTGCTTTTGGCCATTGCTTTAAACGTTCAAAAGCAATACCACGCTGATAAAAGAGTTTCCAATCGTCCTGCTGAAAGTTTTTTATCTTTGTAATAGCGTAGTCTAGAGTTTTAATGGCCTCAAGAAATTTATTATCCTGCATATAAAAAGCAACGAGCGTTATCAAAATATTACGATCATTGGGAAATTTTTTATTTAACAATGTGAGTAATTTTATTGCTTCTTTGTAATTGTTGTTATTGGCAAGAAGGAATGCAAGATGAAGTTGTCCATCTTTATAATAAGGAGATTTAGGGGATAAAGCGCGATAAAGTTTAATTGCTTGATGTGGATCGTTCAATTTAGCAGAAATGTGTGCGAGCTGAAACAGTGTTGCGTCATTTTGAGGGTATAATGCGAAAGATAATTGCTTAAAAATACGTGCAATTCGCCCCGAGTTTTTGTAGTTGAGGGCTGTTCCAAAATTATATAATACCTCGGCTGCTCCTTGTTGAGGTGTTTTAATAACTCTCTCTAAGAAAGAATTTTTTTCAATTTTTTCTTGAAAGTTTTTAAGGACTTCTCGACCTGACAACATTTGTTCGCCATGCTGGATTGTTTGAAGAGCTTGGTTGCGCATATTATGGCGCAATTGGAATGAGGCATAGGCTATGATAATACGCTCATAAGTATTAGGAGCGATAAGAGTTCCCTGTTTGTTACTCAGTGCTTTAATGAAATATTTTTTTGCATCCTTTGGCCGTTCTGCAAGGTCGCTCATAAGTGCTAGATGATAAGATATAAAAAGATCATACCAGACAGGACCTTTGAGTTTCTTAAGATCATCGATTGCCTGAGATTTTTGTCCAGATCCAAATGTAATCCAAGCGCCGATGAGTTCAGGTATTGGATTATTGGACGTAGGAAGTTCCTTTAATTTCAGAAGAGCCTTGGCATTCTTATAATCTTTTTTGATGAGACTTTCTACTGACAAAGTTAAGGAAACAAAGGGAGTTATAACATCGTTCTCTTTGAGTTTTTGGGCTTGTTGGACAGCTTCTTTAAAGTTTCCGACCGAGAGCATAGCTTCAAGGAGCTCTTTTTGTGTTTCAATGTTATCAGGTTGATAAACCAGTGCTTGTTTAAAATAATTGATAGCAAGTTCTGTTTTATTTTCATGATTTGCAACCCTTCCAGCTAAATAAGCACCTGTAAATGAGCTTGTATGAGTTGCTGCACTTATTTTACTGTAGGTGAGGGATGGCATCAGCATGATACCCACGATAAAGAGGGCAAAAAGTCGAGATACCGTTGCAGAGCACATGGAGCTAATCCTTTTCAAGATAATCAATTGATGGTGTTGTTTATAGATCATATCTCATTACTGTGTTGAGAAATACTGCGATTCTTGCAAAGAATTCAGTTTACGCGCGCAATACAAAATTCAACAGTCTCAACGAGAGCATTATAAGCAAGATTTTCATTCATGGGAACAAGAGCATCAATTGCATATTTTCCATAGATGCGTGCTTGTTCTATTGTATCTGTGATACTATCATACTTTTCCATTAAGTGTTGCGCGTGTGCGAAGGATTCATCATTATTATTGCCATCTTCAAGCGCTTTTTTCCAGAAATCTTTTTCTACCATATTCCCACGCTCATATGCCAGAATAACAGGCATTGTGATTTTTCCTTCTCTAAAATCATCCCCTATATTTTTTCCTAAGTTTTGAGCACTACCGCTATAGTCAAGTGCATCATCAATTAATTGGAAAGCTAAACCTAAGGATGTTCCATATTCACGTAATGAAGAACGCTCTTTATTTCCATAGCCAGCAATAATGGGTCCTACTTCAGCGGCTGCTGAAAAAAGTGCTGCTGTTTTTGCATTGATGATTTTGAGATATTCTGAAGGGCTGGTTTTTATATTTTTTGCGGCAGAAAGTTGCATAACTTCTCCTTCAGCAATAATTGCAGCAGCGTTGGCTAGGACAGAGAGCGCTTCTATGGAACCGACATCGACCATCATTTTAAAGGCCTGGCCCAATAGGAAATCACCAACAAGTACACTTGCTTGATTCCCCCAAATCATCCGTGCTGTAGATTTTCCACGTCGTAAATTACTTTCATCAATCACATCATCGTGTAGTAATGTTGCTGTATGCATAAATTCAACAGCTGTTGCGAGTTTTATATGCCCGTCACTTTGATAACCGAACATATGAGCAGAAGCGAGCGTAATCATTGGGCGTAATCGCTTTCCACCTGATGAAATAAGATGGTTAGAAATTTCAGGAATCATCTCAACCTCTGATTTTGCCATAGAGAGAATAAATTGATTTACGCAATCCATATCTTTTTGAGTAAGATTGACAAGAGATTGAAGAGAAATTTGATTATTTCTTATTTGTTTTGGTTTGATAGCTGCACTCAATGTGTTTACTCCTAGAGTATTGCAATGGACATATATAAAATTTACTTTATTCATTAGCATAAAGGGGGTTTGGTTTTGACTCAAGCTTTTGATGTCGTTTAAAAGTGTTAGCTTGGAATGTTATTGGCAAGAAATGTTCTTTAGCGAGTGTAATTTTATTGTTATGAAATAATAAAAAATTTAAAATAGCAGCTGAATGGCAAAAATGCAGTTTATAAAGGTGAGCATTAGGCTTTTAAATGGATAAAGCAGCGAATCAGAGTGGTGAAACAATTGACAGTTTTCACCGCGGGAAATTTTATTTGGTTCAACCCCATAAATATGGTCATCGTTCTGGAATGGATGCGATGTTATTAGCTAGTTTGGTTCCAAGTGATTTAAAGGGCAAGGTTGTTGATTTAGGTGCAGGTGCTGGAGCTGCGGGTTTGGCTGTTGCTTCGCGTTGTCTGAAAGTTCATGTTACCTTAGTTGAACGTTCAGCTTTTATGGTATCTTACGCTCAAAAAACGCTTATGCTAAAACAAAATAAACAATTTGCTAGCCGAATTTGTTTGCTAGAAGCAGATGTTACCTTCAAAGGGATTGCCCGTATAAAAGCAGGTTTGATAGATAATAGCTTTGATTTTGCGATTATGAATCCGCCTTTTAATAATCCCACCGATCGTAAGACACCTGATAAACAAAAATCTGAAGCACATGTTATGTCTGAAGCAATGTTTGATAACTGGTTGCGGAGTGCAGCAGCTATTGTTAAGCCAGGTGGATACTTAGGGCTCATTGCGCGTCCACAATCGCTGTCAGATATCTTGCGTGCTTTAGAAGGGCGTTTTGGTGGTATTTGTATAATTCCTGTGCATGCTCGTGCGAAAACAGCAGCAATTCGTCTTTTATTTTACGCAAAACGAGGAAGCCGAGCAGCTTTATCTATTTTACCGGCATTGGTTATACATGAAGGTAATGACCATACTTTTTCACCCCGAGTTGATGCAATTAATAATGGATATATAAGCTTGTGGGAACTTTTCTAATAGTATCTTGTGTTTTTTAGTTTATTATTTAAAGTCTACACTTTGTTGTTAGGGAGGTTTGACTTTGGGTGAAATTATATTTCTGCTTGTAATGTGGGGATTGATTGGCGCTTTTGGATGTTATCGCGTTCTTCCTTTTTGTTGTCCTTGCCTATTTAATTGTTCTTAATTTATAAGGAGATTTTGTTTTGATGGATTTTATTAAAAGTTTTATTCCACGCCGTTTTTCTTCCGATAAACTTGAAATTCCTGTGGTGCGCCTTCAAGGAGCAATTATGGATTCATCAGCATCTATATCTCGTACCCTTTCCCTCAGTAGGTGTGCAAATCTTTTAGAGAAGGCTTTCGCACACAAAAAGTCACCGGTTGTTGCACTTATTATTAATTCTCCTGGTGGTTCACCTGTACAATCGCGTTTTATCTTCAAGCGCATTCGTGACTTGGCAGAAGAAAAAAATAAAAAGGTTCTTGTGTTTATTGAAGATATTGCAGCATCTGGTGGTTATATGATTGCTTGTGCAGGGGATGAAATTTTTGCAGATCCTTCTTCAATTGTTGGTTCCATTGGAGTGGTTTCAGCTTCCTTTGGTTTTCCGGAACTTTTGAAGAAAATTGGTATCGAACGGCGTGTCTACACAGCAGGAAAGAACAAAGTTACATTAGATCCATTTCAGCCAGAAAAAAAGGCGGATATTGAGCATTTGAAATCTCTCCAACTTGAAGTGCATCAAACTTTTATCGATTTGGTTAAAGAACGGCGTGCTGAAAAATTATCAGATGATTCGAATCTCTTTACAGGAATGTTTTGGAGTGGAAAACAAAGCGTTGGGCTTGGTCTGGTTGATGGATTGAATGATGTACGTTCTGTTATTAAGGAGCGCTTTGGTAATGATGCAAAACTTCGACTTATTATGCCTCCAAAAAGTTTTTTAGGACCTAAAACGCCTTCAGGAGTGACGGCACATACGGTTTATACAGTCGTTGATAGTGCATTGATGGCAGCAGAAGAGCGAGCTCTTTGGCAGCGTTATGGTTTGTGATGGAAAGGATCATTCAAGCCAGAGAGATTTTATCTAAAAACAGATGCTAGAAGGAAAAAGGCTTGCAATGATACGAATGAGAACATGTCATTTATTTTGTATGAGAACTCTTTATATTTATTGTTTTTTTAGAAAACGATTAAGAATATTCCAAGCTGTTTATAGGGCTCGTGCTAAAAGTATGGGTAAAAGGGGGGAATTTTTAAAAGAACCCTATGTAAGTGAATATTAGGTCATATGATATCAAATGTACAAACTTCGTTCCAAAGACATTCCTATTTATTTACACCTATTAAATTGAATTTAGCTTTACATGTTGTGGGGCAACGTGCTGATGGGTATCATTTAATAGAAAGTTTGGTTTATTTTAGTCTTAGTGGTGATTGTCTACACTATGCACCTTGTGAAAATAATCAGTTTGTTTTGACGGGGTGGTTTGCAAAAGGACTTGTTTCCCATTTAGACAATTTGGTTATTCGCGCACGGGACTTTATGCATAAGACTTTTCCGGAATGTGCTCAACCTGCTTTTTTTCGGCTTGTAAAAACATTACCTGTTGCTTCAGGCATTGGTGGCGGCTCAGGTGATGCAGCTGGGGTTATCAGCATGTTGCGTCAACAGTGGAATCTTGATTGTCCTTACGAAGAATTAGCAAAAAAGAGCTTAGTTCTTGGTGCTGATGTTCCCATGTGCCTTTGTGCATTAGAATATCAGCAGCCGCTTTTGGTTAAAGGAATTGGTCAAGAGATGATACGACTAAAAGAAGCTTGTTCATTAGCAATGGTATTGGTTAATCATGGACAAGAGATTTCAACACAAGCTGTTTTTAAAGCGTTAGAGAAGCGTCATAATCCTTCTTTAAAAATTAATACAGAGGCTTTAAAAAATGTTGATTTATTGGTTGAAGCTTTACAAGAAACGCGTAATGATCTTTTTTCTCCTGCATTAAAAATAGCACCTCAGTTAGCTGAAGTGTTATCTATATTAGATGAATGTGGGGCTCTTTTTTCCCGTATGTCTGGAACGGGAGCAACTTGCTTTGGCATTTTTAAAAATAAACAAACGGCGCAACAAGCAGCTCTTTTTATCAAATCAATGCACCCAAATTGGTTTGTAAAACCTATCATGACTTTAGGAAATATTTGATAAATAAATATAAAAGCTTTTATTTCATCATGATTTTATTATACATAATGAAAGAGGGTAACCAAAGAAATGTGTTTTTTATTTTTTGTGCAAGAATTCGTGGAATGTTTGAAGAGCCATTTAAAACTGTAATGCTTGCAAAAAATGATCAGGCTACAGAAATAGATGTATGTTTGTTGTATTTGTGATGTATCAAAGATGTTTAATTTGCCGCTTCAACCAAATTTTTCGTGCGAATTGGATTTGCAAAAACAGGGTTTTTGTCATATAGCAGGTGTTGATGAAGTAGGACGGGGGCCTCTCGCTGGACCTGTGGTAACAGCAGCGGTTATCTTGGATAAAGATTGTATTCCTAATGGGTTAAATGATTCAAAAAAACTTTCTTTTCTCCAACGAAATAGACTTTATCATGAAATTTTGCAAAGTGCATTAGCGGTTTCAGTCGCCAGTCTTTGTGCTCGTACAATTGATCAATCCAATATTAGAAAAGCAACTTTAGAAGCAATGCGTCGCTGTATTATAGGATTAGTCATTCCAGTCCACTATGTCCTTGTTGATGGGCGTGATATTCCTTCTGAGTTGTCCTGTCCTGCAATGGCGTTGATTAAGGGCGATCAGCGTTCGGTTTCAATTGCAGCCGCATCCATTATTGCGAAAGTAACGCGTGACCAGATGATGGAATGTGCAGGACAAGTTTATAAAGGGTATGGTTTAGAGAAGCATGTAGGTTATGCAACGCTAGCGCATCGTACAGCTCTTGATAAATATGGACCAGTTATAGGATTACATCGTTATAGTTTTGCACCACTAAAAGAGTGTAAAAAAGGCAATTAAAATCAATAATTTATTACAAGAGTAAGGGATTTTATAATCATTGATTCTGTTATGTTTTTTTGGGTGTCTATCCCTAACCTTTTTGAAGCTTTTTTATCACTTATTCCCATCCATTTTTTCCAGATATAGAATTAGATATTTCTAACATGGGCTTGACTCTTATTGTTATTAACCGTATAGCAACGATATACGATAAGGGGCGGTAATGGCAATTGTTAGTTTTAAATATAAGGGCTTAAAATTATTTTATACAACAGGTTCCACAAAGGCTATTTGATCAGATCACTTAAAAAATTACGCGTTATCTTAACGGCTTTAACAAGTGCTACTACGCCTGAAATGTTGAGAGCGCCTGCCTTTAAAATCCACCCTCTTAAAGGTGCTCTTACAGGGTACTATTATATATGGATGAATGGAAATTGGCGTGTTACTTTTCGCTTTATAGGAACAGATGTGGAGCTTGTTGATTATCAAGATTACCATTGATGAGAGGAATGAAAAAAATGACGCATAACCCCGCACATCCCGGTGAAGTTCTGAAAGTAGCTTTCTTAGAAGAAATGGGGATAACAATACAAAAATTAGCTGATCATCTCCATATGACAAGAGCTTCTTTATCAAGAGTGATTAACGGACATGCTTCTATAAGTACCGAACTTGCAGTGAAATTAGAATTAGCTGGTTTTAGTAAAGCAAAATTTTGGTTGGATATGCAAACAAACTATAATTTATGGCAAACAAAGCAACAGGCACAACCACCTATTTCTCTTCTTGTTTCTGATACACCTCAAACGCCGCTTTGACTTCGTTAATAATTTTGATGGTGCTTTGGTTTGTTTTTTAGCTTCCGCCCGTTGCTCTAGCTTTTTTGTAGCTTTTTGATTGCTTCTATTGCAAGTCGTTTTCTATCGGCTGTTTTGGTACAAAGGGATGCCATTTTATCTTCGGTCCAGCCAAAAAGCGCTTTCATTTGCGAAACTGTCGCACCAGCATTGGCTGCACGTGTTGCTGCTAATTTTCGCAATCCGTGCGCTGATTTTTTAATACCCGCCGCATTACATGCTTCACGAAAGAGGTTGCCAAAACTTTCTTTGACAAGCTTATTTCCACCTTTACCACAAATGAATGTTTCATCACCTATGGGACCAATTTTAAGGGTTTCCTCTAGTTTTGGTAAAATAGGAAGAAAAACATCTGTTTTAAATTGGCTCTTTTCTGTTTTGAGATAAATGATATTATCTTTGACGTCTTTCCAGCTGATACGAACGGTGTCATCACGGCGCGCGCACGCAAGCCTGTGAAAGAAGAACATCAATCCAGACGCGTTCATGTGTACCGTGTGACCAATGGTGATAATATTTGTCTATGTCCTCTTCTAGCTATGGCAGCAATCCCCCACTGTTTAAAGATTTTGGTGCTTTTATATTAAAGGCAGGATTTCTATTTAAAAGGGCATTATCAACCGTCCAATTAAAGAGATTGTTTAAAGAGGTCAAAAAATATTTTGCCGCTGCGAGAGTAGCTCGCCTTCTGTCTACGGCGTCAAGGATGTGGTGTTTTTCTATGCTTTTATGTGCACGATCAGCAATATTTTTAGAAACATTGTTCAGAATTCTATACTTAATTTTTTAGTAGTTTCTAATTGATTATGCCATTGCATGCTTTGTAAATACTGATGCAATAACCAATCGAAAGAGCCTTTTGTAAGTCTGTTTATTTTCTTGGAGATGCCATTTTGCGCTTGTTTAATAGCCAGCGTATATTTGCTCTGATGGAAATCAATGGACTGTCATAAATTTTAGCTTTTCCACTAATAAATGTACCACCGAAAACTTGTGCATCCCCAAAAACTTTGGCATAACCATAGACTTTTGCATCATCACTTATCCAGCAATTGCTATCGACTTAGATTGTCTTCTTTTTGTATAAAAGCGCCAAGATCACCTGCCTTTACATCTCCAAAGTCTCTCAAAGCACGGATGCAGTAAAGTGTAATGTATCCACCAACCTCAATTGTTTCATCAGTCAGTTCATATTTCTTTTCCTTGATTTGCGCAGAATTCACCCGTAGCGTGAATCATGCATCACTTAAAAGTTATTAGGAATGGGTAGGGGGCTGGGAGGCATATGGGCACTCCCATTTTTTAAAAATATGCAAATTTATTTTTTTAGATGTGCTTAATTTCATATTTCCAATCAGGCAATGGAATGAGAGCTAATGCGAGTTGTCCTCTATGACACATGCATACATTAGCTTCAAAACAGGTGATTGCAACGCGCTTTTTGTTTAAAAAAATTTGATATAATTTGTTTATTGCACAAGAATTATCCTTGAGAGTTGTATTTTGATAATCTTCAAAAAGGCGATCATAATCTTTTGTGTTTTCAAATTTCTTCGTTTTTCAGAGGCAATTCCAAGTTCAGGCATATGCCATATATTCAATATCAATGTTGTTTACAACTTTCTCTAATTGTCTTTTTGAAAATCCGTATTTTCTGCTTATTGGATTTTTACGAATATCATACAAAAGTTTAATATTATTTTTGATAAGTTGATTGAAATAGTCCTCAAAGGATTTTCTTTCATAGCCAATGGTAAAAAACAAAGCTCTCATCTTTAGCAGGCTGTATGATGATATGTTTGATGTTACACACGTTTAATTTCCTTAGTAAATAGGTGGGAGCTCTATGAGCGCCTCTTTCCAAAAGGGATAAATCCTCTAGCGATTATCATAGTGTTGTGGAGCAATCGGGCATCAAAGCGGGTGATGGCGGCTTTAATATCATTGTTAAAGACAAAACAACGCTGACCGGAGGCATCATTGCCAGCACCGCGCCGGCAGATAAAAACAGCCTGACCACTGGAAGCATTAGCACCAGTGATATCAGCAACGGTGCCCATGCTAAAGCCAGCAGCCATGGGTTTAGCCTTTCTGGGAATGACACGATAAAAAACATTGCCAAGAATGTT
>NZ_JBHIRS010000008.1:0-82279 GCF_042197365.1 Bartonella sp. AA168HLJHH | reverse complement strand
GTTTTGCTATTCGTGAAGGTGGTCGTACTGTTGGTGCCGGTATCGTCTCTAAGATCATTGAATAAATAATGCTTGTTAAAGGGGTGTTAAAAGTGTTTTAGTTTTGAGAGTTAGGGGTATAGCTCAGTTGGTAGAGCGGCGGTCTCCAAAACCGCAGGTCGCGGGTTCAAGTCCTGCTGCCCCTGCCAAAGAGGGATTTTACATATAAGGGAGTGGATTTTGCTACCTTTTTCGCTTTTTTTGATATGGGGCTTGTTTTTTTGTGTGTGAAACGGTATTGAATAGAAAGTAAGGAAATTGCATAAGTCTGAAAGTTGGCTTTTGCATTTTTTTCCTGTTTATTTTGTTCTATAAAACACAATAGGACTAGAGAGAGTATAGTGTGACGATGGCATCTAAAACCAATCCGATTACCTTTTTGAAGCAGGTTTATGCAGAAACAATTAAAGTGAAATGGCCTACACGTCGTGAGACGGTTATTTCTACTATTATGGTTTTGTTGGTAACTGCATTGGCTTCAGCTTTCTTTTTTATTGTGGATCAGGTTATGCATTTTGGTGTTTGGCGGGTTATTGATCTTCTGAAATATCTTTTTAGTTGAGAATGTAAGGAAGTGTGACTGTGGCAGCTCGTTGGTATATTGTTCAGGCATATTCAAATTTTGAAAAGAAAGTAGCGGAAGCTATTGATAAGGAGGCAAAGCAAAAGGGACTTGATCATCTTTTTGAAAAGATTTTTGTTCCAACAGAGCGTGTTGTAGAGGTTCGTCGTGGACGCAAAGTTGATACTGAGCGAAAATTTTTTCCTGGTTATGTTCTTGTTCGTGCTGAGTTAACAGATGAAGTTTATCATCTTATTAAGAATACGCCTAAAGTGACAGGTTTTTTAGGGTCGGATGCGCGTCCTGTTCCTATTTCTGATCGAGAGGTTGAACAAATTCTCAAACAAGTTCAGGAAAGGGTTGAGTCTCCAAAGTCCTCTGTATTGTTTGAGGTTGGAGAGCAAGTTCGCGTTGCTGATGGTCCTTTTGTTTCGTTTAATGGAATTGTTCAAGAGGTTGAAGAAGAGCGCTCTCGTCTTAAGGTTGAAGTGCTTATTTTTGGGCGTCCTACGCCTGTTGATTTGGAATTTGGTCAGGTTGAAAAACTCTGATTAAACTTAGAGTAGTTTTAATTACTTTAAGGAAGGAGTGGGAGGTGATTTATAGCTTTTGTCGGCTTAATGATCCGAACCACGTGACTGCAAGCGGGTAACGGGCAAGATGAATTGTCAGTATACCAGTGAAATTAAAGGCAGATTGTTATGGCAAAAAAAAGTATAGGTCAGCTTAAGTTGCAGGTCCCTGCAGGAGCTGCTACTCCATCTCCACCAATTGGTCCAGCTCTTGGGCAGCGTGGTATTAATATCATGGAATTTTGTAAGGCGTTTAATGCAGCGACACAAGAAATGGAAAAGGGGGCACCGATTCCAGTTGTTATTACGTATTACCAAGATAAGTCTTTCACCTTTTCTCTCAAGACGCCTCCTGTATCATTCTTTTTAAAGAAGGAAGCAAACCTGAAATCTGGCTCAAAAGAGCCTGGTAAAGTGTCTGTAGGAAGCATTTCTCGCGATAAAATTCGTTCGATTGCGGAATCAAAGATGAAAGATCTTAATGCGAATGACATTGAGGCAGCAATGCGTATGGTTGAAGGTTCTGCTCGCTCGATGGGCTTGGAAGTGGTGGGCTAATATTATGGCAAAAGTAGCTAAAAGAATAAAAAATATCCGAAAAGATATTGATTTTAATGAACTTTACGCTTTAAAAGATGCCGTTTCAATGGTTAAGGAGCGTGCCGTTGCTAAGTTTGATGAAACAATCGAAATTTCAATGAACTTGGGTGTTGATCCTCGTCATGCTGATCAAATGGTTCGAGGCGTTGCTCATTTGCCTAATGGAACAGGGAGAAATATTCGTGTTGCCGTTTTTGCTCGTGGGGATAAGGCTGAGGAAGCTAAGTCGGCAGGAGCTGATATTGTGGGTGCCGAAGATTTATTTGAAAGCGTTAATAGAGGGACTATAGATTTTGATCGTTGTATTGCAACGCCAGACATGATGCCTCTTGTTGGTCGTCTTGGTAAGATTCTTGGTCCACGGAGTTTGATGCCGAATCCGAAAGTTGGTACTGTAACACTTGATGTCGCCGGTGCTGTCAAAGCTTCTAAAGGTGGTGCTGTTGAGTTTCGTGTGGAAAAAGCTGGTATTGTGCATGCTGGTATTGGTAAGGCTTCTTTTGGTGTTGAAAAAATCGTAGAAAATATAAAAGCCTTTGCAAGTGCAGTTATTAAAGCCAAACCGCAAGGTGCAAAAGGTGAGTATATTAAGCGCGTTGCTGTTTCGTCGACTATGGGAATTGGTGTTAAAGTTGATCCAGCAACGGTTCGTTCAGAGCTAGTATAAGCTGATTTATAATTTTGTTTTGGGGTATGGGAATATCAAAATTGTATTTAAAATGCTGATTTTGATCAGCTCGCTATCTAAGCTTTATAGGGCTTAGGTTGTACCGGGAGAAATTCCGGAATATCCTGTCCGAGATTGTAGGTGATGCTTTTAAGTATCTTAATCAAAAAAACCTGCATGAGACTGGGGTAAAAACTGAGAGTTAAAAGACTTAAAGGGTTTGAGCCAAGGTTGCCTTTGAACGCTGTGCGTAAAAAAGGGGACAGGATCCTCATCGGTGACATGAAGTATTTTATGTTATCAAAGGTAACCAACAGGTTTGTTTTAAGCAAATCTGTTAAATGGAGAGAGACAGTGAATAGAGCGGAAAAACGCGAATTTGTTACATGGCTTAACGAGGCTTTTCGGAAGTCTGGTTCTGTTGTTGTTGCACATTATTCCGGTCTGACAGTTTCACAGATGAATGATCTGCGTTCGAAAATGGGTGAAGCTGGCGGTGCCGTTAAGGTCGCCAAAAACCGTCTTGCTAAAATCGCTCTTCAGGGCACGGAATCTGAATCGATAGTGGGTTTGTTTACTGGACAAACACTTATTGCTTATTCAGAAGATCCAATCACAGCACCGAAAGTTGCTGTTGATTTTGCGAAAAGCAATGACAAATTTGTCATACTTGGCGGTTCAATGGGTGCAACAAGTTTAACTGTAGATGCTGTGAAGTCATTGGCTTCATTGCCTTCATTAAACGAGTTGCGTGCAAAACTTGTGGGTATGATTTCTACCCCTGCGACCCGTATTGCACAGGTTGTTAATGCCCCTGCTGGTCAGGTTGCACGTGTCATTGGAGCATATGCTCAGGAGGATAAGGCGGCTTAAGGCTGTTTGTATTCACGTTTATGGAAGAGCTTTAATGCTTTTCTGTTTTTTTGAATAAGATTTAATAATGGTTCAAATCTTTTAATTGAAGGAATTTAAAAATGGCTGATCTAGAGAAGATCGTAGAAGACCTTTCTAATCTAACCCTTTTGGAAGCCGCTGAGCTTTCTAAGTTACTTGAAGAAAAGTGGGGAGTTTCGGCTGCTGCTCCTGTAGCTGTAGCTGCTGTTACTGGTGCTGCTGCTCCAGCTGCTGAAGAAAAAACAGAATTTGATGTTATTCTTGTTGAAGGTGGCGCACAAAAAATTAATGTTATTAAGGAAGTTCGTGCTCTTACTGGACTTGGTCTTAAAGAAGCTAAAGATCTGGTTGAAGGTGCACCTAAGCCTATTAAAGAGGCTGCTTCTAAAGAAGAAGCAGAAAAAATTAAATCTCAACTTGAAGCTGCCGGTGCTAAGGTGGAACTTAAGTAAATTTAATTTTATCGGCGGGCATTTATGTTCGCCGATTTTCTTTCTCTTAATACAAAGAGGGAAAATAATGAGTAAAAAACTTTTCCCAATGGTTTCGTAACAGGAATGGGATAAGTTTGGATTACTTATCCCTTCATCATAGAGTCAAAGAGATAAATGGCTTATGTTGGTGGGGAAAGTTAATGATGCTCATTATTGAGTGTCAAGTGAACTGGTCTGCATATGCAGGTTAATGGTATAAGGCTTTCAAGGTTGGTCTACCTTGAAGAGTAAAGATCAAGGAGCGACGATGGCTCAGACTCACGCAATGATGTCTCAATTCAATGGTCGTAAGCGCGTACGGAAATTTTTTGGTAAGATTCCTGAAGTAGCAGAAATGCCGAATCTTATTGAGGTTCAAAAAGCCTCATACGATCAATTTCTCATGGTTGAGGAACCGAAAGGTGGGCGACCAGATGAAGGTTTGCAAGCTGTTTTTAAATCGGTTTTTCCTATTTCAGATTTTTCCGGTACAGCTATGCTTGAGTTTGTAGGTTATGAATTTGATTTACCAAAATTTGATGTTGAAGAGTGCCGTCAACGTGATTTAACTTATGCTGCCCCATTAAAGGTCATATTGCGTTTGATTGTTTTTGATGTTGATGAGGATACTGGCTCCAAAGATATCAAAGACATTAAAGAGCAAGGCGTTTATATGGGCGATATGCCTTTAATGACGACGAATGGTACCTTTATTGTTAATGGTACGGAGCGTGTTATTGTTTCTCAGATGCATCGTTCTCCTGGTGTCTTTTTTGACCATGATAAAGGAAAGTCCCATTCATCAGGAAAGTTTCTTTTTGCTGCTCGTGTTATTCCGTATCGTGGTTCTTGGCTTGATATTGAGTTTGATGCTAAGGACATCATTTATGCGCGTATTGATCGACGGCGCAAGATTCCTGTTACTAGTCTTTTGATGGCATTAGGTATGGATGCGTCGGATATTTTATCGACGTTTTATGATAAAGTGACTTATGAGCGTGATGGAGAAGGATGGCGAGTTCCTTATTCTGTGGATCGCTTTAAAGGAATGAAGCTCATTTCTGACCTTATAGATGCAGATAGTGGTGAAGTCGTTGCGGAGGCTGGTAAAAAATTAACAGTTCGTACTGCGAAGTCTTTGGTAGAAAAAGGACTTAAAGCGGTTAAAGTTAGTGAAGATGATTTATTAGGTTGTTATCTAGCCGAAGATATCGTCAATTACGAAACAGGTGAAATCTACCTTGAAGCTGGTGATGAAATTGACGAAAAAGTATTAAAAGTTCTGCTCGATGTTAGTGCTGATCAAGTCAATATTCTTGATATTGATCACATGAATATTGGCGCTTACATCCGCAATACTTTGAAGGTGGATAAAAATGAAAGTCGGCAGGATGCGTTATTTGATATTTACCGGGTGATGCGTCCAGGTGAACCTCCAACAATCGATACAGCAGAAGCAATGTTCCATTCATTGTTTTTTGATCCAGAGCGTTATGATCTTTCAGCTGTCGGGCGTGTTAAGATGAATTTACGTATGGATCTTGATTGTCCAGACACAGTTCGCATTTTACGCCAAGAGGATATTCTTGCTGTTGTTAAGATGTTGGTTGAATTGCGTGATGGACGTGGTGAAATTGATGATATTGATAATCTTGGCAACCGTCGCGTTCGTTCCGTCGGGGAGTTGATGGAAAATCAATATCGCATTGGTCTTCTTCGTATGGAGCGTGCGATAAAAGAGCGTATGTCATCGGTTGAAATTGATACAGTTATGCCACAGGATTTGATTAATGCAAAGCCTGCGGCAGCAGCAGTCCGTGAATTTTTTGGGTCTTCACAATTGTCGCAGTTTATGGATCAAACCAATCCATTGTCAGAAATTACCCATAAGCGCCGTCTTTCTGCTCTTGGTCCAGGTGGTTTGACACGTGAACGTGCGGGTTTTGAAGTTCGTGACGTACATCCTACGCATTATGGTCGTATTTGTCCTATTGAAACACCAGAAGGCCCCAACATTGGTCTGATTAACTCCTTAGCAACATTTGCGCGAGTTAACAAATATGGCTTTATTGAAAGTCCATATCGAAAAATTATTGATGGAAAAGTCACAAAAGAAGTTATTTATCTTTCAGCGATGGAAGAAGCAAAGCATTATGTCGCTCAGGCTAATTCTTCATTAGATAACGAAGGTCGTTTTATAGAAGAGTTTGTTGTTTGCCGTCATGCTGGTGAAGTTTTAATGGCGCCGCGTGATCATGTTGATTTGATGGATGTTTCACCAAAACAGTTGGTTTCAGTTGCAGCAGCGCTTATTCCTTTTTTGGAAAATGATGATGCGAATCGTGCGCTTATGGGATCGAACATGCAGCGTCAAGCAGTTCCTCTTGTACGCGCTGAAGCGCCATTTGTTGGGACGGGAATGGAATCTATTGTTGCGCGCGATTCAGGAGCTGCTGTGAGTGCAAAGCGTAGTGGTGTTGTTGATCAAGTCGATGCTACCCGTATTGTTATCCGTGCAACAGAAGATTTAGATCCTTCAAAATCAGGCGTTGATATTTACCGCTTACAGAAATTTCAGCGTTCTAATCAGTCCACTTGTATTAATCAGCGTCCTCTTGTACATGTCGGTGATAGGGTAGAGAAAGGTGATATCATTGCAGATGGTCCATCCACGGATCTTGGTGATTTGGCTCTTGGGCGGAATGTTCTCGTAGCCTTTATGCCTTGGAATGGATACAATTATGAAGATTCTATTTTGTTATCCGAGCGCATTGTTGCTGATGATGTGTTTACTTCAATTCATATTGAGGAATTTGAAGTTGCGGCACGCGATACAAAACTTGGACCTGAGGAAATTACGCGCGACATTCCTAATGTTGCGGAAGAAGCGTTAAGAAATCTTGATGAAGCTGGCATTATTTATATTGGTGCTGAAGTTCAACCAGGTGATATTTTAGTTGGAAAGATTACCCCGAAAGGTGAAAGTCCCATGACGCCGGAAGAAAAGCTTCTGCGTGCAATTTTTGGGGAAAAGGCATCCGATGTTCGTGATACTTCTATGCGTATGCCTCCTGGGACTTTTGGTACTGTTGTTGAAGTTCGCGTTTTTAATCGCCATGGTGTGGAAAAAGATGAACGTGCGATGGCAATTGAGCGTGAAGAAATTGAGCGTTTAGCAAAAGACCGTGATGATGAACAGTCTATTCTTGATCGCAATGTTTATGCGCGCCTCACCGATATGTTGACAGGTAAAGTTGCTGTAGAAGGTCCGAAAGGCTTTTCGGGTAGTAAAAAGCTTGATAGTACAGTAATGGGGCATTATCCACGATCCCAGTGGTGGCAATTTGCTGTTGAGGATGAAAAGCTTCAAAATGAAATTGAAGCTTTGCGCAAGCAATATGATGAATCAAAAGAAGCATTACAACGTCGCTTTATGGATAAGGTTGAAAAGGTCCAAAGAGGTGATGAAATGCCTCCTGGTGTCATGAAAATGGTGAAAGTTTTTGTGGCTGTGAAGCGCAAAATCCAACCAGGTGACAAGATGGCGGGACGTCACGGGAATAAGGGTGTTGTTTCACGTATTCTTCCCGTAGAAGATATGCCATTTCTCGAAGATGGGACCCATGCTGATATCGTCTTGAATCCGCTTGGTGTGCCTAGTCGTATGAATGTTGGACAAATTCTTGAAACGCATCTTGGTTGGGCATGTGCGGGGATGGGAAAGAAGATTGATGCTTTGTTAGAGTTATATCAAGAGACTGGGGATATATTGCCGTTGCGTCAGCGTATTGAAAATCTTATGCCTGATGATAATCATAATGAACCAGTTCGTCAGTATGATAATGAAAGCCTTTACAAATTGGCATTGCAGATGAAGAAAGGGGTTTCAATTGCAACGCCTGTTTTTGATGGAGCACATGAGTCTGATATTAACATGATGCTGGAAGACGCAGGCTTAGATAGTTCAGGGCAGGTTACGCTTTATGATGGTCGTACTGGGGAGCCTTTTGATCGCCCAGTAACGGTGGGATATATTTACATGTTGAAATTGCATCACCTTGTTGATGATAAGATTCATGCACGTTCTATTGGTCCCTATTCACTCGTTACGCAGCAGCCATTAGGAGGTAAGGCACAATTTGGTGGTCAGCGTTTTGGTGAAATGGAGGTTTGGGCACTTGAAGCTTATGGTGCTGCATACACTTTGCAGGAGATGCTAACAGTAAAATCAGATGATGTGGCTGGTCGAACAAAAGTCTATGAGGCAATTGTGCGTGGTGATGATACATTTGAGGCAGGTATACCCGAAAGCTTTAATGTGTTGGTAAAAGAAATGCGCTCACTTGCTCTTAATGTGGAGCTTGATGATGCGCGTGAACTTATTGCACAGCGGGCATTGTCTGATACGGCAGAATAATAATTCAAGGAGCGCACTAGAAAAAAGCTGCGCTCTTATTACTTTAAGAGGCTCAATAACCTTATTAAGGCTATACAGGTCATTTTTAAAAGTAAATGTATTTTAAAGAAGATCTGTTATAAAATAAATGAGATATTACAACAGGTTCTAAGAATCTTTGAAGGAGAACAGCATGAACCACGAGGTCATGAATCTTTTCAATCCTCAAGCGCCAGCGCAGACATTTGACTCTATTCGTATTTCTATTGCGAGTCCTGAGAAAATTTTGTCCTGGTCGTATGGTGAGATTAAGAAGCCTGAGACGATTAATTATCGGACTTTTAAACCAGAGCGTGATGGTCTTTTTTGTGCACGTATATTTGGCCCTATTAAGGACTATGAATGTCTATGTGGCAAATATAAACGCATGAAGTATAAGGGCATTATTTGTGAAAAATGTGGTGTAGAGGTTACTCTTTCGCGCGTACGTCGTGAGCGTATGGGGCATATTGAACTTGCGGCACCCGTTGCGCATATATGGTTTCTTAAATCATTACCAGGTCGTATTTCTACACTTTTAGATTTAACTTTAAAAGATATTGAACGGGTTCTTTATTTTGAGAATTATATTGTAACCGAACCAGGGTTAACATCTCTTAAGCTCCATCAGCTTCTTTCTGAAGAAGAATATATGCTTGCTATTGATGAATTTGGAGAAGATCAGTTTACAGCTATGATTGGCGCTGAAGCTATTTACGAGCTTTTAGCTAGTATGGAGTTAGATAAAATCGCTAATGATTTGCGTCTTGAATTAGCTGAAACAACTTCAGAGTTAAAGCAGAAAAAATTGATTAAACGACTTAAAATCGTTGAAAATTTTCTTGAATCTGGAAATAAGCCAGAGTGGATGATTATGAAAACAATTCCGGTTATTCCACCGGATTTGCGTCCATTGGTTCCGCTTGATGGTGGGCGTTTTGCGACATCAGATCTGAATGATCTTTATCGGCGTGTTATTAATCGTAATAACCGCTTGAAGCGGCTGATTGAATTGCGAGCTCCTGGAATTATCGTACGCAATGAAAAGCGTATGGTACAAGAAGCTGTTGATGCATTGTTTGATAATGGACGGCGTGGGCGTGTGATTACTGGAGCCAATAAACGTCCTCTTAAGTCTTTATCAGATATGTTGAAGGGCAAGCAAGGACGTTTTCGTCAGAACTTACTTGGGAAGCGTGTTGATTACTCGGGGCGTTCTGTTATCGTGACGGGTCCTGAATTAAAATTGCATCAATGTGGTCTTCCCAAAAAAATGGCTCTTGAATTATTTAAGCCTTTTATTTATGCGCGGCTTGATGCAAAAGGCTATTCATCAACGGTAAAGCAGGCAAAGAAGCTTGTTGAAAAAGAACATCCAGAAGTTTGGGATATCTTGGATGAGGTTATTCGTGAACACCCTGTTTTACTCAACCGCGCGCCAACATTGCACCGTTTGGGGATTCAGGCTTTTGAACCTATCTTAATTGAAGGCAAAGCTATTCAACTTCATCCACTGGTGTGTACTGCTTTTAATGCAGATTTTGATGGTGATCAGATGGCGGTTCACGTGC
Source organism: Bartonella sp. AA168HLJHH (assembly GCF_042197365.1). Classification (NCBI taxonomy): domain Bacteria; kingdom Pseudomonadati; phylum Pseudomonadota; class Alphaproteobacteria; order Hyphomicrobiales; family Bartonellaceae; genus Bartonella; species Bartonella sp. AA168HLJHH. Next base: position 72,466 of record NZ_JBHIRS010000008.1, on the reverse strand, counting down.
CGCTTTCTCTTGAAGCACAGCTTGAAGCCCGTGTTTTGATGATGTCCACCAATAATATTCTTCATCCGGCAAATGGTGCTCCCATTATTGTTCCCTCACAGGATATGGTTCTTGGTCTTTATTATCTTTCAATTGTTTCTGAAAAAGAACCAGGTGAAGGAATGGCCTTTTCTGATATAGGTGAGCTTCATTATGCCTTGGAAAATAAGGTTATAACGCTTCATACGAAGATTAAAGGCCGTGTTAAGAATATGGGGAAGGATGGAAAAGAAGTCTCTAAACTTTATGATACGACACCTGGTCGTTTGATTATCGGTGAGCTTTTGCCAAAAAGTGCGGATATCTCATTTGATATTGTCAATCAAGAGATGACGAAAAAGAACATTTCTAAAATGATTGATCATGTTTATCGGCACTGTGGACAAAAAGAGACGGTTATTTTTTGTGACCGTATTATGCAGCTTGGCTTTTCTTATGCTTGTCGTGCAGGAATTTCATTCGGTAAGGACGATATGGTTATTCCTGATAGTAAGTCGCGTTTAGTCGCAGAAACAGAAGCTTTGGCTAAGGAGTACGAACAGCAATATAATGATGGTTTGATTACACAAGGTGAAAAATACAATAAGGTTGTAGATGCTTGGGGTAAATGTACAGATCGCGTCGCAGATGAAATGATGAAACGTATTCAAGCTGTCGATTTTGATCCTAAAACAGGTCGTCAACGGCCGATGAATTCTATCTATATGATGTCGCACTCTGGTGCTCGTGGTTCTGCTAACCAGATGAGACAATTGGCCGGTATGCGTGGATTAATGGCAAAACCATCGGGTGAAATTATTGAAACACCCATTATTTCAAATTTTAAAGAAGGTCTAACTGTTAATGAATACTTCAATTCCACGCATGGTGCACGTAAAGGACTTGCTGATACTGCGTTAAAGACGGCGAACTCTGGTTATTTAACACGGCGTCTTGTTGATGTTGCACAGGATGCTATTATTTCAGCAGTTGATTGTGGTACCGCAAAAGGGCTTACCATGCAGCCGATTGTTGATGCAGGACAAATTGTTGCCTCCCTTGGGCAAAGAATTCTTGGTCGTACAGCGCTTGTTGATATTCTACATCCTGTCTCTGGAGAGGTTATCCTTGAAGGTGGAGCAATGATTGAGGAAGCTGATGTCGCGAAGATTGAAGCAGCTGGGATTCAATCTGTTCAAATTCGTTCTGCATTAACATGTGAAACACGTCTTGGTGTTTGTGCAAAATGCTATGGTCGTGATTTGGCGCGTGGAACACCTGTTAATCAGGGAGAAGCCGTTGGTGTTATTGCTGCTCAATCCATTGGTGAGCCGGGAACACAGCTTACTATGCGTACTTTCCACTTAGGAGGAACTGCGCAGGTTGTTGATTCATCGTATTTAGAGGCATCTTATGAAGGTAAGGTGGAGATTCGTAATCGTAATGTAGTTCGTAACTCTGAAGGCCATTTGGTTGTTATGGGGCGTAATATGGCTATCCTTATCAAGGATGAGTTAGGAAAAGAGCGCGTTGTACATCGTGTTAGCTATGGTGCTCATATTTTTGTTGATGATGGTGATGTGGTTAAACGTGGCCAACGTATAGCAGAATGGGATCCTTATACACGTCCAATTTTAACGGAAGTTGAAGGCTATGTGGGTTTTGAAGATATGATTGATGGTTTATCTGTCACTGAAACAGCTGATGAATCTACGGGTATTACGAAGCGTTTGGTGATTGATTGGCGCGCTAATCCACGTGGTGCGGATCTTAAACCAGCTATTATTATTCACACGGATAAAGAAGGTGAATCCATTGCTAAATTGTATAAGGGAGGTGAAGCCCGTTATATGATGTCAGTGGAAACTATTCTTTCTGTTGAGCTTGGTGCTCATGTTAAGGCTGGTGATGTTATTGCTCGTTTGCCAATGGAAAGTGCCAAGACGAAAGATATTACGGGTGGTCTTCCTCGTGTGGCTGAGCTTTTTGAAGCGCGTCGTCCAAAGGATCATGCGATTATTGCTGAAGTTAGTGGTACAATTCGATTTGGCCGTGGTTATAAGAATAAACGTCGTATCATTATTGAACCAAATGATGAAACTCTTGAGGCAGTAGAATACTTGATTCCAAAAGGTAAGTTGTTCCACTTCCAAGAAGGCGATCAAATTGAAAAGGGAGATTATATCCTTGATGGTAATCCAGCACCTCATGACATCTTGGCGATTAAGGGGGTTGAAGCTTTGGCATCTTATCTTGTTAATGAGATTCAGGAGGTTTATCGTTTGCAGGGAGTTCTTATTAATGATAAGCACATTGAAGTGATTGTTCGTCAAATGTTGCAAAAAGTTGAAATTACTGAATCTGGAGATTCTGGTTATATTCCAGGTGATAATGTTGATCGTATTGAACTTGATGAAATCAATGATAATTTGATTGCAGAAGGTAAGAAACCTGCATCTGGTAATCCCATTCTTCTTGGAATTACAAAAGCTTCTCTTCAAACGCCTTCTTTCATTTCGGCGGCATCGTTTCAGGAAACAACACGTGTTCTTACTGAAGCAGCAGTTTCTGGTAAAATTGATACTTTGCAAGGACTTAAAGAGAACGTTATTGTCGGTCGTCTTATTCCAGCAGGTACGGGTGGTACAATTTCTCAAATCCGTCGTATTGCTGCAGTTCGTGATGATTTGATTGTAGATGAGCAGCGTAAGTCTAGTAATAACGAAGTGGCTAAGGCTATGTTGACAAATATGACAACTGGGGCCGTTGCTGAATAATTTAAATACAACATCACATAATAAAAAACGTCTGAATAGAACGTTCAGACGTTTTTTTATTTCGAAATACAGAAGTTGTATATTTTCTTGAAAAATATCAAAAATTATAAGGCGATAGTTATTTTAAACATCTTTAGTAGCTTATTGTTTTGTAATGATGCTTATCTTTTTTGTTACTTTATTTTAAAGTTTCTTAATTTCTAAAAGCAGTATAGAAAGTTTTTTCCCAAATATGTGAAACTCAAAAATCATATTCAAGGAAAAGAGTTGATTATCTACAAATCAAATAATGATTGATTTTGAATTTGAGGAAATTTTTTGATTGATATCTTCTATAAAGCTTTAAAAAGACTTATAATGAAAGATCAATAGTCTTTTCTGTAATCTAAAAAATAATTGATTCTCTACTATACAATGCTTGTACGATAAAATGTATTTTCTTATAAATTAGAATGCAGGAAAGTAGAGATTGGGGTGTTTATTAAGTTATATAAAAAATAGACATATTTCTTATAACAATGTGATCTATGCAGACAGAATAATAAAATGTACGAATATTATTCAATTGGAAAATTAACACGTGAGTTTTCAATAATAGCTCGAACTTTGCTATGAAGAAGAGGGACTTCTTATCCCTTTTCGGTGTGGAAGTACACGGATTTATACATAAACGGATCGTCATAAGTTAAAACAAATCCTGTATGCTAACAGAGTAAAATTTTCGTTGTCTGAAATATCTGATATGTTGACAATGGTTGGAAAACCACCTGATGATGAGAAAAAGCTTAAGAAATTAATTGCAGGAATTCATAAAAAACGAACTGATTTAAAGCAGATGCAGCATGATGTTGATGATCTTCTACAGGATTTAGAACGAATTGAAGAGAGTTCTTTTGAGAGCTTCGCGGAGTTGGGGGGTAGTCATTGATTATAAATTTATTTTGTCTTCTTTTAGACTAATTTCTTTCTCTTAAAAGAGATAGATTATACCGTCTCTAAGGGGAATATTTACCACTGCGTGAAATGTGTAAGTCATTTAAAGAAATAGAGTGTTTGAAAAAGCTGCAAAGGTATTTTCGCAGTATATTATTCTTGATAAGAAAAAACTATTTTTCATAAAGAAAGTAAAAACAATGACAGTTTCTCCTATGAGTGTTTTTCAATCTATTTTGTCACGAAAGTCAATTCGCGCTTTTACTGATCAGCCAGTTAGTTTGGAAACAATCAAAGAAATCTTAAAACTTGCAGCACGTGCACCATCTGGAACAAATATTCAGCCGTGGCAAGTAATTGTGCTTACAGGAAGTGTATTACAGAAAGTAGGGCAAGAGCTTTCACAACTTGTGCTTTCAGGTGTAAAAGGAGAGCGTGAATATAGTTATTATCCACGTCAGTGGCGTGAGCCTTATATTTCAAGGCGTCGAAAAGTTGGTTTGGATCTTTATCAGAGTCTTGGAATTCAAAAAGGTGATGAAGAAAAAATACTTCATCAAAAGGCGCGAAATTTTTTATTTTTTGATGCACCTGTAGGACTCTTATTTACAATGGATCACGACATGGAAATGGGGAGTTGGCTTGATTTGGGTATGTTTATGCAGACCATTATGTTAGCTGCACGTGGATTTGGATTAGATACCTGTCCTCAAGCTGCTTTTGCTGATTATCATAAACAGATTCGTACGCTTTTATCTATTCCTTCTGATCGCCATATTATCTGTGGTATGGCACTTGGTTATCGCGATATGAGTGCTCCAGAAAACAATTTTGAGACAGAACGAGAATCGTTAGAAAAATTTGTACGTTTCATTGAAACATACCCATAAAATATTTTATACAATTAAGCATATGTTTTGAAGAACTTAGTGCATTATGAAAAATATTTCCGATAAGATTTCTCATCCTTATTGAATTTTAATATTGCATATTAACACTTATTTTACTACGTTTGGAACATTGGGAGTAGTGACTCTAGGGGCATTGTCCGTTTTAAAGGTTGGCTAATGGAAAACACTATAGAAAGAAAGTGTTGGGTGGTAGCAAGACGAGCGACATTCGTGTTTATTGTTGTCATTTTTTTAGTTTATCTCGCAATTTGATTTTAAACGGAAGAAACGTTATGAAAAAGCATATATGCTCAAGCTGTACTATAGTTTAAGGTGATACGTGTTTCTATCTGTTTTTGAACTTTTTAAAATTGGGATTGGTCCTTCTAGCTCACATACGATGGGACCAATGACTGCTGCTAATATGTTTTTGCAAAAGATAGGAGATTTTTCTCAGTCGTCTGATGTTCAAGTTTCTCGTATACGTGTTTATCTTTATGGTTCTTTAGCTTTCACGGGTATTGGTCATGCAACAGATAGAGCTATCATATTAGGACTTTTAGGAGAAAAAGCTTCTACTGTTGATCCTGATAGCATGGGGTTTTTGTTAAAAAAAGTTATACGTGAAAAAAAAGTGCAACCAGAAGGTCATCCCGCTTATCAGTTTGATGTGCAACGTGATCTTATTTTTGAACGAAAGCAAATCCTCCCTGGACATACAAATGGACTAGCCTTTGAAGGACTTGATACTGATGGGAATGTTCTGTTGCGGCAGATTTATTATTCTATCGGTGGTGGCTTTGTTGTGACTGAGGATGAATTAAGCCATATGAATGATAATATACAACCAGAAGCATTTGAGGTACCATATCCATTCGATTCTGCTTGTACAATGTTATCAATGGCAGAAAAATCAGGACTTTCAATTGCTGAAATGAAGCGCTTAAATGAAGAAACAAAGATAGAGCGTTCTTCTCTTGATGTAGGGCTTGATGAAATTTTTTCAGCGATGACAAATTGCATTGATAGAGGTCTTTCACAAGAAGGTGAGTTGCCTGGTGGATTGCGTGTTCTAAGGCGCGCTAAAAAGCTGCATGAAACGCTTTTGGAAAAACAAAAGAAAAATTACAATTATCCACTTTGGGCAAATGATTGGCTTTCGGTGTATGCTATAGCAGTCAATGAGGAAAATGCAGCAGGTGGTCGTGTTGTTACAGCACCAACAAATGGAGCAGCCGGTGTCGTCCCAGCCGTTTTGCGTTATTATCTTCAGTTTAATGATGATTCAGATCGAGAGGGAATACATAATTTTCTATTAACGGCAGCAGCTATAGGCGGTGTTATCAAACATAATGCCTCTATTTCTGGTGCAGAAGTTGGGTGTCAAGGTGAAGTTGGAACGGCATCTTCAATGGCCGCAGCAGGGTTGACTGCAGCGTTAGGTGGAACACCAGCTCAAATTGAAAATGCGGCAGAAATTGCGCTTGAACATCACTTGGGAATGACATGTGATCCTGTTGCAGGTCTTGTACAAGTGCCTTGTATTGAGCGTAATGCAATGGGAGCTGTTAAGGCGGTAACGGCTTCTTCTCTTGCATTATATGGTAATGGAGATCATTTTGTTTCTCTTGATGCTTGTATAGAAACAATGCGCCAGACTGGTCATGATATGAGTGAACGCTATAAAGAGACAAGTAAAGGTGGTCTTGCAGTCAATGCGATATCTTGTTAAGAGCTGGAACATTTTTCAATCCATAACTGGACTTTTTGGAGAGAGATCGTATTTCCTAATAAAGCTTATGTTTTTTGTTCCTTATAAATCAAAATTCCACTTTAATGCAGCAGTAGTTTGAAATAAATCTGAGATGATTCAGTGTTTTCTTAACGAATAATAGCTTTTTCATGCAAGCTTGGAGGGGAGAGTGTTCTACATCTGTTTGATTTGTCTCTAAAATAGGAAAAAAGTTTAATTTGGAAAAAATAAGAAAGCGTAAAGTAAAATTAGTGATCAATCTGCCATTATTTTTAGCTGGGTTTTATGGCTTTAAAAAGTTTCCATAGCCATATATCTTTTAAGTAATGGAAGATTATGCCTGAGTATCCAAGGAAAATTTGTTTTAAGTCTGAATAATTATGATGAAGAAAGTAGAATTTTAAAGGTTTTAATTTTTTAAAAGTGAAGTTTTTTTCTACCTAGTATGGTAAAAATGCCTTGAAAAAAACACTAATTTACAATAATTAAGAGATATATCGGAAATATCTTTTTTATTTATAAATTTTGTACCGACAAAAAAATTAAAATAAATAATAACGTATACATTAAGAAATATTTATAAAAATTCTCATGAGAATAGAATGCACACGATAGAACATTATCGTGTGACACGTTCGTGAGTTCGTTTTAAAAAAATGTCTCACAACGCTCCCAAGCTCATTTCGCGATGGCACCTGTGAATGATATAACGGTAAATCCATTGAGCTGTCTCCATCTTTATGCTTAATAAAAAGAAGTACGCTGGCATGGTTACGCACTTTGCCAGCCCCCCCCTCTGTACAGGGGAACTAAAGCACTTGGCATTTGAAACGGTTCATTATAGGCATTTTTAGTCTTTTTGGTACAGTTTCACGCTACACACTAATCTCGCTCATAACATGCAAGAGACGGTTTTGATTGATTCAACATAAACAGATTTTAAATGAGAGAATCTTACGATATTCGAGATTCTCATCTAACATACAAAATAATTAATTATCTTTATAAATCAGTATCTTGCATATGAATAATATAATGTAAGTTTTCCATGAATGGTATAAAAGCTATAGAGTATTAGCATCTTTATTTATAAAGGGAGAAAACCAGCACTATCATCCTTTTTTTCAACTTTCAATGTTACAAAAGATCCTAGTACTTGAAATGATTCATAAGGGATATTTTGATTCCTTTTTTAAATGGTTTATATGCTAATTTTGCTTGTGATGAGCAAGCGAGCGATTTTGACTGATTCAAGATAAGAAGTAAAATAAGATTATTTTACGAAAATCTCTTGTTCAATATGCAAAAAATAAATTATAATTATAAATTAAAATCTTATGGAAATCGTTATCATAATATTTAATCTGATAATTTGTTTACGTTTTTTTATCGATAGTATTTGTATTTTCCAATTTGCTGTGCCTGTTGACATAAATACAAGTAAGAGGAGTGAGATTGTTTTTTTTTACAGCGTTTATGTTGTATAGGGAGCGTTATTAAGAGGGATTTTCTTTATTGAACTTTTACAATAATCCCATCAAATGATAAGCTTTCATCTAATGAAGCTATTCATTTTTTCCAGAAAGATATCAAGGATAATTTTTTATATTAAATCCAAAAGTGGAAAAATATTGGGTATTTTTATGTCCTTAACAATGTTTTTATTGAAAGCTTGGAGATATTGGATAGTTGGAAAAGCCGTCAGAAAATTCAACAATTTAAGAAAAAAGTATGTTTATCAAAAGGTTTTCTAAGGCTGTAGATAATGGTTAATAATAAAATAATTTTTTAGAGAGGGTCTGTAGAATTAAATATTTGTTGCTCCTAAACGGATTTTAATAGGCACATTACCAGTTTGGCTCGCAACACGTAAATGAATGCGTACAGGAGGCATTATGAGACGACGGTTGCGCATTGTTTGGCAAATGAGAAGGTTAACAAGAGACTGTGTATCTAATGCAGTCGGATTATATTTTAAACCAGTAAGTTTTGCGGCAGCATCGTGAAGAGAACGCAATGAAAGGAGGGATGATTGCTTCAATAAAACTTCTTTTTTATGGAATGAAGCAAAAGCATTATCTGTCATAATACTATCCTTAATGCAGAATTCAAAAACTTTTAGTAGGCTACAGTATAGCAGTTAAAATTTGCTTTCTTTAATGTAGAACAAGCATCAAATGCAGCTTTTTTTGATTGAAACCCTGTAAAGCGCGCTCGGTAATAACGCTGCCCATTTTTTTCAAACAGTTGCATGTGTGAAGATGCGTGCTTTAAAGTGGAAAAAGCTGTATTTTTTGCTTTTAAAAGTAGAGTTTTTGCTTGTTCTTCACTAGGAAGAGAACCAATTTGGATAGCCCATCCGGCATTTTCGGATAAAGAGGCTGTTACAATTTTATGAGTCTCAACCGGTGTAGTTTTTTGAGGGTTCGGTATTGGTATAATTACCTTATTGACAGCCGTTATTGCGATATTGGAGTTTTTAGGTTGTTCTGCAAATGCTGTCAACATAGTCGAAATTTCATCGTCAAAATTACTTGAATCATCTTTAATGGTCGGTATAGGAGTATTGGCGCCAGTGGGTAAGTGATAGCGTACAGAAGCTATTAAACGTTCACCACTTTTCATTTGGCTTGCTTTGGGCAAATATTGATTCAATAAGCTAGCCATATGCTCGTCACGTGCAGTAGATGATTTACCTCCCATAACAACAGCGACAATAGAGCGCCCCTCAAGACGCATCGAAGTTGCTAAATTAGAACCTGACATTTGTGTGTAGCCTGTTTTAATTCCATCGACACCTTTCATTATTTTAACAAGTTTATTGTGGCTATTAATTTTATGTCCACGAAAATTAAAACTTTTTGTTTTGAACAATTTATATTGTTTGGGAAAATGTTTACGTAAAGCTAATGACAAAGTCGCTATATCTCGTGCTGTAGAATAATTGTGCATATCCGGAAGTCCTGAAGCATTTGCAAAATGTGTATGTTTCATGCCAAGTTTACGAGCTTTTACTGTCATCATTTGAGCGAATTTTTTTTCACTACCTCCAAGATATTCTGCAATGGCAGCAGCAACATCATTTGCGGATCTTGTAATGAGCGCTTTAGCTGCTGCTTCAGCAGAAATTGTTTGGCCTGCTTTAAACCCAATTTTTGTCGGTGGACGCATTGCTGCATAATGAGAAACAGGAATTGGTGTATTTGGTGTCACACGACGCATCTGCATAGCTTCAAAGAGTAAGTACAATGTCATCATTTTTGTTAAAGAAGCAGGATAACGTTTCAGTGTTGCATTGGCTTGAAATAAAGTTTTTCCCGTAGTAGCATCTATAACAATAGCCGCATACTTATCAGGATAGGCGCCTTGAGGTGTGGCGGATGCCCAACAGTAAGAAAAAGCTAACATAACAAAAGAAATTGCTATTGTTTTACAGTAGCGCATAATTTTTTGATAATTAATATACACTTGCAGTATCCTATTTCTCCATTTATCCTAAAAAACTTCTATAAAGCTTCCTTTTCTGTAATTTATTGATGCAGTTTAGACGAATGGTATTACTAATTTGTTTACAGAAGTTATTTTATGAGTGAGTGATTGAAGTCTAACCATAGAGGGAAAATTTTTTCTAATACAAACAGGTATTGCAATAGTTATGAAAGAATTTAAAATTAATAAAAATGTGCTGCATGGAAAACGATAATGGGACAGATGCTCATAATAAACTCTATAGCTCATATTATGCATAATGAAAAGGGCAAGAATTGGGATGAAGGTAGGCATGGTGCGGTTATAATGCCTAAGGCTAGAGAAAAACTCGAAAAACCTAAATTATGTCGAGTTTTTTTGCTTAATGATGATTACACACCTATGGATTTTGTTGTTTTCGTTTTGAAGAACTTTTTTAAAAAAAGTTTCGAAGAGGCAACGCGGATAATGTTAGATGTTCATCACAATGGGATAGGAGAATGTGGGACTTACACTTATGAAGTCGCTGAAATGAAAATATTACAAGTGAGGGAATGTGCGCGTCAAAATGAACATCCGTTACAATGTGTAATGGAAGGGAAGTGAGGAGCTATGCCATCTTTTACACCTAGTCTTGAAGAGGTTTTGCATCGTGCATTAACAATTGCTACTCAAGCACGGCATGAATATGCAACACTAGAGCATCTTCTACTTGCGCTGTTAGATGATGCCGATGCAAATTCCGTTATTCAGGCTTGCCAAGTAGATGTGGAGGAATTGCGAGAGCGCTTAACCAATTATCTTCGCTCAGAGTTAGATGAACAGATTAGAGCTGATGAGGATACAAAGCCTACAGCTTTTTTCCAGCGTGTTATCCAACGTGCGGTGATTCATGCACAATCAGCTGGAAAAGATGAAGTATCGGGGGCAAATGTTCTTGTTGCAATTTTTTCTGAACGTGAAAGCCATGCAGCATATTTTCTTCAAGAGATGGGAATGACACGCTACGATGCTGTACGTTTTATTTCACAGGGTGTCACGCGTGATGATGGGTTATCCATGTTACTTGAAGGACTTGAAGAGCAATTAGATCAGCAGATTTCGGATAATGGTGAAAGAGGAACAAGTGCTTTAACGAATTATTGTGTTGATCTCAATTGTAAAGCACGTAATGGAAAAATTGATTTATTAATTGGCCGTGAAATAGAAATTTCACGCATGATACAGATTTTATGTCGAAGGTCAAAAAACAATCCGCTTTTGGTTGGTGATCCTGGAGTAGGGAAAACAGCTATAATTGAGGGGTTGGCAAAGCGTATTGTTGATGGGCAAGTGCCTGAAGTTTTATCAAATGCAACAATATTTTCTCTTGATATGGGGGGACTTGTTGCAGGTACACGTTATCGCGGTGATTTTGAAGAACGCTTAAAGCAAGTTATTAAAGAGTTTGAGCTGTATCCAGATGCTATTTTATTTATTGATGAAATTCATACCTTAATTGGAGCAGGAGCGACATTAGGGGGAAATATGGATGCAGCAAATCTTTTGAAACCTGTGTTATCTTCTGGAACTATGCGATGTATTGGTTCGACGACTTACAGAGAATATCGCAAATTCTTTGAACAAGATCGTGCTTTAGAGCGTCGTTTTCAGAAGATTGATATTAATGAACCTTCTGTTACAGATGCGATTAAGATTTTGCAGGGGATGAAGCCTTACTTTGAAGATTTTCATCAGATTAAATATACAGATCAGGCGATGAAGGCATCTGTAGAATTATCTTCACGTTATATAATTGACCGTAGGTTACCTGACAAAGCAATTGATATTATTGATGAAAGTGGCGCAGCGCAAAAGCTTTTGCCACAAAAACAACGCAAGAAGAGTATAGGTGTTAAAGAAATTGAAGCGACTGTTGCTACAATTGCAAGAATTCCACCAAAAACAGTTTCTCGGAATGATCAGAAGATACTGAGTAAGCTTGAAAGAGAACTCAAACATGTTGTTTATGGTCAAGATCAGGCAATTTCCGTCTTAGTTTCATCCATAAAATTGGCGCGAGCAGGTTTACGCGAACCGGATAAACCAATAGGAAGTTATTTATTTTCAGGACCAACAGGTGTAGGAAAAACTGAAGTTGCAAAACAGCTTGCATCATCTTTAGGTATTGAATTATTGCGTTTTGATATGTCAGAATATATGGAACGGCATACGGTAGCACGTTTAATCGGAGCACCTCCAGGTTATATAGGGTTTGATCAAGGAGGTCTCCTTACAGATGCAGTTGATCAGAAACCTCACGCAGTTCTATTGCTAGATGAGATTGAGAAAGCGCATCCAGAGTTATTTAATATTTTATTGCAGGTAATGGATTATGGTAGATTAACAGACCATAATGGTAAGAAAATTGATTTCCGCAATGTTATTTTGATTATGACAACCAATGCTGGTGCTTCAGATATGGCAAAATCAGCTATTGGATTTGGGAAAGTACATCGTGATGGTGAGGATATAGAAGCAATCAATCGGTTATTTACACCAGAATTTCGTAATCGGTTAGATGCAATTATTCCGTTTGCACCTTTATCTCATTTAATCATCAATCAGATAGTGCAAAAATTTATTTTTCAGCTTGAAGCACAATTAGCTGATCGGGGAATTTGTTTTGAATTAAGCCCTTCTGCAACTTTATGGCTTTCTAATAAAGGATATGATTCTCAGATGGGAGCACGCCCATTAGGGCGTGTTATACAAGAATATATTAAAAAGCCATTAGCTGATGAAATTTTATTTGGAAAGTTACGCAATGGTGGGACCGTTCGCGTATTGACACAAAAATCAAATGGTAAAAAAGAAAGCTTACAGTTAGAAATTTCATCTTCCGATATATCTGTAAGTTCAAAGAAAAGTAAAATGGAAAACTTTACAAAAAAACGTGTAGGAAAAAAAAGTACAACAACTTAAGAGTGTGTTATAAAGCTGCACGAATTTTTTTTGCATTCTCTTCAAGTATTTCTGGAGGCGTTACCATATCATTATGAGGGGTAAGCTCTATTCCCTCCATACGTGGTATAATATGAAAATGAAGGTGATAGACGGTTTGTTGACTAGCTGCTTCATTAAATTGCATGACAGTTATGCCATCTGCTTGAAAGGCTTTTTTGACAGCATTTGCAATTTTTTGAACAGCTTTAATAACAGGAAATAATGTTTCAGGATCTGCATCAAGTAAGTTTCTAGAGCCTTTTTTAGGAATGACCAGCGTATGACCTGGTGCCTGTGGCATGATATCCATAAATCCAATAACATCATCATCTTCGTAGACACGAACAGAAGGGATTTCATTGCGAATCAATTTAGCAAAAATATTGTTATTGTCATAAGCTTGTTTCATACAAATATTTCCTTTTATCGTAAGTTTAAGATTCTAATTTAAAAACGAAAAAATGCAAGGTTTATCAGAGTGTAAGACAAAGAAGTATTTTGACTTCAGTTATATTTAGGATAATGCACTGTCTTAATGAAGGTTTAGATTTCTATAATGGCTTCAACTTCTACAGGAACATCCATAGGAAGAGAGGCAACACCAATAGCAGAACGGGCGTGTTTTCCAATTTCACCAAGGATATTGACGAATAAATTAGAAGCTCCATTGGCAACAAAAGGAATATCGGTAAAATGAGAATCTACAGCCACAAAAACAGTAATTTTGACCACACGTTTTATTTTATTTAAGTCACCCAGAGTTGCCTTGAGTTGCGCGAGAATATTGAGAGCGCAAGCTTCAGATGCTTTTTGGGCTTGTTCGGTATTCACAGTTGCACCAACTTTACCGATGGCTATTGGTTTTCCATTAATAAGAGGGAGTTGTCCAGAAATAAAGATTTGATTGCCACTTTGTGAAGTGGTGATGTAATTGGCAAGGGGGGAGATTACTTCAGGAAGAGTGATTCCGAATTTTTCTAAGTTTTTTTCAATCATATTGGTCATAATTTTAACTCCATAGCTGCTCTATAATATATTCATTGCATAATCTATTTTTTGATTTAAGAAAATGTGTGGTTAATTGAGAAATTAACCTTTTTTGCCTTATTGTATGATGTTATGCAACGGGGATAAAGTTCGGAAGTTGGGAATGATTAGATCATTATTTATAATAATTTTATATATTGTTTTTTTATGTACTGCGAGAGCTGAAGAGCCCATTTTTATTGTGCCTCATCGAGCAATTTATGATTTTCATCTCGATAGTGTTTCTCATGAAATGACAATTTCTGCGATGTCAGGACGAATGGTTTACGAGCTTACTGGTTCGGCATGCCAAGGCTATAGCACACGTTTTCGTTTCATTAGCCGTGTTCACATTGAAGATATGCCAGTACGTTTGACGGATCAACAGACGACGAGTTATGAAACAGGAGACAGCCGTACATTTCGTTTTAATATTACAGATCAAGAGGGAGAAGAGGTTGTGCATCGTGCCGAGGGGGTTGCGGAGCGTACGCAAGATGGTATCACAGTTACCTTAAAAAAGCCAAAGGAAAAAGAGTATAAGCTTGCAATGGCTGAATTTCCAATGATGCAACTAAAAAATATTATCCGCCATGCAAAAGCAGGAGATCATTTTTACAATGTTACTGTATTTGATGGGACAAATAAAGCAGATAAAGTTATAAAAGAAAGTATCGTCATAGGGGAAAAGAAGACGCTTTTATCTGATAGCGAAACGGAAAAAGTAAGAAAATTGGATGAAGAAGAATATTGGCCTGTTACAATTTCTTATTTTGATGATGGAGAAAATAAAGATGGTTTGCCGGTTTATCGTAGCAGTTTTCTCTTACATGAGAATGGTGTCATGCGTGATCTTCATATAGATTATGGAACTTTTTCAGTGCGTGCAAAATTGAACAGTCTCGAATTCTTGGAACTTGGAAAAGATCTTAATCAATGTGAAAATGCAAATATTAAATGATTAAAGAAAATAACTTGAAAAAGAATCAAATATTAGTATGTTTGCGCTATTCCACACGCGGAGTCTGGGTGTTTGCAAATGATCTGTGAGAAACTTCTAGCAAGCATCCGCCGGTAGCAGGTCTTCCTGCTTTTTCCGCGGAGGTTGAACCGGAAAGGATAAGATTTATGGCACTACCCGATTTTACTATGCACCAGCTTTTAGAAGCCGGTGTGCATTTTGGTCACCAGACTCATCGCTGGAATCCCAAAATGACTCCCTATATTTATGGTCAGCGTAATAATATCCATATTATTGACCTTGCTCAGACTGTTCCACTTTTACACCAAGCACTTAAACTTGTTTCAGATACTGTAGCGCGTGGTGGTCGTATTCTCTTTGTTGGTACGAAACGACAAGCATCTGACATTATCGCAGATGCGGCGAATCGTTCCGCTCAGTATTACGTTAATGCACGTTGGCTTGGCGGCATGCTCACAAACTGGAAAACGATTTCCAATTCGATCCATCGTTTGCGGAAGCTTGATAAAATTCTTGCTGCTGAAGCGCAAGGCTTTACTAAAAAGGAACGTTTAAATCTTGAACGTGATCGTGAAAAGCTTAATCGTGCGCTTGGTGGTATTAAAGATATGGGTTCTGTTCCAGATCTTATCTTTGTTATCGATACGAATAAAGAAAATATTGCACTCCAAGAAGCAAAGCGTTTAGGTATTCCAGTGATTGCTATTATTGATACCAATTGTGATCCCGATGACGTAACACATCCAATACCAGGTAATGACGATGCTTCACGTGCAATTTCTCTTTATTGCGATCTTTTTGCCCGTGCTGCTCTTGATGGTATTGCACGCCAGCAAGGAGCAATGGGTATCGATTTAGGAGCTCAAGTTGATGCACCTGTGGAGCCTATTTTGGAAGAAAATGCAGTTTCAGAAGTTTCTGAATAATATAAAATGCCTAATTAAGGTACTTTTATTGTCTAAAGAAGAAGTTATAGGCGTGCAGAGGGATTTTGCACGCTTTCACTGTTATAAAATAAAGAGGCAAATATGAGCATTACTGCTGCACAAGTAAAAGAACTTCGAGAACTATCTGGCGCTGGTATGATGGACTGTAAAGCCGCCCTAGCAGAGACCAATGGTGATATGGAAGCTGCTGTTGATTGGCTTCGTAAAAAAGGAATAGCTAAAGCAGATAAAAAGGCTGGTCGTACAGCAGCTGAGGGATTAATCGGAGTCGTATCAAAAGATTCACATGCAGTTTTGGTTGAGATTAATTCTGAAACAGATTTTGTTGCGCGCAATGATGGATTCCAAGACATCGTGCGTAAAGTAGCAACTGCTGCCTTAGATACGCCAGGGGATGTTGAATCTGTTTCTGTTTCTCTTTATCCAGGTTCTGAGAAGACTGTAGAGCTTACGATTAAAGATGCAATTGGTACAATTGGCGAAAATATGACATTTCGTCGTTCCGCTAAATTGTCTGTTGAGAATGGTGTTGTTGCGACTTATATACACAATAGTGTGGCTGATGGGCTTGGAAAACTTGGTGTTTTGGTTGCAATTGAAACAACAGGAAATAAGGAAGCTGCTCTTGCTTTTGGTCGGCAGGTCGCGATGCATATTGCGGCAACCAATCCATTAGCACTTACAGCACAAGATGTTGATGCTGCTGCTGTTGAGCGAGAAAAAGCAATTTTTTCAGATCAAGCGCGTCAGTCTGGAAAACCTGAAAATATCATTGAAAAAATGGTAGAAGGACGTATGCGTAAGTTTTTTGAAGAGGTTGTTTTGCTTTCTCAAGCTTTTGTTATGAATCCTGATATAACTGTTGAGGCCGCTCTAAAGGATGCTGAGAAATCAATTGGTGCCCCAGCAAAAATTACAGGCTTTATTCGTTTTGCATTAGGTGAAGGTGTGGAAAAAGAGGAGTCTGATTTTGCTGCAGAGGTTGCTGCTGCTGTAAAAGGCTAGTTATTGCAAACTCTTGATCAGAGATTTAAAGTCATATCATTGGTTGTAGAATCTCTGAGGGGAACAATGTAATTGTTGAGAGGGCGTCACGTGAAAAAAGTGGTGCCCTTCGTGATGTCAAAAGCAAAAAGTAAATGGGCTTTTGGGGAGATTATTAATGGCATTAGCACTTCCGTATAAACGTATTCTTTTAAAGGCTTCTGGTGAAGCTCTTATGGGAGGGCAGAATTTTGGCATTGATGTTTCTGTTGTAGACCGTATTGCCGCTGATATTGCAGAAGTGCGCACAATGGGGATAGAAGTTGCGGTTGTTATCGGTGGGGGAAATATTTTTCGTGGCGTTGCTGTTGCTTCGCATGGTGGGGACCGAGTGACAGGTGATCATATGGGAATGCTTGCAACTGCTATTAACTCTTTAGCATTGCGAACATCTTTGACAAAATTAGGGGTTGAAACTGTTGTACTCTCTGCGATTGCTATGCCACAAATTTGTGAAAGCTTCTCGCAACGTAAAGCAATAGCTTATATGAATCAGGGAAAAGTTGTTATTTTTGCAGGTGGTACAGGAAATCCATTTTTTACCACTGATTCTGCTGCTACTTTACGTGCAGCAGAAATTGGTGCGGATGTCCTTCTTAAAGGAACACAAGTTGATGGTATTTATTCAGCAGATCCAAAAATAGACCCTACGGCTAAGCGTTTTGACCAATTAACACATGTTGAAGTTTTGCAATGGGGATTATCTGTTATGGATTCAACGGCGGTCACTTTAGCACGTGAGAACAATGTACCGATTATTGTGTATTCCATTCATGAAAAAGGCGGTTTGGCTAAGGTCTTGAATGGAACAGGACGCTTTACAATAGTATCGGAATAAGGGTAAGCTTCAAAGGACAATTGAAGGAGACAGAAATATGAATGTTACATCAATTATGGATGATCTGAAACGTCGCATGGATGGTGCCATTACGGCTTTTAAACATGAATTAGGTGGTTTGCGGACTGGACGTGCATCGGCCAGTTTATTAGAGCCGTTGACCGTTGAATCTTATGGTTCTGTTGTGCATATCAATCAGGTTGCTAATATTTCTGTTCCCGAACCTCGGATGCTTTCTGTTTCTGTATGGGATAAAACGATGGTCGGAGCTGTAGAGCGCGCTATTCGCGATTCTGGTCTTGGTTTAAATCCCATAACTGATGGTACGAATCTACGTATTCCTTTGCCTGAGTTGAATGAAGAGCGCCGTAAAGAACTTGTAAAAATTGCGCATCACTATGCAGAGCAAGCGCGTGTTGCTACACGTCATGTTCGTCGGGATGGTCTGGACAATTTGAAAAAGTTAGAAAAAGATGGTGAAATTGGACAAGATGAAGCCCATAGTTTGTCTGAAAAAGTTCAAAAACTCACGGATGAAACTATTGCTGATATTGATAAAATTTTAGCCGTAAAAGAATCTGAAATTATGCACGTTTAAGACGATTTTGTCACTAGAAAAAGGATATTTACTCCCAGCCTGTAAATTGTTTCTAGGGATAATTGTGGGGAGTGGTGTGCTCTGTGGTAGCAAGGTGTGATGCAGGAAGGTGTTCTATCATTTTGATATGGGAGAGACTGATTTGAAAGGGCAGATGTTTTTATTTTTTAGTCTGCGTGATAAATCATGCCCTTTGCTGGGAGACACTATTTAACAGCATGGTGCGGGTTTTTAGTTGAGCACGTCTTTGTTAAAATGCATAATGAAAGCATTATTAGAAATTATTCAAATATTCTAAGATGAAGGTTGAGGAAAGAATATAATGCAAAAAAACAAGTCTAACCTTTCTCTTATTTCTCATTATAAAACATGTGAGTATAATTGATCAAGCAGATGTTATGTGGCGTAATTCATTTTTTAATGACGAATAGTTGATAGAAAAGTGTTTTTATACGAAACCTATATTAGTTAATTTGTATGGGGCAGAGGTAACTGCTTTTTCATTTTATATTTGAGAAAATATTAAAAAAATATTTATAATTTTGACGGAGATTTTTGAAGCTGTTTTCATTGATTATTAGTTTCATAAGCGCTATCTTAGTAGACTGAATTATTTATGATAAATTATAAGAGAAATTATACAGGTATGAGATAAAAATACTGCGTAGGGGAGTTTTTCTTGCGTTAATTTTAGAGCTTGTATTTTCTATTTTTATTGTTTGGATGTTGTTTTGTCTAATTTGGTTTATCGTATTCTGACAGCTTTTGTTTTTGGCATTATTGCGTTGTATCTAACATGGTTGGGAGGAAACTTCTTTTTTTTATTTGTATGGTGTATTGGCGGTTTTGTTCTTTATGAGTGGATGAGTATTACTAAAGAGAAATGGTGTATTTTACAAAAAATATTAGCAAGTATCTTTTATTTAATCTTTGGCTTTTTTTTAGTATTGAGTGTATCTGCTTCATTGATTTTTTGTGTTTTAATCGTTTTAGCTACAGTGTTAGCTATTATATCTATAAAAAAGAGTGGTTGGGTTTTTTGTGGTTTTTTATATGCATCTTTTCCTGTTGTTGCTTTATGCTTTCTACGGGATCATGAAATGTTGGGGTTCCAAGTTGTTATTTTCTTATTTACGATAGTGTGGGGAACAGATATCGGTGGTTATTTTATCGGACGTGCATTAGGGGGCCCTAAATTAGCACCACAATTTTCTCCTAATAAAACATGGTCAGGAGCACTTGGTGGTACATTTGTCGGAGTTTTCGGTGGTATATGGGTTGCTTTTGGATTTTTTGATATAAATTTAGCCAGTTTTTTTGTGCCACTCCTTACACTTGTTTTGTCAATTGTTTCACAATTGAGTGATTTAGGGCAATCATGGCTCAAAAGACGGTTTTCTGTTAAAGATTCTAGTTCTTTATTGCCTGGACATGGTGGTTTTATGGATCGTATAGATGGATTGGTAGGGGCAGCTTTTCTTCTTTATTTAATTGGTTCATTTATGTCTGATATGGATGCGCCTTTTAATCTTTTTAGTATGATCTAATTGGGAGAAGATAGTTTGGAACTTTTAAATCATATCGTCACTATGGGTGATTTTCTTTTAAGAAGTTTGAGTATTCTTTTCATCATTATGATTATCATTTTTGTGCACGAATTTGGGCACTATCTCATTGGTCGGTGGTGTGGTATTAAGGCGTTAATTTTTTCGCTTGGATTTGGACCAGAAATAGCGAGTTATACAGATAAGCATGGCACGAAGTGGCGTTTAGCACTTATCCCCTTAGGAGGTTATGTAAAATTTGTTGGGGATGAGGAAAAAATCGATACGGAATCATCCCAATCATCTCTGATTGTTGATGGTTCATTTGCTAGTGCGCATGCTTGGAAAAAAGCAGCAACTGTTTTTGCCGGTCCTTTCTTCAATGCCCTTTTTACTGTTGTTATTCTAACATTTTTTTTCTTTATCTATGGTCGTGTAGCCATTGAGCCCGTTGTTGGTTCTTTGGTAAAAGATAGCCCTGCTCTTCAATCTGGTTTGGAATTAGGTGATCGTTTTGTTGAAATGGATGGACGACGGGTTGAAAGCTTTGAAGATTTGATGAATTATGTAGCTTTTCACGGAAGAGAACCCATAGAGTTTAAAATAGAACGCATGGGGCGAGTCTTTACAACGATGATTACCCCGAAAGTCGTTGAGCGAGATGATGGATTTGGTAATCGAACACGAAGTGCTATGATAGGTGTAGGTGTTCCTGTTGATTTAAATAATCCTGCACGTTTAGATCCAACTTATATAAAACATATTCGCTATGGTTTTGTAACAGCTGTAAGAAAAGCGTCAGACCGTACTGTGTTTATCGCCACTCAAACCGTTCTTTTTATGAGTCGTTTAATAGGAGGCAAAGAGGATCGTTGTCGGCTAAGTGGACCTTCTAAAACCGTTAAAATTGCTTGGAAAGTGAGCGAGACAGGTTTTATCTCTTTGTTGAATTTGGCAGCTTTTCTTTCAATAAGTGTTGGGCTTATTAACCTTTTTCCGATTCTACCGCTTGACGGTGGGCATCTTTTATTGCATGTCATTGAGGTCATTACTGGGAGGAAAATATCTGCTAAAATTCAGGGAATCGTTTTTCGTTTAGGTTTTTCCATTCTTCTCCTTTTTATGATCTTTGTCTTTTTTAATGATTATTTTTGTTGGTTTAGCTAATTAAATTATGGAAAACGCTTTATAAATTAAGTAATAATAGCAAAAACAAATTGAAGGTTGTTTACCATGTCTACAAAATGTTGTGGCGTTGTACATTATAATGAGTAATTAAGGAATGAAAAGTCTCGCTGTAAAAAGGTTGTTATGGCAGTTAGCTTTTAAGGCATCATGTCCAAGGAACGAGAGTAAGGTAAAAAAGCCAATGACTACGAATTCAAAGTTTTTAAATGCAGCATCTGTATTGGTGTTAAAGATGGGGATGATTGCCCCAACAACGGTTTTTATGTCAATTGCTGCGGTCGGAGAAATACAAGCGTCTGTAGTCCGCTCTATTGAGGTTCGTGGGAATAAGTTTGTAAGTTCTCAGGCGATTCGAGACAATATGGGGATTAAGGTTGGGCAAGGTGTTTCCAGTGGTGATGTTGATAGTGCTGTGAAGAACCTTTTCGAATTGGGTTTATTTTATGATGTTAAAATAAATCCGGTGGGTGATAAATTGGTTGTATTCGTAAAAGAATATGAGGTTGTCAATCAAATATTGTTTCAAGGAAATAAATCTTTTAAAGACCCAGATCTTAAGCGGTTTATTTCTTTAAAACCGAATGAGCCTTTTAATTCTGCTAAGCTTTCTGCTGATATAAATACAATTCGTGAGGCTTATAAAACTCTTGGTCGTAATAATATCACTGTTAACGTTCAAACGATTAACCTTGGAAAAGGGCGGGTTAATGTGGTATTTAATGTCGTTGAAGGGAAAAAAACAAAGATTGGTGATATCACTTTTAAGGGAAATAATGTCTTTGGAAGTCGCCGTTTGCGTGATGTGATTTCAACAAAAACTTCAGGAATTTTTTCGAAGTTGTTGGGAGGTGATGTTTACAGTGAAGAGCGCCTCGCTGTTGATGAAGAAGCTTTACGTCGCTTTTATTATAACCGTGGTTATGCAGATTTTCGTGTAGTCTCTTCTAAAGCAACTTTTGATGCAGCAAGCAATACGTATAAAATTTCTTTCGTTCTTGATGAGGGTGCGCTCTATAAAATTAGCGATATTCAGGTTGAAAGTGATGTTGATGGAATTGACGTTCAATCTGTGAAAAGGATACTTAAAACCCAGCCAGGTAATGTTTATAGTGCAGAAGATATTGAACAGTCTGTTGCAACTATTAATAACAAAGTTGCTGATTCTGGCTATGCTTTTGCTAAAGTTGAACCGCGGGGAAATCGTAATTTAGCAAATCATACAATTTCAATTTTATATAATATTGAACAGGGAACACGTGCTTATATTCAACGTATTGATATACGTGGCAATGAGAAAACGCGTGATTACGTCATTCGCCGTGAGATTGATTTAAACGAAGGAGATGCTTACAATCAAACTTTATTACAGCGGGCAAAACGTCGTCTAGAAAGTTTAGGTTTCTTCAAAGCCGTTAATATTTCAATGGTTCCTACAGATCAATCTGACCAAGTTGTTTTGGTAATAGATGTCGTTGAAGCTTCAACAGGAGATCTCTCTCTTTCTGGAGGGTATACAACAGGGGGAACAAGTCCTGGTATGTCACTTGAAGTTTCTGTTACTGAACGTAATCTTGGGGGACGTGGTCAATATGTTCGTTTAGGATTAGGTGCGGGGCAAGAAAAATCTCGTAATTATAATTTATCATTTGTTGATCCTTATTTCTTAGGGTATCGTTTATCTGCTGGTGTTGATGTTTTTCGTAGTACTTATCGTGCTGATAAAGCCTATGATGTACGGCAGACAGGTGGATCGCTGCGGTTTTCGTTACCTATTAATAATCAATTATCTGCTAATGTAGCTTATTCTTATGTGCAGGAAGAATATGATTTTGGCGGAGAGTATGATTTTGACAAAGAGAGTGACATAATAGAATTATATGGGAAATATTCTGGTGCGATTGTTCAAGCTGCAAAACACAGCCCTTGGAAACGTTCATCAATTAGTTATGGTTTCACCTATAATACGATTGATGATATGAGATCCCCCCATGATGGGTGGTACGTGCATCTGCTTCAGGAATATGCAGGGCTTGGTGGGAGTGCAAAGTTCTTGAAGACCACGGGTAAGGCGATGATGTACAAGACTCTTTCTGACCAGAAGGATATCGTTGGTTTGCTTTCCTTTGGGGGTGGTTATATCCACGGAATGGGCCGAGATGGTGTTCGTATTTTCGATATGTTTAAAGTAAATTCTGATATGATTCGAGGGTTCAAATATAATGGAATAGGTCCGCGTCAGGTTTCCAGTAAGGGTGAGGTTTATTTCTTGGGGGGAACGACATATATGAATGCGACTGCTGAAGTACAGTTCCCTATCCCTGTCGTGCCTGAAGGATTTGGGTTGCGCGGTGCTTTATTTGCGGATATTGCCACGCTTTATGGCAATAATTATAAAGCCGTTTTTAAGGGTGAACCGTCTGTTACCAATACCAAAAGTGCTTGGCGTTCATCTGCAGGTGTGAGTTTGATGTGGGATTCTCCGTTTGGTCCTTTGCGTTTTGATTATGCTTGGCCAATAACGAAGCAGGAAGGTGATCGTTTGCAAAAATTGAACTTTGGTATTTCTACGAAGTTCTGATTTGAGCGATTTTAAGAAGGAAAAACTTGAAGAGAATAGCTTAAGCTGGGAGAGAAAGTGTTTTGATGGCGGATACATTTTTTTTTACGCCGTCCCGACGATTGACAGTTGCAAATGCTGCTGAGTTGACGGGTGCAAAGCTTCTTAATCCAGAGTTTTCTCATAAAGTTATCAATACTCTTTCTTCACTTGAGAGTGCTGTGGAAGGTTCGCTTGTTTTTGTAGAGCATCGGAAGTTTTCTGATGCTTTACTGGACAGTTCTGCTGTTGCTGTTTTGTGTACGAATGAGATTGTTTTTAAAGTTCCCGAAACTATGGCAATTTTGGTGACATCCACACCACAGCGTGACTTTGCTCAGATTGGTCGTATTTTGTTTCCAGATTCTGTCAAGCCAATGCCTTGGTTGGGGCAGAAGGGGATTTCATCGCATGCGCATATTCATCCAACGGCTAAGTTGGCAGATGATGTGTGTATTGAAGCGGGAGCTGTTATTGGTAAAAATGTTGAGATTGGTGCAGGAACTCTCATTTCATCCACAGCTGTTATCGGTGAAAATTGCCGTATTGGATGTGACTGCTATATTGCTCCTAAGGTAACAGTTCAGTGTTCTATAATAGGTGATAAGGTTCAGCTTTATTCTGGTGTTTGCATTGGGCAAGATGGTTTTGGTTATGTTGGGGGCGTTTCTGGAATCGAGAAAATTCCACAGCTTGGTCGCGTTATTATTGAGGATGGTGTAGAAGTTGGTGCGAACACGACAATTGATCGTGGAACATTTCAAGATACTGTTATTGGTGAAGGAAGCAAGATTGATAATCTTGTACAAATTGCCCACAATGTAAAAATTGGCCGCTATTGTCTTATTGCCGCTCAATGTGGCATTGCGGGAAGTACATCTATAGGGGATATGTCTCAGCTTGGCGGAAGTGTGGGAGTAGCTGATCACATCATAATAGGTAAATCTGTTCAGATTGCTGCTCGTAGTGGTGTTATGAATGACATTCCGGATGGCGAAAAATGGGGAGGTAGTCCAGCGCGACCATTTAAACAATGGTTTCGTGAAGTAGCGGCGTTGCGCAGTATGGGAAAAGTTAAAAAGGAGAAACGCTGATATGATCAGCAATGAAAAAACTAAAAACTTAGAGGCTGTCGATATTGAAAAGCTATTATCAATATTACCGCACCGTTATCCATTTTTATTAATTGATCGTATCGTTGATATTGATGGTGAACAAGAAGCGATTGGTATTAAAAATATAACGATTAACGAGCCACATTTTACGGGACATTTTCCCTCAAAGCCTGTTATGCCTGGAGTTTTGATTTTAGAAGCTATGGCACAAACGGCAGGAGCAATAGCACTTTTAAATTTAGGCAATAAGCAAACAAATTTAGTTTACCTTATGACGGTTGATAATGCGAAATTTCGTAAGCCGGTTATGCCTGGTGATCAGCTCAAGATTCATGTTCAGCTTTTGAAAAAAAGATCTGGTATGAGACGTTTTTCATGTGTTGCAAAAGTAGAAGATGTCCGCGTCGCTGAAGCAGAAATTGCAGCAATGATTGTCGAAGAAGAATAAACGATATTTGATGGGAATTTAAAAATGTCCGGTACAAAAATCCATCCAACTGCTCTTGTGGAGAAGGGAGCGCAGCTTGGTGAGAATGTACGCGTTGGACCATTTTGCCATATTAGTTCAGAGGCTGTTATTGGTGATGAATGTAGTTTGACAAGTCATGTTGTAATAATGGGAAAGACAACGTTAGGAGCCAAGAGTAAAGTATTTTCTCATGCCGTTTTGGGGGCAGATCCGCAAAATAATAAACATAAAGGAGGGGCTACAACTCTTTTTATTGGTAAGAATTGTACGATTCGTGAAGGTGTAACAATGCATAGGGGGTCCGATTCGAGTGTAGGAATGACAGTTGTTGGTGATAATTGCCAATTTTTTTGTTATGCGCATATCGCTCACGATTGTTATGTAGGCAATCATGTAACATTTGCCAATAACGCAATGATTGCTGGTCATGTTACTATTGGTGATTATGTGATTATTGGTGGTGGTGCTGCTGTTCATCAATTTGTTCGTGTTGGACATCATGCATTTATCGGCGGCGTATCTGCACTGGTTGGTGATCTGATACCTTATGGAACAGCTGTTGGTGTGCAGGCAAAACTTGCTGGACTCAATATTATTGGCATGAAGCGTGCAGGACTTGAGCGTCAAGATATTCATGCACTCCGTCATGCGGTTGCTATGCTTTTTGATCATAGCAAACCATTTAAAGAGCGTGTCAGTGATGTTGCTTCTTTCTATTCTTCTTCTCAGTCTGTTTCTGAAGTTGTTAATTTTATTAAAGAAGAAGGAAAGCGTTTTTATTGTACACCAAAATTTGAAGGTGTTAGAATAAAAGAACATAAGGATTAAAAATGCCTATTTGGGGAGCCAGAAGTTTTCTTTCCGGCCGTACTGCTATTATAGCAGGAAATGGTGTTCTACCGATTACTGTTGCGCAGACTCTTGAGAAGAATGGAGAAAATCCTTTTCTTGTGCTTTTGCATGGTGAGGCAGATTCTGTTCTTTATCGCTATGAGCATTGCGAGCTATCAATTGTAGAGTTAGCACGACTCGTTAAAATTTTAAAAGAGGCTGGTGTATATAATGTTGTTTTGGCAGGTGGTGTAAAAAAGCGTCCACTTCTTAAACAATTGCGACTGGACTGGACAACATTTTTAGCTCTTCCTAAGTTAATCGGAGCTTTGAAGAGGGGAGACGATGCGTTATTAAAAGCTTTTATACGAGTTATTGAAGCACATGGTTTTTGTGTTATCGGTGCTCACGAAATAGTCCCAGATCTTTTAGCTCCCATAGAATTTAATTTAACAGTACGGCGCGCTACTCCAAAAGAGAAAAAAGATATTTTTTTAGCAGTAGAAGCAGCAAAGCTTTTAGGTCAATTAGATATCGGGCAAGCCGTTGTCGTTGTCCAAGGAAGGGTGGTTGCTCTAGAGGGCGCTGAGGGAACTGATAATATGTTGTGGCGTGTTTGTGAAATGCGAGAAAGAGGGCAAATTCCCCTTAAAGGTGGCATTCTTGTAAAATGCGCAAAACCACAACAGGATAATCGCGTTGATTTGCCATCAATTGGGCCCGCGACAATAATGAATATTGCAAAGAGTGGTTTATCTGGTGTTGCGGTGGAGGCAAATAGAAGTCTAATATTATCAGTGAAAACAACAATAGAAAAAGCCAACAAATATTCTTTATTTATAGAGACATTTGAAAAGTTTGGTCATGAATAATTGTTTCTTAAAGATTGCAGTGGTTTCAGGTGAGGAATCTGGTGATTTACTTGGGGCCGATCTAATTTCTTGTTTATCACAACAGATAGGATGCAATATTCATTTGATTGGTGTTGGGGGGAGCCATTTAAAGGCATTAGGCTTAAAAAGCTTTTTTGATTCCCATGATATTGCTTTAATAGGTTTAAAGGAGGTGTTGAAAAAACTACCATTGTTGTTGCTACATATTCGCAATTTATCCAAATTTATTGCACAAGAACAACCTGATTGTTTAATTATTATTGATAGTCCTGATTTCACGCATCGTATTGCAAAAAAGGTACGTGCTTTAGCGCCTTCTATTCCTATCATTAAATATATTGCACCGACCGTTTGGGCATGGAGGCCAGAGCGTGCGAAAGCTATGTGTGGATTTGTTGATCATGTTTTAGCGGTTTTTCCTTTTGAAGAAAAGATTATGCAAGATTTGGGAGGCCCTGCCACGACTTATGTTGGACATCGTCTTTTGACATATCCTCCCCTTTTGAGAGTTCAGTCAGAAAAAAAAAGCCAATTAGAACACAGAAATTTGATCGATACACAAACATTATCGCCTACATTAGTTATTTTGCCAGGATCACGCAATTCAGAAATTCGTTCCTTAATGCCTATTTTTCGAGAAACAGTAGAGATTCTTGTACAACGTATTCCTCATTTACGTATTATTTTACCAACCTTACCTCATTTGGTAGATAGAATCTGGGACTTTGTGCAGGGCTGGAAAAGCAAGATAGAAATTGTAGTTGGTGAAGATGAAAAATGGCGTGCTTTTGCACAAGCAGATGTTGCTCTTGCTGCACATGGAACTGTTTCACTTGAATTAGCCTTAGCAAAAGTTCCTATGGTTCTTTGCTATAAACTTGATTTCTTTTCTAAAATATTTATTTTTCCTAAAATGATGTTATGGAGTGCTGCTCTTCCAAATATTATTTCTGATAAGCCTATTGTTTCGGAATATTTGAATGAATTAATCCGTCCTGGCATGTTAGCAAGACAGGTAGAACAACTTTTGGCTAATCCTTTATTGCGACAGGCACAACTTGATTCCTTTGAGATGGTAGAACAGAAAATGAAAACTGAAGTACCATCGGGGGTTGTTGGCGCACAAACAATTATCACTCTTTTAAAAAGCAGGAATAAAATTGTATAAATAAAGCAATATTTTAATGATTAATATTTAATTTTAGCAAGAAAATTACAAGCACGTTGGCTTTTAGGATTGGTAAAAAATTCTTCAGAGGCTGTATCTTCAACAATTTTTCCATTTTCTAGAAAGAGTATTCTTTCTGAGACTTTACGTGCGAAGCCCATTTCATGGGTAACACAAAGCATTGTGATCCCTGTATCGGCCAATCGAGCCATCACTTCCAAAACTTCTCCCACACTTTCTGGATCAAGAGCAGAGGTTGGTTCATCAAAAAGCATGACTTCGGGTTCCATACAAAGTGCACGGGCAATCGCAACACGTTGTTGTTGCCCACCAGAAAGTTGTAAAGGATATTTTTCACAGTGTTTTTCAATACCAACATGCGTTAAGTAACGAATTGCCCGTTCTTTTGCTTGTTGTTTGGAAAGGCCCTGAACTGTCATAGGTGCTAAAATACAATTTTGTATAACGCTCATGTGGGGAAATAAATTAAAGTTCTGAAAGACCATTCCTATCTTACGAAGAACATTTTTTTGCTGTTGTATAGGTGCAGTATGGATATCAACGTTATGGATACAGATTGAACCTTTTTGTGCTTGTTCTAATTGATTAATACAACGAATTAACGTTGATTTTCCTGATCCGGATGGTCCACAAATAACGATATGTTCACCAGCTTGAACATTAAAGTTGATATCATGTAGGACCTGAAAGTTTCCATACCATTTATTTAGATTTCGAATAGAGATCACTGGTTTTTTACTGGGAGAGATCGATTTATTATTTTTCAAATTCATCTTATTTTATTCTTTCATTGATGAAGAACTTGATTAATTCAACATTTTGGTTTGGTAAAGTTTTTTATGATCATTTTATTTACCGTAAATGTCGAGTGAGGCGCTGCTCGATAAAAACAATAAAACGATGAATGAGTTCAACGATAAAGAGATAGATAAGAGCAGCCCAAACGTAAACTTGAAAATCGAAAGTCCGTGAATAAGCGAGTTTAGCAACCCCCATTAAATCATAAACAGTAATAAGTGAGGCAACAGCACTGGATTTAATCATTAAAATCAACTCATTTCCTAGGGGGCGTAATGCTACAATCATTGCTTGTGGAAGAATAACTCTAAAAAATGTGACAGAGTTGCTTAAACCTAAAGCTTTTGATGCTTCGCGTTGTCCAGTTGTTACGGATAGAAAACTTCCTTTAAAGATCTCAGATTGGTAGGCAGCAGAATTGAGTGTAAAAATAAAAAGACAACAATACCACGCGTTTTGAAAAAACCACCATAGCCCCACCTGTTGCCAAAAACTGTTCATTGAACCAAGCCCATAATAAAAAAGAAAGAGTTGAGCTAATAAAGGAGAGCCGCGGAAAAAATAGACATAAGCATTTGCAAAATATTGTAAAAATGTATTCTTTGATAGACGTGCAAAAGCGATAATCATACCCAAAAAAAGACCTAGAGAACAAGAAATAGAAACAAGCTCAACAGTAATAATAAAGCCATTAATAAATTTTGGTCCATAATGGCTTAAAAGATCAGGATTAAAAAGGAAATAAAGCCACTCAGGAATCATTGACCTAGCACCTTTTTATAGCCTATTTGAGTGTATGTTTCCAAATGGCGTAAGATTGCAGTAAAAAACGCTGAAAATAACAAATAGAGTAAGCATGCTATAAAATAAAATAGCATGGGTTTATTGGTAGCAGCGACAGCTAAATTCGTTTGTCGCATGAGGTCAACAAGCGCGATTGTAGAAACAAGGGATGTATCTTTCAGTAAAGTAAGCCAATTATTAGAAAGTCCTGGTAAGGCATTTCGGATGAGCTGAGGAAAGACAATACGAAAAAATGTGGTTGTTCGCGAAAGACCTAAAGCTTTAGCCGCTTCATATTGACCTTTATCAAAAATATTAAATGCTCCAAGCCAAACTTCACAAGAAAAAGCTGCAAGAACCATACTAAGAGCAAGAACACCAGCAACAAAAGCATTGATACTGAACATGATTTCAAAATTAAAATAGTCAAATAAATTTTGAATAAGGCTTTGTAATCCGTAGTAAACTAAAAACAGAGTTAAAAGCTCTGGTAATCCACGAAACACCGTTGAAAAGAGACGTGCTAGAGCTTTAGCTATCTTAATATTGGATCGAATCATTACTGCATTGAGAAGTCCTAGAGGAAATCCTAGAAGGCCACAACATAACGCCAATGACAATGTCATTCCTGCACTGGAAAGTATAACCGCTCCCCATCCCCCATTGCTAAATGATAGCAATGCTAAATTTTCAATCATTCTTGTGTTCCTCATGAAAGAGTTAGATAATATTTTTTAGCAATAACCAACGGGTTTCATTTAAATATCATATTGATATTTAATAAACATCACTTGTAAAATATTTTCTCATAATTTTCTCATAAGTTCCATCCAAACGAATTTCTTTTAGCGCCTCATTGAGCTTATTTTTAAGATCATTATTATTTTGACGGACTGCAATTGCAACAGGAAATCTTGTTTCTTCTAGAGTTCCTAGGAGGGAACAGCAATCTTTTCCTTCATTTTTAAGCCAATTTAATGCTTGTAATTTATCAACAATAATCACATCAAGTCGATGATTTAAAAGATCACGATTCACTTCGATTGTGGAAGGATAGAGTTTTATTTTCACCTCTTCAGAGGCATAATGATCTTCTGCATAGAAAGCTTGTGTTGTATTGGATTGCACACCAAGATTTTTACCTCTAAAATCTTTTGTCGAGATTTCTTTAATTCCCGAAGCTTTGGTAACAATAACAGCCAGTGCTGTATCGTAGTAAGGATCTGTGAAGTCAATTTTTTGTAAGCGATCTTGTGTGAGAGAGAGGGAAGCAATGATAGCATCATATTTTTTTGCAATAAGTCCAGGGATCATTCCCTCGAAGTCTTGTGTGACAATAGTACATTCAATATTCATTTTTTTACAAAGTGCGTAAGATATATCAATATCAAATCCTTGCAGTTTGTTATTTGAGTCAATATAACTAAAGGGAGGATAGGTGCCTTCACTCGCAATTTTTAATGTTTTCGCATCAGCCAATTGGGTGAATAGTGCAGCGCTTATTATAAGAGCTCCAGCTAATAGTTTCATGATGTTCTCCTATTGGATAAGCGGGCAATATGAAATCATTATGTTTTTATAATCTGTAAGCTTTTTGGGAGCAATTCAAAAATTTATTGATGTTTATTTTAGATCATTATGTTGGACATTATTGATAAAAAAAGAATAAATATCTTATTGCTTGTATGATAGCTTAATTTTCACGAAATATTTGATTTGAATCATTTCATGAGTCAAAACTGCGGATTTTTTTTGAAAATAAGGCTATTAAATTTGAACATAAAGAAAAAATTAGATTTTGATACGATAAAAATACAACCTTATTGTTGTCATTAGATTCTACAAAATGTTTAGCTCTCAAGGAGCAATTAAAAGTTATTTTGATAAATGTAAATTTTCTTATAAAAAAGCCGAATTTCTAATTATATCTGCATGTC
This sequence comes from Bartonella sp. AA168HLJHH, assembly GCF_042197365.1. Taxonomy (NCBI): domain Bacteria; kingdom Pseudomonadati; phylum Pseudomonadota; class Alphaproteobacteria; order Hyphomicrobiales; family Bartonellaceae; genus Bartonella; species Bartonella sp. AA168HLJHH. Next base: position 40,864 of record NZ_JBHIRS010000008.1, on the reverse strand, counting down.
CAATAAAGATTTAAAAAATACTCCTTAAATATACAGATTGAGTTTTAATTCATAGTGCTATCTAATTGATATCGAAAGTAAAATATTTTCTCATAATTTTCTCATAGGTTCCATCGGCGCGGATTTCTTCTATTGCTTTATTAAAACTATTTTTAAGATCATTATTATTTTGACGGAGTGCAATTGCAATAGGAAAATTTGTTTCTTCTAGAGTTCCCAAGAGGTGACAGCAGTCTTTTCCTTCATTTTCAAGCCAATTTAATGCTTTTAATTTATCAAAGATGATGATATCAAGCCGATGGCTTAAAAGATCACGATTAACTTCTGTTGCTGTAGGATAAAGTTTGATATTAACTCCTTCAGAGGCATAATGATCTTCCGCATATGCAGCTTGTGTTGTATTTGATTGTACACCAAGGTTTTTACCTCTAAAGGCTTGTGTTGAGATTTCTTTAATTTCCGAACTTTTGGTAACGATAACAGCGAGTGCTGTGTTGTAGTAAGGATCTGTAAAATCAATTTTTTGTAAGCGCTCTTTTGTAGGAGAAAGGGAAGAAACGATAGCATCATATTTTTTGGCAAGAAGACCGGGAATCATCCCCTCAAAGTCTTGTGTGACAATAGTACATTCAACATTCATTTTTTTACAAAGCGCATAAGATATATCAATATCAAACCCTTGCAGTTTGTTATTTGAGTCCATATAACTAAATGGCGGATAAGAAGCATCGCTTGCAATTTTCAGCGTTTGAGAATTGGCCGATAGGGTAAACAGTGTCGCGCTTATTATAAGAGCTCCTACTAATAATTTCATTATGTTCTCCTATTAGATAAGCTGGCAAATATGAAACCATCATGAATTTTTATAATCTGTAAGCTCTTTTGGAGCAATGTAAAAAATTTATCTGTGTTCATTTTGCTATCATTATGCTGAATATCATTATCAAAAAAATAAATTCTTTTTATCAAGTATAGGAATAAAAAATATAGGAAAGAAGGTCACCTCTTATTGATTATAGGGTGATTTTTAATAATTTTATTTAAAAATCAATAATTTATCTTTAAAAGAAAAACTATCAACTTAAATACAAAGAAAATTTCAGCTTTTAACAGAACAAAATGTAAAAGTGTTTTTATTCTAATTAGAGAAGCACTTAATGTAAGCTTTTTGCAATTTTATCTGAAGAAGATAGAAAGAAAAATTCTGACATTGCTAGATTTTAATATGTAATAAGGCTTTTAAACATGGGGGAATGATAGGGAATACATTTTCATTAAAGATAATGAGGATTATAAGGTAAACTTTTCAATTTCTTTTTGCTAAATGTTTGGCTAATTCGCAGAAGAGTATTCTCAATTTCTTTACAGAGCTAAAACTTAGAATTTTTTAGTAAATTTTTATGATGATGTTATCTCTGTAGAAAGAGTTTTAAAATCACGTTTTATAAAAATTCTTAAAGGATGTTTTTTGATTACTCTCAATAAAGCTTCAGTAAATTGAAGCTTTATTGATTTCTTTTTTTAATTTGCACGTTCATCTATAGGAACATAGTCACGCATAGCATAGCCAGTGTAGAGTTGTCGAGGACGACCAATTTTTTGTGCAGGGTCTTCAATCATTTCTTTCCATTGTGCCACCCACCCGACACTGCGCGCCAATGCAAAAAGGACAGTAAACATTTCAGTTGGAAAACCTAGAGCTTTTAATGTAATGCCGGAATAGAAATCAACATTGGGATAAAGCTTTTTCTCAATAAAATATTCATCACTTAAGGCAATTTTTTCAAGCTCTATTGCAATATCAAGAAGAGGGTCATCTTGAATGTTGAGTTCTTTTAAAACTTCATGACAGGTTTTTTGCATGATTTTTGCACGTGGATCATAATTTTTATAGACACGGTGCCCAAAGCCCATAAGGCGGAAAGGATCATTTTTATCTTTTGCACGTGCAATAAATTCAGGAATTCTTTTAATAGAACCTATTTCTTGTAGCATTTTTAGGCATGCTTCATTGGCACCACCATGTGCTGGTCCCCAAAGGCATGCAACACCTGCTGCAATACAGGCAAACGGATTAGCACCTGAGGATCCAGCAAGACGTACCGTAGATGTAGAAGCATTTTGTTCATGATCTGCATGAAGGGTAAATATTTGATCCATCGCCCGAGCAAGCACAGGGTTTGTTTTATATTCTTCACAAGGAACAGCAAAACACATATGGAGGAAATTTGCAGCATAACTAAGATCATTACGTGGATAAACAAATGCTTGTCCAATACTGTATTTATAGGCCATAGCAGCAAGCGTTGGAACTTTTGAGATAAGACGAACAGAAGCAATCATTCTCTGGTGAGGATCTGTAATATCAATAGAGTCGTGATAGAACGCAGACATAGCGCCAAGGCAGGCAACCATGACGGCCATAGGATGAGAATCACGACGGAAGCCATGGAAGAAGCGTGCAAATTGTTCGTGGACCATGGTATGCTGCATAATACATCGATCAAATTCATTTTTTTCTTGCTGTGTTGGGAGTTCACCATAAAGTAAAAGATAACAACTTTCGAGAAAGTCTCCTTTTTCAGCCAATTGATCAATAGGATAACCACGATAAAGCAATATGCCTTTATCACCATCGATATAAGTAATTTTTGATTCACAAGAAGCTGTTGAAGTAAAACCAGGATCATAAGTAAAAATATCGGTTTTTTTATAGAGAGAAGCAATTTCAATGACTTCAGGTCCACTCGTGCCTTTACGCAAGGGAAGCTCTACTTTTTTATCATTCACAATAATATATGCGTTATTCTCAGACATTCGGTATTCCTTTCAGATCCTTCACTTCTAAAAATTAAGACTCTGCTTCATCAGAGTGGGGGATGTATAACTGAAGCTTTTCTTACTTATTTAAGGGTAGATTGCCTCTAAAAGTGAGTACATGCAATCTAAAAATATTTCCTTATTGATCATTATTACTCAATAAGAAATGTATTTCAATGATATAACATAAAAAACTCTTTTAGGGCACGTTGAGATATCTGTATAGACCCTTATTTGAGGAAATATACTCAGTGTCCATCATGGGTATATTGTTGTGATAAGTTGGTCCTTGATGCGATGAAGGGATTCATTGCGTCCTAATAAAATAAGAACATCCAAAACACCTGGTGATGTTGCACATCCTGTAAGAGCTGCGCGAAGTGGTTGGGCGATAGATCCAAATTTGAGATTCTGTGTTTGGACAAAAGAGCGAAGTGTTTCATCTAGAGTTTTTGTATCCCAAGAGGGGCACGCTTTCAGAGCAAGATAAAGATCGTTTAAAATGGTTCGTCCATTTTTATCTAAGAGCATTTGAGCTTTTTCATCAAGTTGTAAAGGTCGTTGCGTAAAAATGAAGGAGGCATTGTCAATCAGTTCGCACAGTGTTTTTGAACGTTCTTTCAAATGCGGGATTGCTTTTAAAAATTGAACACGGCGTTTTTCATCAAGTCTTTCAATAATTTGTGCTCCCCTATCGGTTTCTGGTAGAATATTAAGAGCGGCATCAAAAAGTTCTTGATCATTACTCATACGCATATAGTGTCCGTTGATGGAATCGAGCTTTTTGAGATCAAAACGAGCAGCACCTTTGTTAATATCCTCAATATCAAACCAAGAAATCATATCTTTAAGGGACATCAGTTCGTCATCACCATGACTCCAACCTAAACGGACAAGGTAATTGCGCAAAGCAGCAGGAAGATATCCCATTGTTCGGTAGGCATCAACACCGAGCGCACCATGTCGCTTTGATAATTTTGCACCGTTTTCACCATGGATAAGAGGAATATGGGCCATAACAGGAATGTCCCATCCCATTGCTTTAAAGATAATCGTTTGTCGGGCTGCGTTGGTAAGATGATCGTCACCACGTATAATATGTGTGATGCCCATATCATGATCATCAACGACAACAGCATGCATATAGGTAGGCGAACCATCAGAACGCAAAATAATGAAGTCATCGAGATCTTTATTAGGAAAACGGACATCACCTTGAACAAGATCATGTACAATCGTTTCTCCATCTTGAGGGGCTTTGATGCGAATAACAGGCTTAACATCTTTAGGAGCTTCAGAACTATCACGGTCACGCCAACGTCCATCATAACGTGGTGGGCGCCCTTCTGAACGGGCTTTTTCACGCATTTCAGCTAACTCCTCAGGTGAAGCATAACAATAATATGCTTTGCCATTCTTGACCAACTGTTCAGCGATTTGGCGGTGACGTTCTGCACGTTCGAATTGCGAAATAGGGGCGCCATCATAACTAAGACCCATCCAGTGCAAGCCATCTATAATGGCTTTTACAGCTGCTTCTGTTGAACGCTCTCGGTCTGTATCTTCAATTCGTAAAAGCATTTTTCCACCGGTATGTTTTGCATAAAGCCAATTAAAAAGAGCAGTACGAGCACCACCAATGTGAAGGAAGCCAGTGGGTGAAGGGGCAAAACGAGTAATAACAGACACGAATATTTTCCTTTAAACTAAGATATTACTTATGGAATTTTATAGAAAAGTCATGTTAGCATAAGTGATGGGGCGTGCAATAGCCGTATTGCGAGTTAAAGTGGGGGACTGATGTTTTATAAAAGTAAAGAGGGTTTATCCGAAAAATCTGTTACAGAAAGAAAAAAGCCATGTCAGATAGGGCAGAGTGTTTTTTCTAGGTATGATGATGCAAAGAACAGTAGCTATAATCAACAAAAACTTTTTTTATTGACACTCTTAAAAGAAGTAATCATTTTTTTTCGCAAATGGTTAGAAGATTGTATTAATAAAGAAGTTTCTTTTGGTATCCTTTTTTCGCTGATTTTAGTCTTTTTTGCCCTAGGAATCATTTTCTATTTTCATTTAGAGTGGGAACCGAGTTGGGGACAATTGGGGGCGTTGGTCAGTATTTTTCTGGGAATATTCTATGTAGCACGTTTTTATCGAAAAATATCGATTCCCGTGGGGTTTCTGTTTTGTATTATATTGGGTGCTTTAGCGGCAAAAATAGAAACGTGGCGTATTGCAACACCCATGCTAAGCAGTGACATTGTCACTACATTGACGGGAAGAATTGTTTCTATTGAGTCAGGTGCCAAAGGAGGATTTCGTTTAGTTTTGGATATTTTGAATACAGAAAATCCCGTATTACGCCATAGTCTTCATCGTGTTCGTTTATCGGCAAGATATTTGCCATCTGGCTTAGCGATTGGTGATGGATTGCATGGAAAAGTTAAGATTCGTGCATTCTCTGGGCCGGTGCGTCCAGGAGGCTACGATTTTAGTTTTCATAATTATTTTAAAAGAATTGGAGCACAAGGCGTTTATTTAGGAAAACCAAGAAAAATATCCGTTTCGCAGCCTGATGGAATATTCGCTATCATTCTACAGAAAATTGAAAATTTACGCACGAAGATGACACAAAGAATCCGTATAGCCCTTGAAGGAGAAAAGGGGAGTGTTGCAGCTGCCCTCATAACAGGGCAGCGTGCTGGTATTTCAAATGAGACAAATGAAGCATTACGTACAGCTGGATTAGCTCATATTTTATCAATATCAGGTTTACATATGGCGTTGTTAAGCGGCATAGTTCTTTTGAGTATCCGTAGTTTTTTAGCATTTTTTCCAGTTTTTTCTTCCTATTATTCCAGTAAAAAATTTGCTGCTATCGTTGCTTTTATGATAACAGCTTTTTATTTGTTATTGTCGGGCTTAGCAATATCAGCGCAAAGAAGTTTTGTGATGATTGCTGTTATGTTGGTTGCTATATTGTGTAATCGCTCTGCTATAACAATGCGTAATTTTTCCATTGCAGGGTTGATAACTCTAGCGATGACACCCCATGAAATATTAGGTCCTAGCTTTCAAATGTCTTTTTCTGCGACTGCTGCTTTGATCGCTTTTTTTGATTGGTGGAGTGGAAGGTCATTTTTTCTTAAAAGAAAAACAACTCCCTCTTATGTTGGAGGAGGAGTGATAAATTTTGTTTTCTTATCGATGCTTTCAACATGTGCTTCTTCCTTTGTTGCAGGGAGTGCAAGTGGAATTTATGCTGCTTATCATTTTTCTAATATGGCATCGTTGAGCATTATCAGTAATGCTTTTGCTTTGCCTGTCATCTCAATTTTTGTCATTCCCTTTGGATTAATCGCAGTTCTTGCAATGTTAGGAGGATTCGAATGGCTTCCTCTTCAAATTATGGGTTTTGGAGTTGATCTTGTAATAAAGATTGCACATGCTATCAAGGCTATTTCTCCTGATTTGAATCCTGGTTTTATGCCGTTATCAGCGTTAGTTTTATTGAGTATAGGCTTGGTTGGACTGACTTTTTGCAAAACACCCATCCGGCTCTTTTTTAGTTTGTTTATTTTGGCAGGTATTTCTATTTGTGTATTGCATTCACCTGTACAACTGATTATAGCAGATAATATGCGCCTCGTGGGCGTTATTCATGATAAAAAATTATATATTGATCATTACCATATTTCTAAGTTCACGACATCCATATGGAAAAAGTCATTTCGTGTGAATGAAACGATTAAACCAACAAAATATGGTCCTTCGTTGCACGGACAATTTATTTGTGATTATCATGTATGTACATCTTTATTGGATAATGGATTAAAAGTGATCGTTTTACAGAGAGAAACAGATCAATGTGTAGAGGCAGATATTCTCATTCAGACATTTGTGATGCATAATCCAACTTGTTACAAGAAGGCAAAAATAGTATTTATACCTCAACAATTGTTATCACGAGGAAGCGTTATGATGACCAAAGGTGGAGATATTATTTGGTCTTCGCTAGGGTTTCATAGACCATGGAATATGCACAGACAGCATTCATAAAAACATATAATCAGTCATATTTTGCTTCACATTTGGATAATGACAAAACAAAAAATAACAGAAGACTTTTCTCATAATATTTTACGGTATTTAAATTGGTAAGTTTATCAACGTTATTGAAATGAGATAATAATCTACAGTTTTCTAGAAATGGATGATTTTTTATATCTGATCATTTTAATTTTTTCAAAAAAATTGATATGTGCATCTTTGTGCATCCTATTGATAGCACAAAATAAATCAAAAATTCTTATTGAATGAGAAAAATGCTAACAAATATTCTCAAAGAAATAAAAAAGATAATTGTTGATTATTCTATTTTATTCTTATCATATATTTCTATAACGAGTAACATCTCTTCAAGCAAGAGATGATGGTCAATTTAAATAGATTGCGTCAAGAGGTTATCTTTTATTATCATTATTATCGGTGGTAATAGGGGTGATAAATGCTGCTTATACGGATAGAAGGCAAAGTCATTCATGAATGTTCAGCAGTTAAAAAAAATGGCAGCTATTAAAGCGCTTGAGTTTGTTGAAGATGGTATGCGGCTTGGTATCGGATCTGGTTCGACAGTCAATGAATTTATTCGTCTTCTAGGTGAGCGTGTTGCGGATGGTTTGCGGGTGACTGGTGTTGCTACTTCAAAATATTCTGAACAACTCTGTCATAAGTTTGGAGTGCCTGTTAGCACTTTAGAACAAATACCTGAGCTGGATCTTGATATTGACGGAGCAGATGAAATTGGTCCTGAGATGATGCTCATTAAAGGGGGAGGGGGAGCATTGTTGTATGAAAAAATTGTAGCGTCGGCATCTCGTGCAATGCTTGTCATTGCGGATGAAACAAAGGTGGTAAAAAGACTTGGTGCTTTTGCACTACCAATTGAAGTTAATCCATTTGGTATCCACACAACATGCAGAGCCATTGAAAAAGTCGCTGATGATTTAGGGCTTTCTGGAAAAATTGCATTGCGAATGAATGGAAAAAATCCTTTTGAAACAGATGGTGGCCATTTTATTCTTGATGCATTTTGGGGCTGCATTTTGCAACCAAAACCATTATCAGATGCACTTCTTGCTATTCCTGGTGTTGTTGAGCATGGCCTTTTTTTGGGGTTGGCTTCACGTGCAATTGTCGCTATGGCTGATGGTCAAATAAAAGTTTTAGAACCGTTTGATTTTTAGAAAAGGCATTTACATGATGATATGTTAGCACAGTAAAAAAGGGTCTTAAAGATTTTAGGTAGAATAACGAATTAAAATTATAATTAGCGATCGGGGTAATCATTAAATGAAAATAATATTTTCTTTTCAGCGTTTTGTCGTATATTTTAGTGCAATTGCTATTTTTGTTGTGAATGTTGGCATGGCTTATGCACAAGGTGTGAGTGATCAACATTTAGATTCAGCGCGAAAGGCAATCAGAGCTATTCATGCAACGGATCAATTTGATAGCTTTTTACCAAATGCGGTCCATGATTTCAAAAATGAACTGATTAGCGATGATCCGAATTTGGCAACAGCTATTTCTGATATTGTTGATAAGCAGGCGCTTGCTTTAATTAAAAGGCGCTCTGATCTAGAAAAAGAGATTGCTCATGTATATGCAAAATATTTTACTCAAAAAGAGCTTGATGCGATAACAACATTTTATAATTCTGATACCGGTAAAAAGTTTTTGACAGAAGTCCCCAATATTGCACGTGATTCTTATTCAGCATTTGATATATGGCGTACTGCTCTTATGCGGGATCTTGTAGAAAATGTGAAAAAAGAGATGTCTGAAACACTTAATTTGAATAATTCTACTATGCCTACAAATATGCCTATAAAATCAGAATCTTCAGAAAATAAAAAATAGCTTGATCGATATCATGACAACAATGGGCAATTTCTAATTTTTTTAATAGCGGCGGTTTTCCCGCCGTTTTAAATATTTTAATGAGAATAAGTCTTTTTAGAATACTGCTTTATAAAAAAGGCTTCTTCAAAAGAAAAAAAGACTTTCATTTGATAATAAAAGATCTTAGCCTACTCTTGCAGATGTATAAGAAGGAATAATTCGTGGGCTCTTTTGACTTTGATTTATTTGTTATTGGAAGTGGTTCTGGTGGAGTGCGTGCAGCACGGCTTGCTGGAGGTCTTGGCAAGCGGGTCGCTATAGCAGAGGAATATCGTATAGGGGGCACTTGTGTTATTCGTGGTTGCGTTCCCAAAAAACTTTATGTTTATGCATCACAATATGTAAAAGAATTTAAGAAAAGTGTTGGTTTTGGGTGGGAATATGCGGATCCAATTTTTAGCTGGGAAAAGTTGGTTGCAGCTAAAAATAAAGAAATATCAAGGTTAGAAGGGTTGTATCGTAAGGGATTAGAAAATAACAATGTGCATATTTATGAAAGTCGTGCTACTTTTATAGATGATCACACATTAGAGCTTTCTGCCACGGGTGAGCGGGTAAGTGCAGAAAAAATTTTGATTGCAACAGGGGCAAAACTTGCACCAAATACGTCCATAGAAGGCGGTGAATTTTGCCTTACTTCTAATGAGATTTTTGACCTTAATCAACTCCCAAAATCAATAGTGATTGTTGGTGGAGGGTATATTGGTGTTGAATTTGCTAATATTTTTCATGAATTAGGTGTAAAAACAACACTCCTTCATCGTGGTGATTTAATCCTTCGTAATTTTGATCATGATTTGCGGCAATTGCTCAGCGATGCAATGATTGAAAAAGGGATTTCTATTCTCTATGGCATAACAATTTCTAAAGTGCAGGCTGCAGAAAATTGTTATGAAGTTGTTTTATCAAATGGGAAAATAATCAGAGCCGATCAGATTATGTTGGCTACGGGGCGTGTACCAAATACAACGGGTTTAAGACTTGAGCGGGCAGGTGTTAAGGTGAATGAATTTGGTGCAGTTGTTGTTGATGAGAAAATGACAACAAATATCCCCCATATTTGGGCTGTTGGTGATGTAACAGGTCATATTCAATTAACACCCGTTGCGATTCATGATGCAATGTGTTTTGTTAAGACAGCATTTGAAAATATTCCAACAACACCTGATTATGATTTAATTACAACAGCAGTTTTTTCACAGCCAGAGATTGGAACGGTTGGTCTTTCAGAAGAGGAGGCGGTAAAGCGTTATAAGCGTCTTGAAATTTATCGTACAGTTTTTCGTCCTATGCGTAATATTCTTTCTGGTAGTTCAGAGAAAATGCTTATGAAACTCATTGTTGATGGTGAAAGCCGTATTGTTGTGGGCGCTCATATTTTAGGGGAAAATGCTGGTGAGATGGCTCAGCTTATAGGGATATCTCTCAAGGGTAAGCTGACGAAGGATATCTTTGATGAGACGATGGCAGTGCATCCAACGATGGCAGAAGAATTGGTAACGATGTATAAACCAAGTTATATATATGAAAATGGGAAGAAAATAGAAAGTTAAACAGCATATATTGCGGTAAAAAGCTTTTGGTATGCTAATCTGTAAGATTAATCTTTAGAGAGAGTGTAATGATAAAAGAATGGGCGCCTGACACTTGGAGAACAAGGCCAATTAAACAAGTTCCGACTTATCCGGATAAGTCTATGTTAGAAGATGTTGAGCGAAAACTGAGACGGTATCCTCCTTTAGTTTTTGCCGGTGAAGCACGTGATTTAAAAAATGAATTAGCAGCCGTTGCGAAAGGCCAAGCTTTTTTATTGCAAGGTGGTGATTGTGCCGAAAGCTTTGCAGAACATGAAGCTGATAATATTCGTGATTTTTTTCGTGTATTTTTGCAAATGGCGATTGTTTTGACCTTTGGTAGTTCTAAACCGGTTGTTAAAATTGGTCGTATTGCTGGTCAATTTGCAAAGCCTCGCTCTTCTGATATTGAAAGAAAAGAGGGAGTTGAATTTCCTGCTTATCGTGGGGATATTATTAATGGCATTGAATTTGAAGCCGGTTCTCGTATTCCAGATCCGCAACGGATGTCTATGGCTTATCGCCAATCTGCGGCAACACTTAATCTATTGCGAGCTTTTTCACAAGGCGGCTATGCTAATTTAGAAAATGTTCACACATGGATGTTGAGTTTTGTTTCTAACAGTCCGCAGGGAGAACGTTATGAATTATTGGCAGAGCGTATTTCTGAAGCAATTGATTTTATGCGTTCTATAGGGATTACATCCAAAACACATTCTTCATTGCGTGAAACATCTTTTTATACCAGTCATGAAGCACTGTTACTTGGTTATGAAGAGGCTTTGACTCGGATTGATTCAACTTCAGGAAATTGGTATGCAACATCTGGTCATATGTTATGGATTGGTGACCGTACGCGTCAGATTGACCATGCTCACGTTGAATATTGTCGCGGCATTAAGAATCCTATAGGATTAAAATGTGGTCCTTCCATTGAGCCTGATGAGCTTTTGAAATTAATTGATATTTTAAATCCTGAAAACGAGCTGGGGCGGCTTACTCTCATTACGCGCTTTGGTTATGATAAAGTTGAAAGTTATCTACCTAAACTCATCCGTGCTGTTGAACGCGAGAAGCGTGCGGTTATATGGTCATGTGATCCAATGCATGGCAATACAATTACTGCCAATGGTTATAAGACGCGTCCTTTTGATTATGTTTTAAAAGAAGTAGAGAATTTTTTTGCAGTGCATCGTGGAGAGGGAACTTATCCAGGAGGCATTCATATTGAGATGACAGGTCGTGATGTTACTGAATGTACAGGAGGGGCGCACGCCATTTCTGTGGACGATTTATCTGATCGTTATCATACGCAATGTGATCCACGGTTAAATGCAGATCAAGCGTTAGAATTGGCTTTTCTTGTTGCTGAACTCCTTAAAAAAAATCGCGTGACTGACTCGTTAGCAATTGCTGCTGGGGGGTAGGCAAAAATTTGCCTAATATTTTTAGGTCATTATGGCAGAAAAGAATTTTAAAAAATGATGTTTCCGATGATGAAGAATAAAGTTGTGGTTGCTAAACTGATGAAATGATACAAAGGCTTATGAAAAATGATATTCGGGTATCAATTGCCCAATTAAATCCTATTGTCGGTGATATTGAGGGGAATTTTTCTTTAGCTGTCATGGCGCATCAAAAGGCCAAAGAAGAGGGGGCTGATCTTGTTTTATTCACGGAACTTTTTATAAGTGCTTATCCGCCGGAAGATCTTGTTCTAAAACCTGCTTTTACAAAAACATGTGAAGAGACTGTTGAGAAATTAGCAAAGATAACCGTAGGCGGACCAGGAATTGTCATTGGTCTTCCATTAAGGCGCAATGGTAATATTTACAACGCTGTCATGGTTCTTGATGAAGGGAGAGTCATTGCCGAATGTTTGAAGTTTGATTTACCTAATTATGCTGAATTTGATGAAAAGCGTTTATTTTCTTCAGGTCCACGTCCTCAGCCTATTGTCTATCATGGAATTAAATTAGGAATAGTCATTTGTGAGGATCTTTGGAATGATTCCTCTCTTAGTACAGAGCTTAAAGATAAAGGAGCGGAAATTATTCTTGTCCTTAACGGATCTCCTTATTATCGTAATAAAACATTAAAACGTATAGACGTTGTTCATACACAGGCTCTACAATCTGGAGTGCCAATTATCTACGCTAATCAAGTAGGTGGTCAAGATGAGCTCGTTTTTGATGGTGGGTCTTTTGCCTTGAATGGACAAGGCAAAAAGATATTTCAAATGAAACACTTTGATAGCCATATTGCTTTAAGCCATTGGCAAAAAACAACGACGGGATGGCACTGTATTTCAGGTCCTAATGAAAGTCTTCTCAATGGATTAGCGGCTGATTATCAAGCTTGTGTTTTGGGGTTGAAAGATTACGTTAATAAAAACGGCTTTAAGGATGTTATTCTTGGTCTTTCAGGAGGAATTGATTCAGCCCTGTGTACGGCAATGGCGGTGGATGCTCTTGGTGCTGAGAGGGTTCGCACCATTATGATGCCCTATCATTATACTTCGCAAGAATCATTAAAAGATGCCAAAGAATGTGCTGATCTTTTGGGATGTCGTTATGAAATCATACCGATTGCACAATCTGTTGAGGCTTTTTTAAAGACAATGGCACCTGTTTTTTCAGGGTTACCCTCTGACGTCACAGAGGAAAATCTTCAAAGTCGTATACGCGGTACACTTTTAATGGCGCTTTCAAATAAATTCGGCTCAATGGTGGTAACGACAGGCAATAAGTCAGAAATGGCTGTGGGATATGCAACACTGTATGGGGATATGAATGGCGGGTTTAATCCTCTTAAAGATATTTATAAAATGCAGGTTTATGCATTAGCGGAGTGGCGCAATAAAAATCACTTGCACAATTTGAGAGGACCAGAAGGAATGATCATTCCGTCCAATATTATAGAAAAAGCACCCTCTGCAGAGCTGCGGGAAAATCAAAAAGATGAAGATTCTCTTCCGCCTTATCCTATTTTAGATGATATATTACAATCTCTTGTAGAAAATGACATGAGTATTTGTGATATTGTTAAACGTGGACATTCACGAGAAACTGTTGCGAAAGTTGAACAGCTTCTTTATGGTGCCGAATATAAAAGGCGTCAATCTGCGCCTGGTGTAAAAATCAGTTACAAAAATTTCGGACGCGATCGTCGCTATCCTATAGTCAATCATTTTCGCGATAAAAATTGAGTATTATTTTATGGTTAAAGTTCGTTTTGCTCCCTCTCCAACAGGTTATATTCATATTGGCAATATCCGTAGTGCGCTTTTCAACTGGCTTTATGCGCAAGCGTATAAGGGAGAATTTATTTTACGCTATGATGATACAGATATTGAACGTTCTAAACAAGAATATATCGATGCTATTGCTGTTGACCTTGAATGGCTTGGTATTCAACCAGATGCAATTTATTACCAATCCAAGCGATTTAATCGATATGATGAAGTGGCAGAAATTCTCAAACAACGTGGCCTTCTTTATCCTTGTTATGAGACAACAGAGGAATTAGAGCGGCGTCGTAAAATCCAGCTTTCACGCAAATTGCCTCCTGTTTATGACCGTGCAGCATTGAAGTTGACAACAGAAGAGAGAAAAAACTTTGAATCACAAGGTCGTAAACCCCATTGGCGTTTTCTTCTTCCTAATTTTGAAAGTGATCCTTTACACACAAAGCGAACAGAAGTTTGCTGGAATGATGCAATAAAGGGAAAGCAGACGATTGATTTAGCTTCTCTTTCAGATCCTGTTCTTATTCGTGAAGATGGAACCTATCTTTATACATTGCCGTCTATTGTTGATGATGTAGATATGGCTATTACGCATATTATTCGTGGGGATGATCATATTACAAATACAGGCGCTCAAATTGCTCTTTTTAAAGCTCTTAATGCAGAATTACCGGTTTTTGCTCATACCAATTTATTGGCGACAGTTTTAGGAAAAGGATTTTCAAAACGTAATAATGATCTTTCTATTCGTTCTCTACGGGAAGAAGGATTTGAATCTATAGCTGTTCAATGCCTTGCCGTTTTGATTGGGACATCGCAAAATGTGCATCCCTATCCCAATCAAGCTGCGCTTTTAGAGCATTTTAATCTCCAAGATACGTCAAGATCCGTTGCAAAATTTGATATTGCTGATCTTCTTGCTTTGAATAGTCATCTTGTCCATGAGTTAACCTATGAGGAAGTAAAAATGCGCCTTAAAAAACTTTCTATTGAGGGAGATAAGGCGGAATATTTCTGGAACGCGATAAGAAGCAATATTAATAAAGTCAATGAGGCTGTTTTTTGGTGGAAAATCATTCATGATGAACAGAATTTTGATACAGTAGCACTAGAGGATCGTGCTTTTGTGCACCAATCACTCGATTTCTTACCTGAAGGTGCTTTGAATGAGGAAAGTTGGAAAATTTGGACAACAGCATTAAAAGAAAAAACAGGTCGAAAAGGAAAAGCTTTATTTATGCCATTACGTCAGGCACTTACGGGCATGGATCATGGACCTGAAATGGGAAAAATTTTGCAGCTTTTAGGGCGTGAAAAGGTAACGGAAAGGCTCTCTAGAAAATAAGAGCGGATTTTTTAAAAGTATTTTGTTCATTTCACTCTAAAAGAGAGTAGAGAACGGGTTTATTTGCACGTTTTTATAAGCATGAAAGCAGGAATATCATCACCAAATCCAATAGGTGTGTAATTCTTATTTTTTCGTGAGCGTCGTTGCTCAGATGGCTTCTCCTTATTATTTGCATTTTTGATATATTCTGTTTTATTCTCTTCTACAGATTTTTTAGTGTGAGCAACAGTCTCTTTTGGAGCAGTTTTCTTTGATGGTTTTGAAGATTTTTTCTTTACAACAATATCTTCTGTTTGATCATCGGCTATTAAAGTTGAGAGATCTCCATTGAGCCATTCAATTTTTTCATTACTCATTTCCTCGATGGCATTGATATATTTTTGATCAGCTTTTGTAACGATTGTAAAGGCTTTTCCGCTACGATTTGCACGCCCTGTACGACCAATTCGATGGATATAGTCTTCAGCATGTGTAGGAACATCATAGTTAAATACATGACTTACAGCTGGAATATCGAGTCCACGGGCAGCAACATCAGAAGCAACAAGAAGTGTAAGTTTATTATTTTTAAAATCAGCTAGGGTGTTCATGCGCGAATATTGGTCCATATCTCCATGAAGTGCCCCTACATTAAAGTTATGTTTGATGAGCGATCTAAAAAGTTCAGAAATATCTCTCTTTCGATTACAGAAAATGATTGCATTTTGAAGCTCTGCACCTTCATTTTGGATAAGCTCTCGTAAAACCGCTCTTTTATCCCATGATTTATTTCCAGATTTGACAAGCCGTTGTGTAATTGTGGTAGCTGTTGAGGAAGCTTTTGTAACTTCAACAGATACGGGAGAATGTAAAAATTGTTTCGTTAGTTTTGTAATTTCTGGCGCCATTGTTGCAGAAAAGAACAAAGTTTGACGCGTAAAAGGGGTTAGCTTACAGATGCGTTCAATATCAGGAATAAAGCCCATATCCAACATGCGATCAGCTTCATCAATCACAAGGATTTCAACGCCCATCAGGAGTAGTTTACCGCGCTCGCAATGATCAAGAAGGCGCCCTGGTGTTGCTATAAGAACATCAGCTCCCCGTTCAAGTTTGCGATCTTGGAGTTCAAAAGAAACTCCACCAATCAAAAGAGCAACATTTAAACGATGATTTATTCCGTATTTATCGAAATTTTCTTCAACTTGAGCTGCAATTTCTCTTGTTGGTTCTAAGATGAGTGTACGGGGCATTCGTGCTCTTGCACGACCTTTTTCAAGGAGAGTGAGCATAGGCAATACGAAAGAGGCAGTTTTACCTGTTCCCGTTTGGGCGATTCCTAAAACGTCTTTTCTTTGAAGGACATGCGGAATTGTTTCACTTTGAATAGGTGTCGGAGCTGTATACCCCGCTGATTTCACCGCATTAATAACCTTTGCGGAAAGACCTAAATCATCAAAACTGTTTAAAGATGGTATCATTTTTTTATCAACTGCTCTGTGATTTTAACTGCGCTATCTAATGATGATTATAACCAATATTCTACACTCTTTAAAAGTATTAAGATGGTTTCACAAAAAAAAATAACTATAACAATCATATACATATAAAACGCATAATACAATCATTAATAGCGAAATTGTTCTGATAAAATGCGCTCATCCCATGAATGATTTGAGTCAAAAAGGATTGAAGCTGTTACTTCTGTTGCCATTGAAATAGTAACTGAATGAACAGATTTAACTTCAATATTATCTGCAGCAGCGTTTACAGGGCGTTTGTCAGGTTCAAGCATATCAAAGCGCACTGTTACTGTATCGGGAAGCAAAGCTCCATGCCAACGCCGAGGGCGAAAAGGGCTAACGGGAGTGAGGGCCATAAGGGGAGCCATAAGAGGTAAGATAGGTCCTTGTGCTGATAAATTATAGGCGGTTGATCCAGCTGGTGTAGCGACGAGGACACCATCACAACTTAATTGTTCCATGCGTACGTTGTTATCAATGGTGATGCGAATTTTTGCCGCTTGATAAGATTGCCGAAAGAGGGATACTTCATTAATTGCAAGCGCCTCGATAGAATCTTGACATTCAGATTTTGCAATCATGCGCAGGGGATGGATTTCTTTTTTATGTGCGGCAGCAATACGATTGGGCAATTTTTTTTCATGAAATTCATTCATAAGAAATCCTACAGAACCTTGATTCATACCATAAATAGGTTTGCCTGTGTTCATGACATCTCGTACGGTTTGTAACATTGTCCCATCACCACCGATTGCAACAACAATATCAGTTTCTTCCAGAGAAGAATGACCATAAACGGAAATTAATTTATGGGTAGCTTTGATAGCCTCCTCAGTTTCTGCGGAAATAAAATGAAAGCGACTTGGTAATGTAGCCATTTAAAAATTATCCTGATACTTATAATTTATGTTGTAACTTATTTTTGAGAGTTTTGAAGTTGTAATAAAAGCTCTTTTTATAATAAAAAGAGCATTGAATAAAGAGAAGTTATTTCAAGGTAAAGTATCATTAAAAAGTAAAAGGAATGCGTCGTTAGATAAATTACAAACGAGTAATTTTTTTATTAGAATGATAATTTAGCATTGAAGCTAAGAGTATGATTAGTTAAAAGACCATAACTGATTTTAATAATCAGTGCGAAGCACCCGTAGCTCAGCTGGATAGAGCGCTGCCCTCCGAAGGCAGAGGTCACAGATTCGAATTCTGTCGGGTGCACCAAATTTTTCAACTTTATATCATACTAAATAACAATATTATCTAAAAGAAACCAATTTCCTCTTTTATGAAAATGGTTATTTGAGTTGTTTATTAAGTTTTGCAGCGAATAAGCAAATGATTTTAAGAGAAGTAAAATTTACGGCTGCGTATATAATTTTTCGGTTAGTCATTTTGAATATCGAGATAAAAAAGCAAGGTTATCTAAATATGCTTTCAATTTAACTATAAACATTTATAACATAAAAATACATATTAATTCAATATGTTATTGTAAAACTGATCTGGCGATGTTGATAGTAGACCGCTAAATATATTGTTTTGAGCATTAAAATAGATAGCTAAATTTGCTTTTATTCTATTTTTGGAGTTAAAGGCTGTTATGGTGATATGGAACGCGGATGAGGAATATCATCAGTTAAAGGAATAATAAGGGGGAAAAAACAACCGTTAAGATTTGAATTGTTTCAAAATGCTGTATTCGATATGGTTTTGATATGGGTATCTGGTGATTTCTCTATACACCAATATTGCCAGTTATGTTGGATGAGGGATTGTTTACTTTTAATCAACTTTTTTATATACTGAACGCTAATTATGGTGGTTATTTAGTTGGGAGTATATTCTTTACGTTTGGCAGAATTGGGATTATATTTCTTGCTCCTCGCATACTATCTTGTGCAGCTATAGTGATGAGTGCACTTAATTATTTTCATGGCGTTAACACTTAGTCCTTTTGATCCGTTTTGCTGCTGGTGTTGCGAGTGTAGCAATGATGGTTTTGGGTTCTATTATGGTCATGCAGCATAGCCATATGGGCGGATTATTGCTTCGCTTTATGCAGGTGTAGGAGTTGGTATTCTACTACTAGGTAATGAATATGTTATTATTAGTTTGAACAGAGCGCTTGATGCAACAAACATTTGGTTTGGAGCTGGCTTAATGTCTGTTCAAAACTTTTAAAAACATACAGGTTTAATTATGATAACTATATCAAAAAACACCTCCGTTATTTCTTTCATTGCAACTGAAACCGCTCCTGTTAATCAGAAAAAACCATCCAAAATATGAATAGATCAATCAAATGGATTTCGTGACTGGTCATGTATACATATATTATCGCATTCGTGCTTTAAACGATTTTGGTGATGTAAAAAAAGCGATCTGGATGCTTTTATTGAAAATGAAAGCAATCTCTCTCATGATGGTAATTGCTGGGTTGCTGATAATGTCTGTGTTGTAAAATCTGGTTGTGTTTATGAAAATATAAGGGGCTATGGCAATGCTGCCATTGGTGGCTATGTGTATGGCAATACCCTTATATGTGATAAAACCCATGTGTATTTTGGTGTTCATGTTTATGACAATGCTCATCTTTCTTATAACGTTTGAGTTTATCATTAAGCGCGGGTTTATGGGAATGCAAAATTATCCGGTAGTGCACGTATTCATAGCAATGCCGCGGTTTATGATCATGCGGTTGTTAGGCAAGGTTTACGGCAATGCTAGCGTGGGGTGTCATACTAAGGTCTACGGCTCTGTTTATGGCTATGCCAAGATCTCCTGATTATATCGTGATTAGAAGTAATGTATATGGCAATGCAAGAATAAAAAGACATAGCGATTTATATTCGGTTCCCATAAATTGAGAGGTTTATGAAAGTGATGATGTTATCAAGATTGATAAACAGAATAAATGACAGACGTGGAGGGTGCTTCTTTGATGGTTATAAACGCATCATAAAAGAAAGCTGTGCCAATTGATATGACGCTGCTTTTAAATAGAGGTACTACAGATCATACAAAAGAAGTAAATAATGAATGCATGTATACAAAACGTATCATATTGCAAACGCTCTATTCTATTGATTAAAACTGATCAAAAGGAACGTAAATGACAGATATGATCTTTAATCACTCATTTGAATTACAGAACCTATAAACACTTTATGTATGGCTATAAAGCGTATTAAGAATAACGCTCGCATTTTTGAAGTGGTCATTTGACACAAAGTACATTATCAAAATGTCTCAATGCTTGGTAGGTTCATATCAAGACTCTCAAGAGAAAATGCGTATTAAGTGAATATTTGTAACAAAACCCGTTGTTTACATTTACGAACATTGGTTTTTAAAAGCAGCTTTTCATAAGATAATAAACAACCGCTTTTTATAAAATCTAAGGCTTTTAAACTGTTATAAATCTAGGTTTCAAACGTATTTATAGAGATATCATTTTATGTCTCTAAACGTTTAAACGTTCATGTAGTGAGGTTCTCATAAGCGTATTTTCACTTTGCATTTAAACTTAATTTCTCTGCAAATAAGCCGGTCCATATTTGGGCTGGCAAAATTAATCAGCCCAAATTTGAGCTCGTTAACTTTAGAGTAGAGCAGTCTTTAATATTGTCGCTTTTGACTCAAAATTGAGTAAAACACCATGCCTTTGTAATATGATTGCAATCCTTTTGAAATTTATCTACTTATCTTTGTCTTAATAAGTATACTCAAATTTGAGGGGACTTCATTTGGTTTCGTATTTTTAAACTGTAACTTTTAAAACGTTTTTTGCTTGTTTGCCTGCGTTATATCATTAAAAATCTTTTGATTTCTACGACATAACATTATCAATTTCATTACCTGTTGTGATGATAGTATCTATATAATGTCTGCTTATTATTGACTAACTTTTTAGTAAGCGGCGCTTTAAAATCGACTTGTCTTTAAATCCTTTTATGTGCCCTTAATGAATTAAAACCTATTCTATGATAGTTTCAAATGATTATTTCTTTTAAGGT
Organism: Bartonella sp. AA168HLJHH; assembly: GCF_042197365.1. Classification (NCBI taxonomy): domain Bacteria; kingdom Pseudomonadati; phylum Pseudomonadota; class Alphaproteobacteria; order Hyphomicrobiales; family Bartonellaceae; genus Bartonella; species Bartonella sp. AA168HLJHH. Next base: position 20,396 of record NZ_JBHIRS010000008.1, on the reverse strand, counting down.
TTAGCTCAAAAAAAGAGTAAACCCCATACCATTTTTTAAACGCATGCAATTTATGTTATCGATAATTTCAAACGATTACGTTTTTAATAATGCGATTTGTGTGTGATAAAAACGTATCATAAAATTTATGAACTGTTATGAATGATAGCTGCGTTCACTTCATTTGAATGTTTACATGCGTTTTATGGTCTATCCATACATGGTAATTGTTTATGAAAAATGGTTAATTAAATCACGTATAAAAGTGTAGATTTTAAATGGGATTCATATAGAATAATTGCACACAAACTATTGACTTTATTATATTTTTTTATGAATAAGATTCCATCTCGTTTAGACGTTGCAAAAGAAATCACCAAAGACCTTATTGATAAGATTCTTCTCTTACACGGCGTTATCACTTTTGTTTGCAAAAATCTGCTTCGCTTTTGACTTTTGATATGGATACAACCTCTTTTGAGGTAGAGCAAAGAATTTTTTAATCATGGAGAGTGCAACAGTGTTCTTCAAAAATCTTGATTGGTCTGTTGAAAAAATTAAAGAGTTAGATAATTATTCAGCATGTTATCAACTCCCAGATTGTGAAGTACAAATTCTTTATAATGACGCAATTATCAAAGATTATTCGCAATTTGATGTTGGAGTTTCGATTAGTACTGGTATTTTAGCTGCTGCCTGTATGGTAATTGATCCCTATCAATTCTCAGCACTTACAAGATCTACAACTTGATTTTTATAAAAAGGGGTTGAGAGTTTGTGAAGAAGGAATATATGCAGATTGGTTGGAATTAAGCTTGATTATGTCTTGAAATAGGCGATAGAAAAAATTGATCTTCATAAATGCTTTTATTCCAGATATGGAGCACCACCTTGGCGATAGAGTGAAGTTGGAGGCACATAAAGGTTATCAAGGTAGATGATGCAGATTATAGCTTACTTCATATTGGTGCACTGGCTTTATTGGGTGATGTTGCAACCTTACAATCTTATTATCAAAGTTTCAGTGCATAGGATCATTTAGGCTTTGATGAAAATACCCAACAGATTCATTTTGAACGTGCATTGGCTGTAGTCAAAGAAGTAGTCAAATCTAAGCAACACAGCTACGCTTTCATTGCAAAAGTAGTAAAAAATATGAACCATCTGGAAGAAAAACAAAGTTCTTAATAAGAGCTTTCCAGAGAGGTGGAGTTTCATTCTTGGAAGGAAAAAAATAGCTAAATTTATCGAAACAAAAGCTAAGGAATAGCTCCTTAAGAAATATCAAGAAGATCTAAAAAGATTATAGGAGCCAGAGTCTGGTTTAAAGATGCCATCATCAGTTGAGTGAACTCAACAATGGTGGAGTTTTATCCATTGGCGGAAATCTGATGTTTGAAAGAGGCTTTCTTGATGTGAAGGTAATATTGTAATAAATAATTATTATAAATCAATATGTTGTATATATTCATTGTTTTGAGATTAATGACCATTGACAAATAATTTTGCACCATTTTCTCTCTTCCAGCTTTTCGTCAATCATCAATGAAAATTTTTTATAATGGAAAGTTCATTAATAATATAACTTTTGTATGTCATTATTTTACGCTTAAAAAAAATATAAAAATAATGAAATGCAATTGAGTTATCAGCTGCTTATTCTTTTCAATTTTTAATCATAAAAAAATCTTTTTATTCATTTTGCTTATAAAAAGAATTAGCTTTTTTCTGGTGATACAAGTGGAGAAATAAGGATTTTAGATATGTTTCTGCGTTCCATTTCAATCACTTTAAAGTGTAAACCATCAGTTTCAAAACTTTCTCCCTCATTTGGTAAATGACCAAACTGCCAAAGCATAAAGCCTGCCAGAGTCGTATAACGATCTGCTTCATCCACAAGGTTACGTCCAAGATAACCACTTAAACGGCGGATATCAGCATATCCCTCAACAAGAAGACTGCCATTTTCAAGTTGTTCTGCGATCATGAGTTCTTCATCGTCATCAGGAAAGTCTCCTGCAATAGCTTCAAGAATATCGGTTGGTGTTGCAATTCCTTCAAAAGATCCATGCTCATCAACAATAATTGCAAGCTGAATCGAAGAATGACGTAATTGCTCCATCAATCGTAAAACACTTGTGTTTTCATGAACAACGAGGGGTTCTCGCATAGCTTTTTTCCAATTAATCTTTTTCCCCTCAGCCAAATTCAAAAGAAGATCTTTTGTCAATGCAACGCCAACAAATTCATCCACTTTTTCACGCGCAAGAATTAAGCGGCTATGTTTAACCTTTTGTAATTCTTCACGCATTTCATTTTCATCAGCATTTAAATCTAACCACTCAATCTCATTACGCGGCGACATGATAGAGCGAACAGGGCGATCAGCTAAATCGAGAACACCACGAATCATCTCCTTTTCTTCTGGTCTAAACAATTCAGAAGCTGCGGCCTGTTCAGCAATAACATCTACAGTCTCAGCAAGGTGACTATCTTTGCTTCCTCCTCCTAAGAGCCTCAAAACAGCATCAGCTGTTCTACTGCGTAGATCATTCGTTTTAATCATTTTTTCACGGTTACGACGTCCAATTTGATTAAAAGCTTCGATGAGAACAGAAAAACCAATAGCAGCATACAAATACCCTTTTGGAATATGAAAACCAAATCCTTCAACAATGAGAGTAAAACCAATCATCATCAAAAAACCAAGACAAAGGATTACAATAGTGGGATGACGATTAATAAAACGCATAAGAGCACCAGATCCGCACATCATTACTCCCATAGCAGCTATGACTGCGATATACATAACTGCTGCCTGCTCTTTTGCAATCATACCTGTTGCGGTAATAATACTGTCTAGTGAAAAAACAGCATCCAGCACCACGACTTGGACGATTACTTGCCAAAAAACAGCATAACCAACGCCTGTTTTTCTTTCATGTGATACTCCTTCTAACCTTTCATGTAATTCTAGCGTTCCCTTTGCGAGCAAAAAGGCTCCACCACCGATTAAAATAAAGCTATGCCAACTAAATACAAAAGATGAAAGTGAAAGAATTACCCTATCGAGTCTCATAACCCATCCAATAACGGTAAGAAGGAAAAGCCGCATAATTAATGCTAAAGTAAGACCTATAAAGCGTGCGCGGTCACGCAAATGCAGTGGCAATTTTTCAGCTAAAATTGCAATAAAGATAAGGTTATCTATTCCTAAAACAATTTCGAGAAAAACCAGCGTGATCAAACCAAACCACGCATGGGGATCAGTGATCCATTCCATCATTCATTACCTTTTAGAAGCTTAAATGCGCGCGATTGACAAAAAAAATTCATAGGCTTTTATTCGTATATTGGATCATGAACATTGAATGTAAAAAACTTATATTCAAAGAAAAAAACAGCACAATATTGCTTGAATGCATGTGATTGTTGATAAAACAAAATGATGCCCCATCCCGCTTACAACCACAAGAAGGTTCTTCTAATTTTCGCTCGGGCATTATGCTCGATAATCCTCTAACTATAGGTTCTGTATAACAATCAGAACATTTATTTATAAAGCTTCTTATAATGAGTTTATTTTTATATAAGATCAAGTGGTGAATATCATATTTTTAACCTTACAGACAATGAGTTCATATAACAAACAACAAAATATCTAGACATCCACTCTTAGGAGCGTTATAGAAACGCTCATTCTCATTTTTTGAGAAACTTATGGGTGATTAGCTCAGTCGGTAGAGCAGCTGACTCTTAATCAGCGGGTCGTGGGTTCGATCCCCTCATCACCCACCATTTGGTTTTATACCGTAAATAACTTATTGATTGCGTAATTTTTTTAAGGTACGATTTTCTAAATAAAATTGGGCAGTAGGATTTCCCCATATCTGTTTGTTTAAAAGTGAAGATTGTTGATATGGCTTAGTCATCGGTTTTTGTACTTTTTAGGGGACTCAAAGAACTTCCAAAGGACATTTAAAGATCTTTTAATGCGTATTGTTTCTTTTTTTAAGTTGCAATTGGTAAGGAGAAGCTTCTTACCGACAATTGTGTTATTTAAAAAGGGGTATAAAAATCAACAGTTTTCACTTCTTTTAATATAAATTGATTAAATTTTTTTTGGATTTTTAGCATATTGTTTAAAGACAGAAGAAACTTTACACTTTAGTTGTGTCAGCAGCGTGGATATTTTTTGATAACTCTCCCGCTTAAACAAAAAACTTCTGTAATAATCATCAGTATTCCAAGAGGGTAAATCAAGATAAAATGAAGTAGTTAGCTGGACATACAAGGAATAAAATTATATCAATTTAATTGTTTAAAGTTAATACCTGTTAAACGAAAGACAATAAACTTTAATGAGGCTTAAAGTTTTAAAATATTAAGCTATGTGGTTACGCTATGCTGTCTTTCCGTTAGCTAAACCTCTAAAAATATAAATATTAAGAAAGCTACTTAGATTCATTATAATATATTGATTTATAAAGAATTGATTATTCTTTGTTTGAAAAAACTTTACTATCATAAACTTCTTTTGTTTCAATCCTTCTTATAATAAATTAATTAAAATCATTCATTTGTGCATCATAAATGGGATTAACGTGTGGATAAAGACTATTGAAGAAAGGCATGAAAATAATTCTTATTAATGTTCTTAAGTGCTAAAAGTTATCATAACATTGGAAAAATAGTATAATGGCGCAGGCTTGATCTTTTATTAAGTATAAAGTTGATGGTGCAACAATAGCTTTACTATTATACCATTTATGGGTACTGCTGTGTAATGGAGAAGAGCGTTGAGAGAGGTTTCTTAAAAAAGATATGTAAATTGGCAACACGATGGTGTTTTGTTCTTTTATAGGTACACAAAAAAGAAGTCATTGATAGCCTTTTATTTATTCCGGTGGTGTTTTGGGGACTCTTTTCCAATATTGTCGCGCCTCAAAAATGACGACCACAAATAATGAAAGGATGAGCGGTATAATCAAATAAAACATTCTAAAGACAATAAGCGCTGCAATAACATCGGTTGGATTTATATTGGGCATGCCTGTTATGAAGAGAGCTTCAAGAACTCCTACTCCTCCTGCTGGAGCATTAGAGAGAAGAGTTATCGTAAAAGACGCTAGGAAAACACCAAGAACAGATATAAAATGAATATCTGCGTTATGTGGGAGAACAGCATATATAATTCCTGCTGCTCCTAAAAGCTCTAGAGGGCTAATGAGAAGCTGTTGAATAACAATTTTCAGCCGTGGATAGGAGAGTTGAATTTTTTTACCTAAGCGTAAGGGTTTTAACTGAAGCCAGCTGCCAAACGTATAAAGTGCTATACAGCTGAGTAAAATTGCTCCAGCCGTTGTTCCGAGCCATTCAGGAAGTTCTTTATGAATGAGGGTGATAATTTCGGGTTGCAGCACCAAAACGATTCCCAAAAGTAAGATTGTGCCGATTACAAAAGTAAAAGAGCAAAAACCTACTAATATTGCGATTTCTGTTCCGTTTAATCCTTTCATTTTATAGGCGCGATAGCGTACAACGGCACCAGAAAAAACTGAAGCACCGATATTGTGTGAAAGAGCGTAGGTTGTAAATGAACATATAGCGATAAAAATCCAAGAAATTTTATGGCCTAGATGTTGCAAGGCAATTCGATCATATCCAGCAAGAGCAGCATAAGCTAGGAGAGAACATAAACAGGCTAATAACCAGTGCTGTGCATTTAAATTGCTCAAGCGCTCCAATACATCCCCAAATGAAATGGCAGAGAGCTTCATGTAAAGAATTCGAATAGATACCAGCATTGCTAAGATACCAATCAATGGCCATATAAATTGCTTTATTTTCACGATTCTGTATCCATTTTATGTTTTCTGTAAATTTTCATGATTGAGCATATTCCTTACAGATCTTCGTTCTGTTATATACTCTATAATGCCATTGGCAATTTCTTCATCATCTGTTACTACAACATCAGCACCTAAATCAATGAGATATGTTGTTTCTGTGTCGGATAATGCATGTGTGATTATCTGGATATCTTTCTTCATATCACGGATATTCACGATACATTCTCCTACTTCAATGGTACTTCGCATTGTAATAACAACTTTATGTGCATTATTTATATTTGCTGCGTTCATTATTTCTTGTTGAATGATATTGCCGCAAATAGCCTCAAAGCCATCTGCAATCGCTTTATCAGAGAGGCGTTTTGATTCTTCTACGATCACTATAGGTTCATCTCTATTTATTAAAGATAATGCAACACACTTACCGATACGACCATAGCCAATAATTACGATATGGTTGTTTTTTAAGGTCATCGGTAAAAAATCTTGGTCAGGATCTTGTGGATCAATATCAATAATTGTTTGGGTATTTTGTGAAGATGCAGAATTTTTTTCTAGACGTTTTTTAATTTTATTACAGGCAAGGAAAACAAGAGGATTGAGCAAAATAGAAAAAATTGCTCCTCCAAGAATTAAATCATGAGCGTCATTGTTTAAAAGTCCTAAGCTTAAACTTAAACCAGCAAGGATAAAGGAAAATTCTCCGATTTGGGCAAGGCTTGCAGAAATAGTCAAAGCTGTTGCATTAGAATAGCGAAAAGCTTTAACGATGAAAAAGGCAACAGCAGATTTTCCGATTACGATAATGAATAAGGTTGCTAAGAGAGGGAAAAAATGAGTTAAGAGTTTCTCGGGGTCAAATAACATGCCTACAGAAACAAAAAAGAGAACAGAAAAAGCATCGCGCAGTGGTAAAGATTCTTCCGCGGCACGGTGGCTTAATTCTGATTCGCTCATGACCATACCAGCAAAAAAAGCACCAAGAGAAAGAGAAACTCCAAATAAATGAGCGGCTCCGAAAGCTACTCCTAATGCAATAGCAAAGACGCTAAGACGAAATAATTCACGTGATCCCGATTGTGCGCTCATTTTTAAAAGCCATGGGATAACGCGTCGCCCAATGACGAGCATAAGTGCAATAAATACAATTACTTTTAGGATAGTGAGACCAAAAATACCCCAAATACTTAAATCCAACCATTGAACAAGAGGATCCAACGCTTCTTTTTTGGTATTGCTGAGGGCACTTGCCAAGGAAGGGATGAGGACAAGTATAAGGACCATTGCTAAATCCTCAATAATCAACCATCCAACGGCAATGCGTCCTTTTTCTGTTTCAATAAGATGACGCTCTTGCAAAGCACGTAGCAGGATAACGGTACTTGCTATGGATAAAGCAAGACCGAAGATCAAACTTCCACTAAAGCCCCATCCCATAATCAGACCAAGGCACAAACCTAGAAAAGTAGAAAATGCCATTTGTGCAATAGCAGCGGGGACAGCAATAGCTTTGACAGATAAAAGGTCTTTTAAGGAAAAGTGGAGCCCAACACCAAACATCAGCAAAATAATACCAATTTCAGCAAGTTGATTAATGATGACAGAATCTATTTTAAATCCGCCTGTATTGGGTCCCACAATAACACCAGCTAACAAATAGCCTACAAGGGGTGAAATACGTAAACGGCTAGCAATCATTCCAAAGAGAAATGCTAAACATAAGCCTGCAACAATAGTTGTGATAAGTGGTGTGTCGTGGAGCATGGATTATTTACTATTCTTGATCAAAAAGCGAATGAATGAAAACGACTATATTTCTATGAGAAGAGAGGCGAGATGTACCATACGCATTAAAGGGCATTTTTATTTCACTTTGATATTTGCACGATTATTTCGTTCACGCCACCAATTTCCTAGCAGGAGTAAAATAGGAGCAGCAATAAAGATAGAGGATGATGTTGCAATAATAATCCCAAAGACCATGGGTAATGCAAAATTATGAACAGCACTTCCACCCCATATCGCCATGGGGAGCATCGCAAGAATTGTTGTGGCTGATGTAAAAAAACAACGTACAAGAACCTGATTAATTGACAGATCAATCAGCTCGCGCAACGGCATTTTTTTATAAAGACGCATATTTTCGCGCATCCTATCATAGACGACAACTTTATCATTTATAGAATATCCAACAATTGTTAAGAGTGCGGCGATAGCCGTTAAATTAAAATCAAATTGAAACAAAGCAAAAAAGCCAATCATTTTTGTGGTGTCTAGAATGAGAGTGATAATTGCTCCAATGGCAAAGAACCACTCGAAGCGTAACCATATATAAAGAGACATGGCAATAGCCGCAAGAATAACAGCAGTAAAAGCAGCTGTGGCAAGCTCACCTGAAATTTTGGGACCAACAACTTCTATTTGATCGAATGTGGTATCGGGATAGATATTTTGTACAGCTGTTTTGACCTTATCAATGGCGGTGGTTTGTTGTGCTTCGCCACCGCTTTGTTTCTGCATGCGAATTAATACGGTATTTTCGTTATCAATATTTTGCAAGGTAACTTCACCAATATTAAGAGTAGAAAGCTTGGAACGCAGAGTTGCTAGATCTGCTGGTCCTTTCGTGGTAATACTCATTTGGCTTCCGCCAATGAAATCAATACCAAAATTCAATCCAGGCTTAAAAAAGAGAAAAACTGAAGCCATTGATAAAACAATTGAGACGCCAATACCAATGAAACGTGCTTTCATAAAGTGGAAAGTTGTGTTTTGTGGCATGATGTTGAAAGCAGAGTGAATATGCAATTTTTTAATTTTCCATTTACGAACGATCCAAATCATGATGATGCGTACAATGGTGATATTTGTAAACATGGAGATGATAATACCAAGCAACATTGTTACGGCAAAACCACGAACTGGGCCTGTGCCAAACCAAAATAGTAAGACGGTCGCTATAATTGCTGTAACATTTGCATCAACAATGGTTGCAAAAGCGTGTTTAAATCCACGATCTAGGGCTGCAAAAGCACCCACACCTTTTCGACTTTCTTCACGGATACGTTCATTGATAAGGATATTAGCATCAACGGCAATACCGATGCCTAAAATAATACCAGCAATACCAGGCAGCGTAAGCGTAGCACCCAAAAGACTCAGTGCAGCAAATGTTAAAATTGTGTGCAGAGCTAGTGCTATATTGGCAATTAATCCCCAAATACGATAGAGAAGAAAAATAAAAATTGCAACAAGAATAAAGCCAATTATGCCGGTGTAAAGTCCCATTTGGATAGCATCAGCACCAAGATTTGGACCTACGGTTCTCTCTTCAATGACCGTGAGTGGTGCGGGGAGGGAACCAGCACGAAGCAGAGCAGCCAGAGTTGAGGCTTCTTTGGGGTCAAAGTTTCCTGTAATTTGACCTTGTCCATTGGGAATGACACTATTGATGGTCGGAGCGGTTAAAACTTTATTATCCAGAACAATGGCAAAAGGACGGTTAATATTTTGTCGTGTTATATCGGCAAATATTTTTGCGCCAGCGGAATCTAGCGTAAATGAAATAATGGAACGTCCTGGTATTTGGGGGTCAAAACCTGCACGGGCATCTTTCAGGACATTTCCATCTAAAGCAATTTGATCATAAATTGCATAATGTTGTGTTGCATCAGTGTATCCAGGGAGAATAGAAACACCTATAGGGGGATTATTGGGGTCCACATTAGAAGGAACAAGATGAAAACTCATCTTAGCGGTTGTTCCTAAAAGATCACGCAGTTGTTTTGGATCTTGTAGTCCAGGCAATTGGACCATAATACGATCATTTCCGACCTTTTGGATGGCTGGTTCTGAAACACCAACTTGATCTATACGACGACGGATGATTTCTAAGCTTTGTTCAATAGCATTGCTGATACGGTCTTTTATACCAGCTTCTGTTAATGTGACGCGGAGAGTTTCATTTTGAGCACTGATCGTGATGTTATGTTCTGTTGTGCCAAAGCTACTGTGTATGGGGGTTATTAATGTTTTCAAAGCAGAGAGTGCTTTTTCAGTTTGCGATGGGTCAGAAATAAGGGCAATAACGCTATCTTCAACGATACGCACACTTGAGGTGCGGATTTGTTTTTCACGCAATACATTGCGCACATTGCTTAAAACTATATGTAACTGATCGCGTTTTAACGTTTTGCTATCAACCTCGAGCAGGAGAGAAGAGCCTCCTTGAAGGTCAAGACCAAGTGCTACACGGGTGTCGGGTAAGAATTTCGAGTTTTTAACTTGTTCGTGTGAAAATAAATTGGGTAAGGCAACATAAATGCTGCTTAAAAGAATAAAACAATAAAGGGTAGTTAACCAACCAGGTGTACGCATGATATATTCCGTAAATAGGCAATCTAACAGTTATTCAAAGTTAAAAGCACAAGTAAAATAAGATGATCGTTTTTATATTCAAGGAAGAGAATTAAGTGTGTTCATTGGGAGGAGCGCGTTTATTTGAGAAATATTGTGTTTTAACGTTACGAAATCGTGTGTCAACAGCTGGAATCTTTATTAAAAAGAAATCCAATGTTAGGATTTTTTGAAAGGTCCTGATAAAAATAGATTCTGTATGGAGTGTTACAAGTTTTTTGTTTTCAGTTGTGGTAACATTCACATGGTCACACTTATGATGTAAATCAAGTCTATTCGTTTTAATGACATTATTGGTGTGTGATTGTTTGATTAAATAAGCACGTGTTTCTAGGTTGCTCGTCAAGAATACACCTAAACTGGATAGAAAAATCCAGGTTGTCAAAGGAAGAAAATCTTCTTTTTTGCAATAAAGGTGCAAAAAAAACATGCTAGAGTGCCTTCTTTAATCTTATTGAGTTCAGCTTATTTATCATTCTTTTATCTTATTACCAGTATTATAGGATAAGGGAAAGCTTTTATAAGATTATTCTATAAAAGTTGAAAATATCTACTTTATACCATATTTAAAAGAGAAAAATAAAATCCCTTTTGTGCTCATAAGGTAGATATGTATTCATTTTGTAGAAAAAACATCCACATACTTTTCCTTCTTTTGGGGATTATCTTTGTATTTAATTCTGGTGCATGGGGTAATAGGGGGGCACAAAATACAATTGTCGAACAAACGATAGCTTCTTATTCAGTTGATGAAATTATTCTGCAACAACAGTTGATTATTAAGACTCTTGAAGAAAATACTGAAACTTTAAAAAGAGATTTTGATAGAAAGCCAGAAGATGAGCGTGCTTTAGAAGAATTACGGTTACGTGCACAAGATATCAGTGAACGTGCTATTGAGGCAGCATTTGTTTTGCGTCCTCCTCTTAATGAGATTAATACACTTCTTGATCAATTAATGGAGCTCCATCGTGACGTGAAAAAACTGAAAAGCTCTGTGAAGGAATATTCCTATTTGATAGAGCAAAAAGCTAAAATTAACAGTATCATGCTTCGTTTTGAAGCAATTTTCTTAGCGGCAAATAGAATAGCTGAACTTTCTATTTCTCAATCTCGGGAGCTTTTTAAACGCACGCTTACGTATAGGCTTGAGTTTTCGATTCCGATGGTTAAACATCTCGTCCAAAAAACAAAAGAGGCTTCATCAGATTTTCTTGTGTTGTTAAATTCTTGGTGGAATTTTATATTTTACTTCAAGTTTTTACAACTATTTCTTTGCTTTTTAATTCCACTTTTTATTACTTTGGGACTTTCGTATTTTTCTCAAAAAGTTCTTGTTCATGTGTATTGCCACTTTACGAAGTCTAATGAGGAAATATCTTATTTACAACGCTTATTGATCGCCTTTATTTCAGTTCTCTTACCTTCACTTGTATGTATTCTTTGCGTTTATCTTGTGTTGTTTTTGTTTCGTAGTTTTAACTTAGATCCAGGTAAGCTTACAACAGTTTTTTATATGATAGGTTGTCAAATTATTTTATTATTTTTAATCAATCGATTAGCTGTTGTTCTTCTATCATCGAATAGGCCCCATGTGCGTCTTCTCAGTATTGCACCATCGTCTGCTTATCAATTAGTGATTTTACTCACTTCTTTAGGGGGTATTTTGGCATTTGACGCTGTTCTTGATAGTATTTATCAAATCATTTCAGCGCCTCTATCTTTAACAATTGCTAAAAGTTTTATTGCTGTTTTTCTTGTAGCGATATTGCTATTTATAATATCATTTGTACCTTTGCGGTTTAGACGTAGGCGTGTTCAAGAAGAAAAAAAAGAGCCATACTTTTGGCCATTTTATATACGCATTCCTCTTATTGGCTTGGGGTTACTGCTCTTTGTATTGAATTTTTTAGGTTACGTTGGACTTGCGCGTTTTATTACGCAGCAAATTATGATTGATGGAGCATTTTTAGTTCTCATGTATTTAGGAATACAAAGCGCTCAAGCACTTGGAACTAAAGACCAATTTATGAAAACAACGGTTGGTCATCTTTTGATGCAGAGGTTTCATTTAGAAGAAAAAACGATGAATCAATTGGGAGTTTTTGTGAGCGTTTTTCTCAATTTATTTGTTGTTATATTTTGTGCAATGCCAATTGCTGTACAGTTTGGATTTTCCTATTCTGATTTAAAAGCAGTTTTGTGGCAATCGGTGACCGGTTTTCAGATTGGAAATATTAGTCTTTCTTTGATTTCTCTTGTAACAGGAATTATTTCTTTTTGTGTTTGCTGGTTTCTTATTCGCCGATTTATTGGTTGGTTAGATAATGTGGTGTTGGTTCATGGAGAGTTCGATTCTGGTATACGTAATTCTATCAAAACAGTGATAAGTTATGGAGGCGTTGTTGTATCTGCTTTGACCGGATTATCAATGGCAGGTTTGGATCTTAGAAATTTCGCTCTTATTGCTGGAGGACTTTCACTTGGTATAGGTTTTGGTTTACAGAATATTGTCCAAAACTTTGTCTCTGGACTTATTATTTTAGTTGGAAGACCATTTAAAATAGGGGACTATATAGAATCTGGATCAGTAGGGGGTGTTGTTAAGCGTATTAGTGTGCGTGCAACGGAACTTGAGACAATTCAGCGTAAGACGATTATTATTCCCAATTCAAGCCTTATTAATAACAACGTTAGTAATTGGACACGACGTAATAAAGTAGGACGAATTGATATACCAGTTACTGTATCATCTAAGGTTGCTCCAGAGCATGTTGCTGAAATTTTGTTAGAGATTGCTTCTGCGACAGAAGGCGTTTTAAAAAATCCTATCCCACAGGTGAGTTTTACAGCATTTGATCGTAAGAGTTTTTCCTTTAATTTGGCTATTTATGTGCCTAATATTACCTCATCTTCTCATGTAACCAATGCTCTTCGATTTAGCCTATATAAGCGTTTTGCTGAGGAAGGAATCTTAGAATGCTGAAATATACTTATATTTTGATTACAGTTATTCTATTAAGTATTTTTACCATAACAGCTTTTGCTGCAACAGTGAAGAATACTGATTTAAAGATACAATCTCTTATTGTTGTTGAAGGAAGTATACCTTCAAAAATTTCTTTAAATACTCATCAAACAATTACAATTTGTATGAAGGGATGTTTTATAACTTTTCCTAATAAAGACCGTTTTGCAATAAAGGCAGATGATAATATAGAAATCAGTAGGGGAAGAGCAATTTTTAAATAAAATGATTGAGAATTTTTGTTTGGGGACAAGATTTAGAAGGATAATGATATTGTGTGTAATTAATAATCTCATCCTTTAGAAAATGGTAAAAAAAAGTATGATTTTAGTATAAAATGGGTGTTTTTTTATACTATGTAGAATCTACAGTATGCATTTTGGATGTACGAATATTGAGATATTTATAATATTGTTAATGAACGTCGATTCTCTAAAAATAATTACATCATTTTTAGAATTTTTTCATTAAAAAATGCATAAAATATACTATTTTGTGATTTTTTTGCGGTATTTTTAATACAAAATGTTTTATATTTCCTCCTTTTGAAAAGATAAAAGGTATTTTTATTAAATCTTTATTATTTTAAGTAATCATTATTATAATATTTTAAAATTTATTTGATAATATTAAATTTTGATGTAATGATATATTATTATAGTAGTAGATTGAAATGTAAATATAAAGGAGTACATGCGATTTTGCGGCATAAGATTTTATAAAACTTTGTTTTTCTAAATGTGATTTTTGATTATATTTAAATTTAGCAATGGGGTATAATTTTATGAATACAAAATTTATAACAGCATCTGTTTTTTCTTTGATTTCACCTTCTATAGTACAGGCTGCAGATGTGGTGGCTCACGAAGAGCCATTACATGTTGCCTCAGAAGTTGTTGCTTCTTCACCTTTTTCTTGGGCAGGTTTTTATTTCGGGGGGCAAGTTGGTGGCTTTTCAAGTAAGACTTCTGCAATAACGCGTGATGTTGATATTCCTCTCTATCCCGATGAGGAGAGTAAAAGTAAACCATGGGTGCCTGTCGAGAAGCAGTATATGCCTGAGCTTTCTGGATTTATAGGTGGTTTTTATGCGGGTGTTAATTTTGATCTCGGTAATAATTTTATTGTGGGGATTGATACGGATATGCTTTTAACGGAAAAAAAGGATACAAAAACAAGATTTCATGCAGATGAATCAAGTGCTGGTGGAACTGAAGGATCCGGCACTGAAGGATCGGGTACTGAAGGAACGGGTACTGATACTGAGGAATTAGGTACAGAAGAAAAAAGTCGAAAAAAGGCAAAAATTGTCAGGAGAAAAGGTAGAGGCTTTTCTCGCTCTTCTGCAGAGGATAAAGAAGAGAAAGGCAGTTTAACGTTTAATCATACGTTAAAACAAAAATGGACAGGTGCTACACGGGTGCGTGTTGGGTTTTCTACGGGGCGTGTGATGCCTTATATTGCTGGTGGTGTTGCTTATGGACAGTTTCAGGATATTTTGTCGACAGTAATTACGGGAGGTGAGCCATTTAATAGGACATCGGATGTAACAAAAACGATGATTGGTTATACTCTCGGTGGTGGTGTTGATTTTGCAATGACAGATCATCTTGTTGTGCGTGCGGAATATCGTTACTCAGATTTTGGTAAAAGGAAATTCAAAGACGAGATTGAAGTTAAGTATAAGACGAATGATTTTCGCGCAGGAATAGCTTACAAATTCTAATTTTGTAGGATAAAGGAGCTTAAATTTAAGAGGTCCTATTTCTTTGATAGGGCCTTTATTTTTTAATTTTATGCATTGTAAACACTATTTTATGGTGAAAAAAGGGGGGCTTTGACTTTGAGTGAGAATGAGGAGGTAAGGAAGAGTTACTCAGATTCTTAATTGTTAAGAATAAAAAATTTTTAGTTCACGAGGTGTGGTTGAAACATTTGTTGGCAAAGAAGGATTGCTTCGTCTTTCATATTATTACAGTTATCACTTTATAATACCGTTATAGAGTTGCAAACAGTAAACTTAAAGAGAGTTTTTACTATCTAAGTAATGAGAAAATAAAGAAAATTCATATAGAGTGGTGCGGACGGCGTGCACGTTTGTGCAACAATTTTTTCTTCCCTTAGAACTCTCTACAATATCACCTGATAGCACAGTTTATCTTTTTTCTGTTTAATAACTAATTGTTTTTATTTTATTTTATTTATTAAATTGCCTTTTATATATAATCTTGGTACCAGATGAAAGTGCTCCAAGTGCAATTCAAAAGGTGGTTTTTAAAAGGTGGTTCGGAAGAACGTGATAGACCGTCTATCTTATCTGTAAAAAATCTATCTAAAGGAAAATATGCTGACAGAGCTGGTTTATGGCTTATCAAAACTACACCAGATCAAGGATGATGGGTTTTTAGGTTTGACCTCAATAAAAGACGACGAGAAATGGGATTAGGCTCTTGTCGCAATGTATCTTTAAAAGAAGCACTGTTCAAAGCTTTAGCTTATCGTGATCTTTTAGATCAAAGAATAGACCCGATTCGCCGAAAACAAAAAGAAAATTTGCGTCGGGCAGGGGAGATTTCTTTACGAGAAATTGCCTCTAGTGCTTTTGAAACCAAAAAAACGAATTGAAAAATGAAGGAAAAGCAGCAAGCTGGTTAACACCTCTTGAGTTACATGTTTTTCCTAAACTTGATGATACGCCAATCATTGAACTGACGCAGATTGATATAAAAGGATGCATTTTTCCTATTTGGAAAACAAAAAACGAAACAGCAAGTAAAGCTCTATCCCGCTTGAATATAGCTATAAAACATGCGGTGGCACTTGGTATAGATGTGGATATGCAATTAAAAGCAAAAGCTTTATTAGAAAAGTTTATTCAAAATACCCAAAATATTCCAGCTATGCCATGGAAAGAAATGCCTAAGTTTTTTCAATCTTAAAATGATGAGCTTGTATCACATCTAGCTTTAAAACTTCTTATTTTGACGTTTTTTTTATACCAATCAGGTATATTCAGAGATTTATGGATCAATATGGATTATCCCAAAAGAAAATATGAAGAGAATTGTTGGAAAGGTTTCTGATTTTCATGTGCCGCTCACAGCTGAAGCGCTTGCTGTTATTGAAAAAGCAACAAAATGGTTTTTTATTTGTTGAGAGTTTTGGAAAGCCTATATCTGATGTAGCACTTTCTAAATTCATGAAAAACAAAGGTTTTAATTATAGACTTCATGGTTTCAGATCGATTCTGCGGGACTGTATAGCAGAGACAACGTCAACACCATTTGAAATTGCAGAATCTGTTCTTGCGTATTCAGTTGGGAATTCAGTGACAAAGGCTTACATGCGGACGGATTTTTTAGAATAGCGCCGTGTTCTCTCAGAACAATGGGCGTCTTTTATATCTGGAGAGGCTTGATAATTGTTATGTCTATTGTCGCGTCAGGTGTCTAAGAAACATTTAAGCGATTAGCGGATAGATTACGATATAATCTCTCTTTCCTCGCTTTAAAAGCGGGAAGGGGGTAAAGCTTTCAGTTTTTGGTTAGCCACTGTTTTATAATGTGCAAAGATATTGTCTATCGCATCCATAAGGCGTGCAAAATCAAGGATAAGCAAAAAAAAGAAAAAATGCTATCCACTTCATCAAACGAGACATCATTTTCACACTTTGATAGGTGATGATCATTTCTTGAAGTATTTCTTTTTCTGATTCTGTAAGCTCTGTGTGTTTTTTGGATTTTTTTCTAACCATGTTTCCACCCACACAAGCGTTCACCTAGATTATTGTGCTTTAAGATCTCTCTTGCTAAGTTTGAACTGATGGTGTTCAGATCTTGCCTCTCTAAATAAATTGGCAACCAACCAACACAAGAAGAAGCGTATTTATTTGTCGCGCAACCAGTCAGAGAGAGCAGTACGCACATCAGCATCACTTTTTTGATTAACTTCACTTTCCACCTCCAGACGTGTTGTGGCTGCTTTTAAAGCTTTTTCTGTTTGCTTTTGTTGCTCTGCTTTTTTCCCAAGAGTAAAAGCTCTTGCTAAAATCATAAAAAAAGCAGCTAAAGCCGCGCCTATTAACAGCAGATTTCTTTTCATCCATAAGATCATAGGCGGTGTTCCTGAAAACGTTTGGCAACAAAGAAAATACCAACACATGCGGCTAAAACCATAATGGTTGCCAAAGCCCATTGGATTGGTCCATTTCCTGCTAACAAACCACCAAGCCCAGAAAAAGAACCAATAATCGGTGCAAGGGCTTCGGCTTTGAAAACCCCCGTTGGTGCTTGCGTTTCTACTGTTTGATAATTGGAGGAAACATAAGCCCCTTTTGCCCATAAGCCTGTTTCTGCCGCACGCCGGTGTGCTAAACCTTCAAGACGCTTTCCGCCTGCTTTGGTCCATTTCTGTAGCTCGGCAGGGACAGCTTCATATTCACCTTGATTGAGCTTTTTTAACAGTGTCGAGTTACAAAAGGCTCTTGTTAGTTGACGCTATTTCTAAAAATGATTGATTAGGATTAATAATGATACTATTATTGGTTATAAACAATAAAGTTGAAAAAATAATCAGCTTGATGAAAGCATCACCAAAGAACATCAAGTTTTCAGATTTGTTGGCTGTGTGTGTGTACATTTTTTTTGGAAAACCGCGGAACAATGGTAAAAGCCGCTTTGTTTTTAAAACCCCGTGGCTTGGTGACCCCCGTATGAATATTCAAAAAGATTCTGGTAACAAAGCAAAAGCTTATCAAGTCAGACAAGTCTTACAAGCGATAGAAAGGATGAAACATGAACAATAATCATTATACATATCGTGTTTTGTGGTCGCAAGAAGATGAGGAATATGTTGGATTGTGTGCAGAATTCCCATCCCTTTCATGGTTAGATGCTCAAGCAGAGAAAGCTTTAAAAGGTATTATGGACCTTGTTTCAGAAGTTGTTGAGGACATGCAACATAATGGAGAAGAAGTTCCTCTGCCTTTGTCTCATGGTAAATATAGTGGCAAGTTTCAATTAAGAATACCACCAGAACTCCATAGAAAACTTTCAATACAAGCCGCTGAAAATGGTGTTAGTTTAAACAGATACATTTCTTCTAAGCTTTGAATCTTTTAAAAATCTATACGTACTAAAAGAAAATTAATTCTTATGAAAACCTCTAAATTAAACAAATACCCGTTTTCAAGACGGATGAAGAAGCAGAAAACTTTGTTGATACTGCAACCTTACTGATTATGACTTAACTGATTTTAAATCTGTTCATTTTGAATTCTTACCTAAAGAAGCCTCTTGATCTTCTCCCCACCTTTAAAGATGGGGAAGGGAGGTACTTAAGCAACCTTTTTAATGGGGTTTTCTAGATCTGGTTCGTAAGCTCGCAATAAAGGCAACATAACTGTAGGAAACTCTGAATCGCCAAAATCTGTAAGAGCTGCCAAAATCTTTGTAATATTAGGCACTTCATCTTGAAGTTTAAAAACTAAAGCTTTTTCCACCATGCTCATAATCTCAATTATGGCAGTGCAATCCTCATCTCCAATGCTGTGATGATTGGAAAACTGAAACAATGCTATTCATAAATCGCACAAAAAATCGATACTGGTATTCATTGCACACCCCCAAAGATTTTCTTTGCCATACTGCACGCCATCTCGCTTGCCCCTTAATGCCCCCAGATACGCCGCTCCTCACGGGGGCGCACGTAATTATAAACCGCCTGTGTATGTCTACCACCGGTATCAATACAAGCAGCTGTTATCCTAATCCCCTCTTTATAGCTTGGATGTGGCCAGCGTTTTGCAAGATATTCATCCAATTGGTCCCATACTTCAAAAGAAGAGGGATCACCAAGGATCACTTGATAATCAATATGCCAACTTTCTTCACTACGCCCCCATCCCACCACTTCAAGTTCCAAGCGGTCATTTTGCACATCAATACCAGCTGTCAACACGACGGATTGTTCTGGTGCAAGGGGATAATCTTCGCGTTTTGCATAGAGGCTATCAGGATCAATAACTTCGCCTGTTCTGTCCTCCCATGGCTCTCCAAGAACTGTATTGACAAAAGGCTGTAGAAGAGCTGGATCATCCTTGGCATTTAAAAACTCTCTTGCACATTCCCCCCATGTAAGCCAAGGAGAATAGAGTGCCGAAATATGATAAGAACGCAAATTGGGTCTGCTTGACTCACTGGTTGGGACCCAGCATGCGCCTCTTTCTTCACACATGAGATCTGTTTTTCGGTGCTCGGCATGCTCATGACCACAATGCGCACAAACAAACACAGCTTTTTCAGGAGCCCCCTTCGGCCATTTGATTTGTGACCAAACAATCGGCTGTAGTGTACCACATGCATCACAAGGCACGTTGTAATATCGCTGGTCTCCTAGTACAAAATCCTTGGCAATACGGCTTGTGTCACGGTGGGTGGGTGTGGACAATTTAAAAATCTTTCTCTGCACAAAGGTTGAGGTCCGCTTTTCCGCAATCATCACCGGATCACCTTCGTTATCCACACTGAGAGGATAGGCATCCACCTCATCTAAAATCAGATAACGAATAGGCATGGAACGCAAACCAGCTGCACTGTTTGCTCCTGTAAGCATCAATGCCCCACCATCAAACTCTTTCGAAAACATAGTATTACCGCTGTCGCGTGCCCGCGCTGGGGCAATGCGTTCGCTTAAAGCGGGGCTTGCCATAATCATTGGATCAAGACGGGTTTTGGACAATTTCTTCGCTGTCTCAACCGTTGGCATCACATAAAGAGCAGGTCCCGGACTATAATGAATGGCATAACCGCAGAAATTTAATCCTGCTTCTGACATGCCGATCTGCGCCCCTTTCATGACAATGGTTGTTTCAATTGGCACGTAGGAGGAAAGATTATCCATGATTTCACGCAAATAGGGGGTACGCTTTGTTCTCCAAAGCCCAGGCTCAGCACTTGCTACCGTGCTAAGGTATCTATTCTTATCCGCCCATTGCGAAACCGTGTAGGGTGGGTCCGGTTGTCTTGCATTATTGGCATGGGAGAAAAATTCTTCGACTGCATTGTCATCCATTATTCGTTTCTTGCAAGTTCTCTAACTCTGGAGAATGAGGATCATGA
>NZ_JBHIRS010000007.1:49686-96548 GCF_042197365.1 Bartonella sp. AA168HLJHH | reverse complement strand
AGATGTCTTTTGCCATGTCAGAAGAATACGAAATTTGTTATGGTCATGCTTTAGGATTTCCTTGAATATGAAATGCAGCATCACACCAAAGGTTAGAAGAAAAATATTGCCTGCCATAATGAACAATATCATTGTTCCTATCCCATTTAATCCCATAGCTTCCACTGTTACGCCCGCAATCATTGCAGGGCGCGTGCAAGCAAGAAATAACGTATCTTCTGTTAGCTTGTCATGCTCTTTCATGGCTTTGAAAGGCAAAGTTTAATGGGAAAACATTGATACGATTTGCGTTGCACCCATAACAATGCCGATGCCAACACAAACGAAAAAAGCTTTACGCATTTCAACATAACCAGCAATCCATGCAAGCCCAATACCAGCAACCGCAATGGTTGCAATTGATGTTGCAATTTTTCCTGTTAAAGCTTCAATTATTTTATCAAGAGCAGTTTCAATTTTTCCGAAGCCGCCATCAGCAAATGCTGGTTCACTCAGTGCCATGAAGGCAATAAACAGCATCAATGCTGCTGTTAACCATTTCTTTTGGGTGTTGGATAGAATAGTTTTTTGTAAGGTATGTTCATTAATGAACGAATTATTCATGTTTTTCATGAAAATTCCCCCGCTTTATGTTTAAGTTAATCACAAAATTAATATTCAAAATATTAATCGGGAATCATATAAATGAAAAAAATAAATTTTTCTATCGATAAATTAATAATATTTAATCTTTTATTATTTAATGAACAAAAAATATAGTAATATTCAAAATGATACTTTTAAAATATCTTCGAGCAGCGCCTAAATATATTTTCTTAATTTGTATTATTATTTTAGGATACTTTTATTTCAGTCAACATACTGAAAATATTATGCAATTTTCTCTTTTTGAAGGATCAGAAAAGACAATTGGAAACCCCGTTCAAAGTCCGAAGTCACAATTGGTTGATTATGCAAACCAACAAGACGTAAATCAACAAAATGTGGTATTGCATTCAGAACCACTCGCATCACAATTTTATGAAGAAAATGTGCCGGTCTATTCCGGTGCTATACAGGTTACAAGTGGTGTGACCTTTAAAATGATCACGCTTGTAGATGATGGATGGAGAAAAAAGATCATCCGTGATATCCGTTTATATGGTGTGGAAAGCTGTGAAATGAGGCAATTTGCCTCACGCAACGGAGTTAAGTGGCCTTGCGGTGCTTTTGTTACGGCTTGGCTTGTTTCAAAAACAATTGATAAAAAGGTTACTTGTCGGCAAGCACGTGTCGTTCAACAGGTTCATTATGCACAATGTTTTGTAGATGGGGTTGATCTGGCGCGGTTGGGGCTGGCAGAAGGGTTGATGGTGTTGACAAAAGATCAGCATCATTTTCCATCCCCCGCAGACTATAAAACTCTACAATCTGCTGCTCAAAAAGCACAAAACGGTTTATGGTCGAGCCAATTTCAACAACCAGAAGATTGGCGAAGAGATCATGGGAGCTATAATCCCATTGACCATAATTAATATTGACCATTATTAATAAAGCGTTCTCTCAAGCGCTATTTAAAAATCAAGTCAATATTCTACTGCAAATCTTATCAGAAAAAAGTTAATTATAATCCACGCAGTCCTTGGTGGACAACGCTCGTTATGAAAATTTGTTGTGTTTAAAATATCCTTATAGGTTGTTTACTACAGTGCTATGGGAGAGCGCGTTTCCTTGGCTATACGTCATTTCGTTTTGCTTTTTAAATGAAAAGCTCTTCGCTTCTCAAACTCTTAATAATCGCACCCCAAAATCATGACATCAAACCTGCATTTAAATGAGAAGGCTAAAAGCCTTAAGTTTTAAAGGCTGGGAAATTCTGTAAAAGCGTATCGTTAGGCGCACGTGTGCCCCTTATCAATAACCAAAAGGCTTATCTTGTTCTTTTCTCACGCGGCTTTGAGATCATGATTAAAGAGAAAGCTTATAGGGGGATAAGTCAAAAGAAAGTGATGAAAATAATAAGGTATTTTAAGTGATATATATTTGAAAATATTATAAAAAAGACAAGAAAAGATAATAAATGGGTATTTTGTTATATAAATACTTAGCGTTAAGCGGATAGGTTATGAAAAGCCTTTCCAAAGTTTTTAAAACTGATTGTCTTCATACGTGTTAAAGTGTACAATGACGTTGTCGGGTGTGAGTTACACAAAATACTCTTTTAGTTAGAGATTGATAACTCACATTTTATTGTCGTAGGGTATTTTTTAAAATGCATGATCACGATCTGTAGAGGTTAATTCTTCATCAAAAAACTTTTTAGCTTGTTCTTCTTGTTGGGCTCTACGTTTTTCCTCTTCACTTTTACCACAACCTGTAATATTCAATCCTATAGTCAATAGAGCCAAGCATATTAAAATAAATTTTTTCATTTTTCCCCTCTTTAAAAATTATATGTATTAATCTCATCAATTATATCGGAATACAGATTTAATTATCGTGATCTTTTGTTTTTTATTAGTATTGTTAATGGAAAAATATGTGAACAGTTTATTGTAAATATCTTATAAGTTTATCATAATAAAAAATGAGAAGGAAAGAGCCAAAACCTAATATAAACGAACAAATTGTAATGTTTATTAGTGCTTTTGACCAACCTATTGATAATATTATAATAGGAATTGTAAACAATCCCACAAACCCTATTATCACTATAAGGCTTAGTATCAATCTTAAAGGACCACGAAGCCATAAAAGCAAAAGGACGAGCGCCTCTTTGCTTATTTGTGATTTTGACATTATTTTCCCCTCACGCGCTTAAATCAAGATGCTCCACAATATACACAGTACGATAAATGATATAAGTTATTTTGTTATAAAATCTTCAAGATCTGTTTGATGTTCAACGGATGAAATATCCGGTTTGGTAGAAGATGATTCTATTTGATATTCTTTCATAAAAGCAACTTTTTCTTCTTTGAATAACAGAATAGGATTCACCCAGTATTGATTAGGCAATTTTGGTTTCAAAATTCCTTTTTGTATAAGTTCTCTTAAACCGTTGTGAAAAGTTCTGTCGACCATATCGCGCTTTTTTCCATTTATACCCCCATCAAACCAAATTAAGGTAACGCTGCTGGGATCTTCGTTTGTTGATTTATTAGATCGATATTCTTCTAAAACTATTATCAAAGCACGATGTCCTGTACGAGATAAATTAAAAATTGCTTGAATGCCATCAGCAAATATTTCTATAAAATTTTCTTTATTTGTTTTTTCTGTGACGTGAATTATAGGTATGACCTCTATTTTATCAGTATCAGAATTGATAAATTTTTGTTGTGTAATGGACGTTTTTACAACTTTCTTATCTGTAAAAATTTCAGATTTTTTGAAAAAAGAATTTTCATACGGGGAATATTTTTGCTTTATAAATTCAAATCGATGACGTGACCTTTGGTTCTGAAAAAAGCTTATGAAAATATAGAGAAAGGCAGAAACGGAACATCATTTCCTTCAAAAAACAATAAATGGCTTCGAATTAAACTAGGACTTCTAATGCAAGCATTGCCTTATGTTGTTATGTTCATGAAAAATGGGTTGCAATCTGAAAGAGAGTGTAGCGGTTCTATGGAATTTTTAGCAAAATGAAGGGGATTTTTTTCAGGTATTTGAAGAAGCTAAAGAGACTATGAGGAAAAAAATGTGCTTTCTTTTGTTATAAAAGAAAGCACACTGAGGGGGAATTTAGAGTGACAGTTTTACATATTTTACTTTGAAAAGCGGTCTTTTTTATCTTTTTTCCACAAAAAATAAGTTGCAAGTCCGAGAATGGGAACACTCAATTTGGCAAAAGGGAGATGTTGACCGAGAGCTGCAAGGCTGGAAACAGTCGCATCTGTCATGAGTTTGTGGCGTTGTTCTTCTGTCTTTTTTTGTTGGTCATAGCGTTGATAAGTTTTGAGAACGCGACTGATAATAAGACCTAATCCCGCAAGAGAAAGACAAATTAAAAACATGATACTGGCGGCAGCAAGAGGCTTCATAACAGAACATAACGCAATAAAACCGATGGTACATAAAAAAAGCAAAGACATGAAGAATGAAATGCTAATAAACCCATAGAAAATTGCTTGAAGGCGTACTTGCTTGACTGTGCTTTTAAGCCCTCCACCGACAAGATGGTTTAAAAGAGGAGCGATAAACTTATGCATTGCTTAACGACGTAGTAATTGAGAAAGAATAAAACCAACCCCTGCGGCAAACAAAACGCTTTTGCCAGGGTTTTTGCGAACGCATTGGTTCAGAGTTTGTTCAAGATCACTGATTTTGTCTTTTGCTTGAGACATCATGTCTTCACCACTTTCTTTCGCTGAGTGATATAGTTTTTCCGCTTTGTCTTTGGCGGCGTTGAATTTGTTTGCACCAAGATCTGTTAGGGTTGAGGTAATCCCTGAAATTTCAGTGCGTAACGTTTCTAATTGTCCTTGTAGGTCTTTTTCTACGGCTGTTTTATCGTGCTGTGTTGTTTTATTATGGGCCATGGTATTTTTCCCTCTTGATTCATTATATTTGTATTGGTGTGTTCATAGTGATCATTTGCATTGGAGTGAAAATTTTCACTGCTTGAGTAACGCCAAAAGCTTTTTTTGGTTCCTTTCATTTTGTCGAATTTAAAATTGTTTTTGATAAAATAAATCTTTCCTATACGATATGCTTTGTCTGTAAAGGGTCGCATCTGTTGAGAATTGCCTTATATGCTTTTATGCTTTTGCAGGAATTTAGCACCATTCTTCAGTTTCTCGTGGCGCAGTTTTTTATAAAAGTTTTTTAAAAGTGTGCTGAGGCTTATTTTTTAAGCTTGTGACAGCTAAAAAACATTGTTGTTGCGATTTTGCGGCAGAAGTACTGTCATTTTTATACTTTTGCAGCAAAGAAAAAGAAAATAATATTGCGGCTCTTTGCTCTCTATGTATTTGGGGGCAACACGCGCTCCCCATGATACTTTTGGTCAGTTTAAGAATATTGCGATCGTTCTTTTTTAAAAACGTAAGGTATATTTTTATTTTAGGATAGGAGAGGTACTTTAGTGCACTGGTTGTTAGAGAAGTGCATATCCTTTTCTCCGAGGATTTTATGATATTTTTGCTGCTTGTTTCATGTAAGAAAATATTTTGTTGGCTTCAAAAGAGCCGCAGAAATGAGAAAAGCTTTGCGATATGAGAGATTTATTTAACAGGAACGATGATAAATTATTCTTATAAATTAAAATATTATATGCGATACTTCTTGTAAGTTTATCATTTTGCCTAATTTATGCAATAAATTGATTGGGTAAGATAAACTTGTTGAATTGTTAGAGAAAAATTTCTTGAGTAATTTCTTTAGAATTAAGAGAGAGCTTGTGAAATAAAACTATACTTGATTTATCAAGTTTTCTTTCTTAAGAGGAATACACAAGTGACGTTAAAAGGGTAGTGGCATTGTGGAACAGTGATGCTATGCGGGGTGACGATCCAGCTCATAAATAAAGATAAGAGCACAAGAATGTGAGATAAAAATGGAATCTGAAACAGTCCCTTTAGATAAAACAGTCCCTTTAGATAATATGTCTGCTGTATTGACAGTGCATGATTTTTCTCCTCTTTCTATGTTTATGGCTGCTGATTGGGTGGTGAAAGCCGTTATCATTATTTTGTTACTTGCTTCACTTATGTCTTGGACAATTGCTTTTGTGAAAATTGTTGAGATCACTTTGGTAAAACGAAGAGTACGTCATGAACTTCAATTGGTTCTAAATGCTCAGACTCTTACGCGTTTGGCAGCTAGCTTGAAAGAAAGCAAAGGAGCTGGTGTGTTTTTTCTCAAAGAAGTCCTTAAAGAGGTGTATCTTTCTGCACAACAGGTTCATTTTTCTGCTCCTGAAGGGATAAACGAAAGCTCTGGTGAAAAAACCAGTGTAGGGGAAAATGCACAAACGATTGAAGATATTCTCTTTTATGAGGAGAGCAATCAATATGAAGATGTTTCCCGCGATGTTCGCGATGCTAGGGTTCGTGATGTTCATGAAGGTTTAAAAGAAAGGGTTCATTCACTTTTGGCACGCTGCTTGCTGGCTGCTACACGCCGTGTTGCATGTGGAAGTGCTGTTCTTGCAACTATTGGCGCAATTGCTCCTTTTGTTGGTCTTTTTGCAACTGTTTGGGGAATTATGAATTCTTTTATTGGGATTGCTCAGTCTCAAACAACGCGACTTGATGTGGTGGCGCCTGGAATTGCTGAAGCCTTATTCGCAACGGCTGTTGGGCTTTTTGTGGCTATTCCCGCCGTTGTTATGTATAATAGCCTTATGCGTGCTTTGAGTGGTTATCGTAGTGATTTAGGTGATATCGCTGCTGCTCTTGAAAGGCTCTTGAGCCGTGAACTTGATAGACAAAGACAACAGAAAAGTCATAAAAAATGAAAGCAAGCCTTAATAATGATTGGGATATAGACGAGAGTGGGTTGCAAAGCGAAATCAATGTGACCCCTTTTATTGATGTTGTATTGGTGTTGCTTATTGTTTTTATGGTTGCTGCGCCTTTGGCAACATCTGCCATTTCCGTTCAGCTTCCTTCTATAACTCAAGCACCTTCAGTGGTTCAGTCTGATGAACCTCTTTATGTTACGTTGCAAAAAGATCGTTCTCTTTACATTGGTGATCATCTTGTAGAACAAGCAGCTTTGAGAGAAGCTTTGTTGAGGGAAACGACGCAAAATTTAGAGACAAAAATTTTAATCAAAGCGGATAGCGAAATTGATTATGGTACTGTCATCGATTTATTAAATCAAATACGCATGGCTGGATATCATAAAATCGGTCTTGTAGGATTGCAAAACTCTACCAATCTTGTCTCAAGAGGTGAGATCAATAATAAAACAACAGGGGTAGCGAACGCTGCTGTCGATGGAGCGGGTGGTAACGTTGTGGGGCATGTGGATGCCGTAACAACGGGCACTGCGGGAAACGCTAATATTCCAGCCGATGTCTCTGATCAGTGATAAAAAACAGCCTTTGTTGCAGGAAGCAAAGCATATTACTCAAAGTCGTAGAGTGAAATTGATGAGGGTTCCGTGGATTTATTAAACCAAACACGCATGGGTTTGATATTACGTAGGGGTTTGATATTACGCAGGGGGTTCATATATTGAATCGGTTTTTTAGGATTAAGCTCTACTCATCTTGCCGCAAGAGGTGCGATCAAGAAAACAGCAGAGGCGATTGTTGTGTGTCTTAATACATCTTAAAGCCTTTTTTGCGGCGGTGTTCATAAATGGTATAACGGTAAAGCCCCCGTAAAATAATCAAAAAACCTATCAAACATCACCATCTTTACGCTTAACAAAAGAGCAAGCGAGCACCATTATCGTATTTATATTTTTTTCCAAGACAGTGTTAATATACGTATTCATTGTAGGCATTTTTTCAGTTTTTATCTGTATGCTAGCCACGTTTGGAATGTGAGAAACATGCTTTTGATTGATTTAATATAAATAGGCTTGCCATAAAACAATCTTACAGTATTGAGATTTCTCATTTAAGTTGAAAGACAATTCATTATTATTATAAATCAATATGATGTATAGATTGTCGACATTACAAGCAGTGTGTGAACGCTCAATGGTTAGTGCCAATGTTTTTGTTATGGGGGAGGGGTATCTGGTGATAATGAAGTTTTGTATAGTGCACGAGACGTAATTGAGAGATGCTTGTTTAGAGGTGCGTTTAGTGAAAAAACTTTGAAAGCAAATGCGCACTCCTTCTGCACTTTAAAAGCTCAAAGAATTTCCAGTGAAAGAGTGGTTGGGTATGTGTTATTTTGAGAGTAGCGATTTTTCAGAGCTTCTTAAGTGTGTCCCGTTGAACCAAAACCTCCTGTTCCACGGCTCTCGTTATGGCTTTGGGTATTTTACTCTGGTTCAATGGCGCAAACATTAACTTGGGATACGGGGGCGATGACTGTTTGGGCAATGCGCATGCCCCGTTTAAATGGAAAAGTCTTCTTGGTCTAAATTGATAAGAAGGAGTTTGACTTCACTTCCGGATAGTCACACTCAATCGTTCTTGGAGTGTTGAGGCATGTAATGCCCGTGTTTTAAGGCTAAGCCAGAGCGTGGACGGATGCGTGCTTCACAAGCCCCACGTGATAAATGAAAAATTGAGACCTGTTGGAATAAGTGTCCGCTGCTCAGGGGCAAGAACCAGTGTTTCTTCTTTACCAATTGCTGCTTGTAAATCCAAGACCAGCAGAACCAGCCGTTGTGTAGTGAGGAAGTTCTAAATCTTGTCCCAAGTGCAAGACACTGAACGGATAAAGTCAGGGGATGTGAAGATCGAGAAGAGACAGGAGAAGAGTAAGGATACTTGTTTAGAGGGGCGTTTAGTGAAAAAACTTTAAAAGCAAATGCGCACTCCTTGTGTACTTTAAAAGCCCAAGGGGTTTTAAGTGAAAGAGTGGTTGGAATAAGTGTGTGTGTTATTTTAAGGATAGCGATTTTTTCAGAGCTTCTTAAGTGTGTCCCGTTGAACCAAAACCTCCTGTTCCACGGCTCTCGTTATGGCTTTGGGTATTTTGCTCTGGTTCAATGGCGCAAACATTAACTTGAGATACGGGGGCGATGACTGTTTGGGCAATGCGCATGCCTCGTTGGATGGAAAAGTCTTCTTGTCCTAAATTGATAAGAAGGACTTTGACTTCACCACGGTAGTCACTATCAATCGTTCCTGGAGTGTTGAGGCATGTGATGCCGTGTTTTAAGGCTAAGCCAGAGCGTGGACGTATTTGTGCTTCAAACCCAAGAGATAAATGAAAAATGAGACCTGTTGGAATAAGTGCCCGCTGCCCAGGGGCAAGAACAAGCGTTTCTTCTTCTCCAATTGCTGCCCGTAGATCAAGACCCGCAGAACCCGCTGTCGCGTAGCAAGGAAGTTCTAAACCTTGTCCGTGTGCAAGACGCTGAACAAATAAAGTCTGGGCATGTGAAGATTGAGAAGAGACAGGATGGTTGTTTAGAGAGGCGTTTGTTTCAGTGTGCGACATGATCGAGGCATTTCCAAAATATGAGGTCTAGAAGAAAATGATACTTTAACAAAAGATATCTATAAAACCAAGTCGATAAAGGTGTGTGGATATAGGTTGTCCCCAGAGCTTGCTTATCATCTCTTACTGACCTAAAATATTCCACAACACCACCTAACATTATCAATGGCATTTTTCAATAATGGCATCATCAAGGATGGCTTATGCCTAGGGGCATGCGCTTATTTGAGATCTAAATTGTGGTTACAGATAAGATTTTTTAGATACTACCGATAAGAATACCCGTGGCAAAAACCAGAGCTCCCCCAATGATGACCTGTAAAGAAGCGCGCCAAAAGGGAGTTGACATGAATTTGTTCTGAATCCAGACGATGGCGCCTAGTTCGAAAAAAACAATGATAAAAGCAATAATTGTCGCTACATAAAAAGAGTTGATTAAATAGGGAAGCGTATGGCCTAATCCTCCTAATGTGGTCATAATGCCGCTGGCAAGGCCTCTTTTTAATGGCGAACCACGTCCTGATAATTTGCCGTCATCATGGGCTGCTTCTGTGAAACCCATCGAAAGTCCTGCACCAATTGAAGCTGAGAGCCCTATCAAAAAAGTTTGATGCGTGTCTCCCGTGGCAAAAGCTGCGGCAAAAATGGGGGCAAGGGTGGAAACAGAGCCATCCATTAACCCTGCTAGACCTGGTTGAATCCAAGTCAAAAGTGTTTGTCTTTGCGTTTTCGAAGGTTTTTTTATGGTGTGATTTGCCGCTGTTGTTTTTTGGGAGGGATGGCGGTTCTTGCCTTTCACAAGAGAAGTTTTGTCACATAATGAACCGATAGTGTTTGCACGATTATGGCAAGAAAGGCACAAAAGTTGCTTATAATTTTTAAGCTCTTGAAGCCCCATGGCGGTAAAAACCGCGGCTTCCTTAGAGGAATAAGGTTCTAGAGCTTTTGCATATTTTAAATAGAGCGCCGCATGTTGCTCTTTTAATTTGAGCGCTTTAAGTATCACGTTTTGTGCTGAACGAAAGGACAGAGCTTTACGTTGTACAAATGAAAAAAACGATCTCAACATTTTCTGTTCCTCTGCACTTTAGAATAATTCTAAAACATAAGAAAAATAAACCGAAAGTCAATCTAAAAGTTCAAAACTGAAAAATTGCAAAAAGGTTGCAGTAAAAAAATGCTGGGGTGCTATGAAAGTAAAGCTGGCAAATAAATTCAAGTACAGGAAGATTTATTAAGTGGGAGATTTATTAAGTGGGGTCGAGAGGGGGGCTTGAAAGCATTGAGAGAAAATATGCTTTATTATGGGACGTTTTCAATGGAGCATTCTAATGTATTGTGAATATATGGAAATAAGCGGGCACGATCATTCATTTGACGGGTTCAAAAGACGATAACAATCTTTGGAATTTGAGATAATTCTTTAAAAGAGACTTTTTCAAGGGACAAAAGTCTCTTTCATGAGGGCGTCCGTGAAGAGTATAAAAGAGTAAAACAGTAAAGCCTTCATACAATAATATACACTGAATAATATACACTCCATTGAGCCTTCTTATCTTTACGCTGCATAAAAGATATTGATTTATAATGATAATCTAGCGTTATTCATATTGAATTAGCCTCCCGAATAACGTGGGATTCTCTCATTTCAAATCTGTTTATCTTGAATCAATCAAAATTACTTGCTTGCACACTACAAGCGGGGTTGGTGTGTGGGTAAAAACTATAGAAGAAAGGACTAAAAATGGCTCTTATGAGCCGTCTTAAGAGCCAAGGGCTGTCACAACATTGGGGGCTGGCAAATAGATGGTGCTGGCTTGTTACTTCATAAAGAGCAATCCGGCATCGTCATACACCTTAGCTCCCAGTGTTGCGACAGCTTTTAGCTCGGTTCATTATAGGCATGACATTTTATTGTACAGTTTTACGCCACTCATTCTGCTTGTGGAGGTGTAAGACGGTATTCTTATGATATTTACGCGCATTTTAGCGTTGTTACAGCTTTTGCATTTAGGTGGATTTGTTAGCGTGTAACGAATTATCTTTTGTGCTGTGATTGCAGGGGCAGGTTTAAGGGTGGGGGTGCATAAATGAAAGAGATATTATCATATCAAATTGTTTGATCACGCATAAAAATTTATGCTTTATGAAGGGGCATTTATCGCCTTGTAACTTGCCTGATATCTTGTATGAAAGCCCAAAATTCAGTAAAATTCTCTCACTTCAAAACTTCTTATATTGAAACAATTCAAATCATTTTCTTGTGTATCACAAGGAGGGGTGTGGTTGTGGGATTGTTAAAAAGTGTGATAAGTGTGCAATATGAGGGGAGTATAATCTCTGTGTAGTGAAGGAGATTGCTCTTAGCATTTTGAAAAATATGTTAAGTTTCGTAGAAAAAGCGGGGAATATATGGAAATTGATGAAAGTTTAGAATGGTTTTTATGTTCTCAAAAAATAACAATACTGCAGGCAGCGTTATTGATAGCGGGCTTGAATCCACTCGTATGTAAATTTCCCGGCGAATATAGCCCTGAAGACAGTGATATTTACGAAGGAGAGGAGCGAGTACCGTTTGATAAAATTGCTTTGTTCCGAGCTGTTTATAGTGACATAGTAAGAGAAGCAAAAGAGGGAAAATTAAGGGTAGAATGGTACTATCTTAGTGGTTTTCGGGTGGGGCATTTGAACGGTCCTATTGCTGAATATTCTTCTGTTTCCCTAGATGATTTAAAAAAATGGCTTTTATTGCGTGGTAAGAGACCTAAAGTTTTTTTCCCTGAGGATGATTCTCGTGACGTTAAGGATCAAAAATATGCGTTTCAAGATCCAACGCATCCACGTTATGCTCCAAAGCTTGCTGCTATTGTTGCAGCATGGGAAGCGGTGAGTGAGGCTGAGGGTGGTAAAACTGTTAAAGGAACGCTTATAAAGTGGCTTAGTGATAATGCCGTTCAGTACAAGTTGGTGGATGATAATAATTTACCAAGAGAGAAGCTCATTGAGGAATTAGCGGCTGTTGCGAATTGGGAACCTACCGGAGGGGCGCCTAAGACACCTGCCAATTAATTTTATCAAAAAAAAAAAATAAAAAGATCACTAAAATTGTGCTGCTTTTTTTGATAATTTTGAAGGTAATCTCTTTTTCTGGGGGGATTTTTACTTTTCTTCCCTAGATTATAAGTAATTGTTTTTCAATGAAAATAATTTTTATAGTGTTCCTCTGACTGTTCAGGCGGGGGAAAATAGACATTTTGGGGCAGTAAAATTTACCCTGTAGTTTTCGTAACTTACCTCTCTATTTTTGTTTGATTTTTTTGGTCATTTTTAAAATCCAAATCAACAGAAATGGATTTAAATATGATAAAAATACTTTCTTTTTTTACGGTGCGTGGAAGTGCAAAAAATTCTCAAGTAAGTGCACCGATATTGGAGCAGCCTGTTGCCGATGAGGTGGTGCGTAAATCGTTTAGAATAGGTGTATTGTCGTGTTGGTTAAAGTTTGAACTTACCCTTGTTATGGAAAAGGTCAAAGCTGAGCGTCATGTGCGCTCTCCATAAAGAAATCTTGTCATCTATGAGCGAGTGAGGATTTCTCTTGAAAAATTTGCACAATAGTAAAACTCGTTAGCAAAACCCGTTCTATGGCGCAACAAAAAGGATGTCATAAATGATTATCTCATCATAAATATGCTTTAAGAATAACCCTTGCGTGGCGAAAGTCTATGGCGTAGTCGCTATAGATTTTTG
Organism: Bartonella sp. AA168HLJHH; assembly: GCF_042197365.1. NCBI lineage: Bacteria > Pseudomonadati > Pseudomonadota > Alphaproteobacteria > Hyphomicrobiales > Bartonellaceae > Bartonella > Bartonella sp. AA168HLJHH. The sequence goes on along the minus strand of NZ_JBHIRS010000007.1, from coordinate 83,739 downwards.
CTCTGTGTGTGGTGATCAATGCTCTTGTTTATCTCTTGTCAATGCAAGTGCCCATGAAAGTGATGGGTGTCTATTGCTCCATTGTGATGCTTGGTGGTTCATGTTTAGAAACGACAAGTGTATTAAATGTGATAGGGTTGATAGAAAGGAGAACGTATCCTGTAAAAATAGGTGTGTCTTTAAAATAAAGCTGATAAACGAAATTATTTTTTTATCTACCTTTTGTATAATGAGAAAAAGGTATTCAAAGTGCAAGCATAAGCAATTTAGCAGTAAATCCCAAAATAGCTTAATATATCGTTTCTAGGAGAAGAGGAAGAAAGTCTATCTGCAAAAGCTATGTTGGGTCGTGTGACAGGTGAAATAATGCGGTTAGGGCAATAAACAATTGTTATTGGTGAAGAGATAGAAATCGGTTGGGTGTTGATTTCTGGTTTATTAGAGAATTTTCTTTGTTATTTTGTCAAATACGATCGTTTGAGGTGTGGTCATATAAAGCGAAGCTTTTTTCAATCTTGGAAAGATATTCTTATTGCGGAAAATCATATAAAGTTTAAGCAACGGCAGCACGATTTTTTGTGCAATGAAATGATAAGTATGTACAATATCTCGGTAATCTCCGTGGGAAACTTTACCGGATCCAAGGTGTGGATATTGTCTTCTGCTTATCCCAAATCGCAGATATTTCAAAACAACAACGGTGGAGAATGAATGTTGGATATGTTCTAGGGAAGGTTGCAAAAAATGGCAGTTTTCAAAAAAATACCAAAAATGACGAAAGGAGCGGTTTCCCACTCCTTCGTTCCTATCTCCCCTTGCGGGGAAGCGGCCACCATTACTGATGCCGTGTATGCTGATATAGGTACACTTATTTTTCTCAAAAGTCAATAGTGTAAATGCGGTAAATATTTGAGCATCAGAGCTACAACTTTATGAAAATCTTCGCAGGATAATCTTGGAACGGTACGTGAGCAACTTAAACGACTTACAGAAACTGTTGTGACATAATTGCAGATAATCCATGCTTTTTTATTCTCTATGGGAGATTGTATTGGATACGCAGCGGGATTATTGGGTTGTGATTTCGTTGAAAAAGGTAAAACTGTCACATTTCCATATAATTTTGCATTCTTAGAAAGCACTAAAACAGGCCGCTTTTTCCAAAATTCAGGGAGTATCGAATCATGAGGAAAATCGCACCAAAAAACTTGCCTGATGCGTGGTGCCGATTTGATTCGTGGTTTTATATGAGGTGGTTTTTCGTAAGGCGCATTTAAATCCCTTTCTTTTATATGCTCACGCCATGCATTATGATCATGTTCCATCATAACACATGGTTCTTCAAGTTTGGTTATATCTAAGGAAATAGGTGATAGGGTAGAAGGCTCTGTGTTCTTATCTTCAGCCATAGCAGACCATTTATATTTATTGGTCCCCTCACTTATTATTTTACGGCTTTTCTATCACGAGTTTTTATCAAAATGTTGCTTATAAGTACAGAGAGGTGAAACCATAAAATGGATGTATCTGCTTATTTTTGTCTTTTGAGTACAACGCTAGAGGAGGGATGTTGGTGACTCGTTGGTGTGGGTGGGTTGGTTTGGCGGTGGGTGGTTCTGGGTGGGGATTGGTGACTGGAGGGTTGTTGGTAGGGGAAAGCGATTGGAGAGAACGAGTGCACGCGGTTTCGTTTCTATTTTATGGTTAGAGTTTTTTATGGACTGAAAGGAGCCCTTTTGAAGTAATATAGAGGCTTATAAGGGAGAAAAATAGGCTTGAGACGACATTCCAACCGGCAAATGAGAGAAAAAGAAAGCGTGCGGATGCTTCAGAACAAGAAGGAGGATGAATGTTGTTTAATTGGTTAAGCAGCTGGTTAATGTCTGAGGTTTTTCTGACTGCGCTTAAACCACAACTGAGGGGAGCTGCCCAAAAGCCATATTCAACACCCGCATGATAAACGGCTAAAACAAGGCTGATGCACATTAAGACAAAAACACACAAAAATAAAAGTTGTATCCAAGCAGTTATGCGAAAAAAACATGCCCCAAAACCTGCTAAGAGCAAAAATGGTATGGCTCCATAATAGGGAAAACGTTCTATGAGACATAAATCGCAAGGAAGATATCCTCCGAAATATTCAAAACCAAGGGCAATCCCTATTGTGGCAGACAAGCAAAAAGCGAGAAAAAAAGCCCATAAACTTTGTTCTTTTCTGCTGGGTTCAAGATGAAGGTGTTTGTGTAAAAGTGGGTGAGAAGACAAAACGCATGCCATTAAGTCTGTTCCTTATAAAAGCTTCCTGTTTAAAAAAGCTATGAAAATCCCATAAATTAAAAGGAGGCTAACACAACCAATGAGAACAATCCATTTAAAATGCTGTACTAGAAAATTCATTGCTTTTTGCCCAAAATGTTTAATCAGCCACGCGAGAAGATAAAAACGAGCGCCTCTGGAAAAAATACAAATAAGAATGAAAAATTCAAGACGCACACTCATAACACCGGCCAAAATTGTGACAATCTTGATGGGGGGAAGATGAAAAAAACCTGATGTTATCAGTAAAATGATGAGAAATTGCAGGGTTGCACTATTTTTCAGTGATTCAAAACTTTCAACCTTACCATAAATTTCTAAAATGGGTTTGGCAAGGGTATCATAGGCAAAATGTCCGATAAACCAACCGGCAATGCCTCCTAATACAGAACAGATTGTCGCAATCAAAGCATAGCGATAAACCCGCTTTTGATGGATAAGAAGCATCGGAATATATAAAACATCTATGGGAATTGGAAAAACAGAACTTTCAATAAAGGCAATGAAACCAAGCCAGTGTGGTGCTGTACGCCGATTTGCTAAAGAAATCGTCCAAAGCTTTAATTTGTTTAATATCATGAGGCTTTTATAAGTTTAAGAGGTAAAGACTTTACAAATGAGATTGCTATAAATCCGGTAGAGAAATCCAATAAAGAAAGTATTTCATAAAATAGATAAGAAAATGATATGAATTCTTAAAAAATGAGAAGTCTTCTGTTGACGAATCTGTGCTTCTTCATATAGTGCAAAGGAATAATCGACAAGTCTGTCTTTTATAGTCCTGTCTTTTATAGCAGTGTGCGGGTGTGGTGGAACTGGTAGACGCGCCAGACTCAAAATCTGGTTCCGAGAGGAGTGTCGGTTCGAGTCCGACCACCCGCACCACTTCATAAATATTTTCCTTTATCCTGTTATGGCGCATCACGTTGTTTTATAAAACATGGGGGGTTATAAAACGTGGGATTTATAGACCGTGTTCAATGTTTTGCATGTTGAATGAAAAACCTCGAATACCCTAGGATTCTTTCATTTCAAGTCTGCTTATAGTAAATCAACCAAAATCATGTCGCTCGTACGTTACAAGCTAGATGAGCTCTCGCGTGGAGTGAAATTTTACAAAAAATGAATAAAAATGCCTCTTATGCCGTTTCAAGGGCATCATTGGAGGTAAAGTATATGATGGATGGTGCCAGCTTGCATTTTTATGAAGTGTAGAGATGGTGCTCTATAGATTTTATATTCTTGTAGGTGCTGTCGCAAAATGGGCTTGAGGGTTTTGAGAGATGTTTCTTTAAAACACGCATGTGAATTGGCAACCCAAGTGTCTTGAATTTGAGTGTGTTTGGTTTGAAGCGTTGTCGTATGACATGAGGGGCGTGATCGCCAAAAAGATATGTGAGCAACAAAAGCATGGGGTAGTGCGTAATCTCCACTCTTTAAAAGACAGGAGCTTTAGAGGCTTAAAAAATAGTGCTTTAGAGGCTTTATAGATTTTATATTCTTGTAGGTGCTTTCGCAAAATGGGCTTGAGGGTTTTGAGAGCTGTTTCTTTAAAACACGCATGTGAATTGGCAACCAAAGTGTCTTGAATTTGAGTGTGTTTGGTTTGAAGCGTTGTCGTATGACATGAGGGGCGTGATCGCCAAAAAGATATGTGAGCAACAAAAACATGGGGCAATGTGTAATCTCCTCTCTTTAAAAGACAGGAGCATGAGAGGCTTAAAAGATTATGCTTTAGAGGCTTTCGAAAGTCGTAAAGCAGAGGGAAATGGTAAGGTTGGAAATTGTTTTTTTACCTTGACAACTTCATGTTCTCTCCAAATGAAGCTGTCTTCTCGTTACAGAAATTACATAAACAGAGAACCGCAATATTCTCTCTCCACTCTTGGCATATAATAGCGGTAAAATACTGTTGTTTGAAGTGTGGTCATATAGGGCATACTTCCTTGAAACGTTACAGTATTTTTTTCGGTGTGTGTTGGATATTCTTCAGTGTTTGTCTTGCTTGAGATTTAAGGGCATTCCATGAGGAGGAGCCCAAAGAAGCCCGCCCAATATCCCCCAATATCTCCCAAGAGTCTCCAAGGGTTTTTGTGCTTTTATAAACGGACATGGTGTTTAAAAATGGGTGTTTAAAAATGGGTGTTTAAAAATGGGTTTTTAGAATCTTTATCCTTTAAGAGCGGGGAGGCCAAGTCAACATCATCTTATAAAACTGCAATTGATGCACAATATCTATATTTATTTTAAAGAAATATCTCTTAAATAACGGCTCTCATTTATTTTACGATGGCGCCCAGTGGTATGATGGTAAAGCTTTATATTCCAAAGGCATTACATGAAAGGCTGAGAGGATAGGAGCTTGCTTTAAGAGAGGGAGAGGCTTTATTGTTTCGTGACTATTTGTTTACAGTTTAGTACAGGTTTTTAGAAGCTACGTCTTTTTAGGGGGAAAGGGGCATTAAAAAACCCCGTTTTTAACAGGGTTTTTTAATCGTTCAATTTTTCTACAAAACTTAGAATTTATAAGCGATACCAAAGCGAACATCATGCGTTTGAGAAGAGATTTTAAGGTTATCGTTTGCAAATTTCTTTTTAAAAAAATCTGAATAACGATATTCTGTCCGCATAATGATATTATCTGTCATTGCAAGATCAAAACCACCACCAACAGTGTAACCAAACATTGTTTTTGTCTCATCTAACACATTGCCAGAAGCAAAAATTGTCGAATCTTCTTGCGATTTTGATAAAAGTGACATGATATATTGCATCTGTCTATAGGCTATACCCCCTGCAATATAAGGCATAAGACGATGGGAAGCAAAACCAATGCGCGCGCGCGTGGCACCAGACCACGTTTCTTTCAATGTTACACTGCTAACAACAATGTCACCATAGTTGGATATCGTTTCACCCTGAGCTGCAGGTTTTATGATAGGAATCCCAGCTTTTTTAAAGGCAATGTTAATGGAGTTTGATTCATCTAGAATTTTCTTTCCATTGTCTGTTTGGGTGCTTTTCCTTCCAGACCAGACCATATCGGTATCAAAACCGAAAACAAGATCTCCCAGATCAATATTAGAACCTGCATACAAACCTGCTCTCAATCCTGATAGTTTCGGTGATAAATCTCTATCAACCCAAGCCCATTTTCCGTCCCTAGCTTCTTGTGCGTAATTTAGAGTATTTTTATTGGAAAAATATCCAATTTGTCCTCCAAAATAAAAACCAGACCAAGAAAAAGGCGCAGAAACAGTAACCGGTGAAATACGTGACGATGAAACATCTTGCAATGAAACCTTCGGTTCTGATTGCTTAAAGATTACCGTATCTGCTGCTTGCGCTGTTGAAGCGGTAATGAAGGTGAAAATAGATAGTGCAACTAAACATTTTGTTTTCATAAAAACGTCCCCAATTTATTTCAGATACAAATCGTATTATATACAAATTGGTTAAAAAAATCTATACTTAATATCATTATGAAAACTAAAACACTCAAAAACTCTATAATTATCCATATTTAAGCGTTCTTAAAACTTGTTTTCATGCTATTATGCCGGGTTTATATTGATTTTTCAGGATTTTTTTATACGCCTTCAGTGTTCTCTGTGTTTTAGAAAAAATTATAGTATAGTAAATAAGCTTTTTACTTATTTAAAAAACATTATTTTATACATATTAAAACACTTTTTGTTATTAAATGTATTATCCATTATGATTGACATCAATGTGCTTACATATTCAATTGATCGTAAAAAATGCATATTGGCACCATCATATTCTTTGCTCGTTTCTGATGTTGCGTAGCTTTGTATTGCGATAGCCTTTTGAGCACTTGAGGGGATGAGCGACTTTATTTCTTTTTTATCTATATGCCACTTTTGCTTATGATAATCCAAGCGAATAGTTTTGATTGATTGAATGGAATACGAAGAATAAGAAGGAGTAAAGTGCGAGAATCTCAAGTCTCATGAGGTTTCTTATGCGCCATGTAAAACGGATAAACTCTCCGTTCCGTTCACTTAAAGCCAGAACGTGGATGAGAGCCTAAAAACTGAAAGTCGTTGGCGATTTTAAAGAGATTAGCGCGTGCCATTCAGGTTTTTGTGGAAATGGGTGAGGGCGCTATAATGGGCAAATGCCTCCAATTTCTTGCGAGCTGTCAAGGATATCCCCGTTAGAGAGCTGATTGTTTCAGCAAAGGTCAAAACCTTTCGGTGCATTGAATTTTGTTCCAACAGCTGTTCCTCTATTGAGCACCCCCATCTTCACGCTTCATAAAAGAGACATTTTTCAATGTTCCTAAACCCATTTCATGACAGCGATTGTGAATGATATAATAATAAATCTATTGAGCACTCCCATCTTCACGCTTCATAAAAGAGACATTTCTCAATGTTCCTAAACCCATTTCATGACAGCGATTGTGAATGGTATAATAATAAATCTATTGAGCATCTCTTTTACGCTTCATAAAGGAGCACGCCGGTACCATTACTATATTTGCCAGTTCGTGGGGTTGTTGTGACAGTCCTCTCCACAATGTTGTGATAGGCCCCTTTGTCCGTTGTGACAGTCCTTGGCACTTGAGGTGGTTCATTAGAGGCGTTTGTAGTCCTTATCGGATACAATTTCTATTCACGCATTCATTGCGTTTGTGATGTGCAAGTCAGTGATTTTGATTGATGCAACATGGGACCGATTTAAAATGAGAAAATCTTACGGTCTTTAGGATTCTCGTTCAATATGGATAACGCTAGATTATCATTATAAATAAACACATTATCTCATTGAGATAAGAGTTATCTACCCAATGTTATCAATAATGATAACATTGTAAAGCGTAACTACGATGAATTCATTAATCTTTTTATACTTCGATTGAAATTATGTCTATTAATACCGATTTTTTTGAGCTCATTCTGTTTGGTTGATAGCTAATAGATTTTCAAAATCAAAACGCGAAGCTAGAATGAAAAACACCTTAAGGTCATATCCATTTAAATCACTTTCTGCCAGTATAGCCATTGGGTGTTGAGCTATGACTATCCATGCCTTTCCAAAACCGTTGTGCCTTTTAAGTACAATATAAGCAACAAAAACACCCATAGCATAAATGCGGCTCAGAGCCTAAAATGAACGCTGTGGGTAATTGTTATCGGTCATCATCGGGGTGTTTACACCCCGATCTTTTGACAGAAAGATTTGTTTTAAGATGTTTGCATCTTTTTTAGTGGGTTGTTTATTGGGGAGCAATCATCTTTTTAGGATCAACTAATCGGTCATAATCCTCTACAAAAACACCTGCTTTTAATGCTTCGGTGCGCAAAGTTGTATCATTTTTATGCGCTGCTTTGGCAATTTCAGCAGCTTTTTCATAGCCAATTTCTGGTGCAAGAGCTGTGACTAACATGAGTGAGCGCTCCATGAGTGAGTGAATATGAACACGATTGGCCCGTAATCCTTGAATGCAATGCATATCAAAAGAACGCATGCAATCACCAAGAAGGGTAATTGATTGTAAAACGTTATAGCCAATAACAGGTTTATAAACGTTGAGTTCAAAATGTCCTTGGCTTGCGGCAAAGGTTACGCTGGTGTGATTACCAAAAACTTGGCATGCGACCATGGTTAAGGCTTCACATTGCGTGGGGTTGACTTTGCCGGGCATAATAGAAGATCCGGGTTCATTTTCAGGAAGACTGAGTTCCCCTAAACCGGAACGTGGACCAGAGCCTAAAAACCGAATGTCATTGGCAATTTTAAACAGATCAGCAGCGAGAGCATTCAAGCTCCCGTGGAAATGCGCAAGGGCGCCATGATGGGCAAGTGCTTCAAATTTATTGCTGGCAGTTTGGAACGTTATTTCTGTGAGAGTGCTCACTGTTTGCGCAAAAGCAACGTCAAAACCTTTTGGCGCATTCAGCCCTGTGCCAACAGCCGTACCACCTTGAGCAAGCATTTGGACATCGGTTAGAGCATTTTCAATACGCTGAAAATTGGCTTCTAATGCGGCACGATAGCCTGAAAATTCTTGCCCTAAGGTTAAAGGGGTTGCATCTTGCGTATGGGTGCGGCCGATTTTAATGATATCTGCAAATTCTTGCTCTTTTTGTTTTAATGTCGCAATAAGAGCTTCAAGGATTGGCAGTAAGTGTTGGCGTGTTTGCAACGTGGTGGCAATGTGAAGCGCCGTGGGAAAGGAATCGTTCGATGATTGGCTCATGTTGACATGGTCATTGGGATGAACTGGTTTTTTGCTTCCAAGTTTTCCTCCCAAAATCTTACTAGCACGATTAGCAATGACTTCATTGACATTCATATTGCTTTGTGTGCCAGAACCTGTTTGCCAGACGGACAGTGGAAAATGCGTATCAAAATCGCCAGCAAGCACTTCATCAGCGGCGGCAATAATTGCTTTTCCAATATTTTCTGGTAGTTTTCCTTTGCCCATATTTACAATCGCTGCTGCTTTTTTGACAAGGACTAAGGCATAGATGATGGCAAGAGGCTGCTTTTCACTGCCAATATTAAAATTATGCAGAGAACGTTCAGTTTGTGCGCCCCAATAACGATCTTGACGTACCGAAATCGTTCCAAAGCTATCCGTTTCCTGACGTGTTTCAACCATGATAAGATCCTTTTTTGTTCACGGGTTCTCAAAAAAGATAGATAACGCGAAAGTGCAATAAGAGGCAAGACTTTGAAGCTTCATTTAGAGAAATTATTTTTATGGCTATTCTTGACATTGAGAGATGCCGATTTTATATCTAACACATGCTAGCACTCGTAATTTGAGAGTGCTAGCAAGAACTTTTAAGATTAATTCAATTATGTTCAGTTTTAAGGATTTAAAACATGGCTAATATACAATTCCGCCCACTTCACGACCGTGTCGTTGTCCGTCGGGTTGAATCTGAAAATAAAACGGCTGGTGGGATTATCATCCCTGATACAGCAAAAGAAAAACCCCAAGAAGGCGAAGTGATTGCTGTTGGCAATGGCGCTCTCGATGATAACGGAAAGCGCGTGCCTTTAGAAGTCAAAACAGGAGACCGTATTTTGTTTGGAAAATGGTCTGGAACTGAAGTCAAGATTAATGGGGAAGACCTCCTCATCATGAAAGAATCTGACATTATGGGAATTATGGGCTAATTGAAGCACTTAGTTTTTCATTGTGTACTATTTTGAGAAAACTCCAAGGAGAAATTAAATGGCTGCTAAAGAAGTCAAATTTGGCCGTGAAGCGCGTGAGCGTTTGTTGCGCGGTGTCGACATCCTTGCTAATGCTGTTAAGGTGACACTCGGCCCTAAAGGTCGCAATGTGGTGATTGATAAATCATTCGGTGCGCCTCGTATCACAAAAGATGGTGTATCCGTTGCAAAGGAAATCGAACTGGAAGATAAGTTCGAAAATATGGGTGCACAAATGTTGCGCGAAGTTGCTTCTAAAACCAATGATATCGCTGGTGATGGAACAACAACAGCAACTGTTTTAGGACAAGCTATTGTGCAAGAAGGTGTTAAAGCTGTTGCTGCGGGCATGAACCCAATGGATCTTAAACGTGGGATTGATGCTGCTGTTGAAGAAGTGGTGGCAAACCTCTTCAAAAAAGCAAAAAAAATTCAAACTTCAGCAGAAATTGCACAGGTGGGAACAATTTCCGCTAATGGCGCTGCTGAAATCGGTAAAATGATCGCTGATGCTATGGAAAAAGTGGGCAATGAAGGCGTCATTACCGTGGAAGAAGCTAAAACCGCTGAAACGGAATTAGAAGTCGTTGAAGGAATGCAATTTGACCGTGGGTATCTTTCCCCTTATTTTGTCACAAATGCTGAGAAAATGGTCGCTGATCTTGATGATCCTTACATTCTCATTCACGAAAAGAAATTGTCTAATTTGCAATCTCTTCTTCCTGTGCTTGAAGCTGTTGTTCAGTCTGGAAAACCACTTCTCATTATCGCTGAAGATGTGGAAGGTGAAGCTTTGGCAACGCTCGTTGTCAACAAATTGCGTGGTGGTTTGAAAATTGCTGCTGTAAAAGCTCCTGGATTTGGTGACCGTCGTAAAGCAATGTTAGAGGATATCGCTATCTTGACATCCGGACAGGTTATTTCTGAAGATGTGGGCATTAAACTTGAAAATGTCACTTTGGATATGCTTGGACGTGCAAAGAAAGTGAATATTTCTAAAGAAAACACCACCATTATTGATGGTGCTGGACAAAAGGCTGAAATTACTGCTCGCGTCAATCAAATCAAGGCTCAGATTGAAGAAACAACTTCTGACTATGACCGTGAAAAATTGCAAGAAAGACTTGCTAAACTCGCTGGTGGTGTTGCTGTTATCCGTGTGGGTGGTGCAACAGAAGTTGAAGTGAAAGAAAAGAAAGACCGTGTTGATGATGCTTTGAATGCAACACGTGCTGCTGTTGAAGAAGGTATTGTTGCTGGTGGTGGTACCGCATTGTTGCGTGCAGCAAATGCGTTGACCGTTAAGGGAAGTAATCCTGACCAAGAAGCTGGTATTAGTATCGTTCGTCGTGCTCTACAAGCACCAGCGCGCCAGATTGCAAGCAATGCTGGTGAAGAAGCCGCTATTATTGTGGGCAAAGTGCTGGAAAATAATGCTGACACTTATGGTTACAATACCGCAACTGGTGAATTCGGTGATTTGATTGCTTTGGGAATTGTTGATCCTGTGAAAGTTGTGCGCTCTGCTCTTCAGAATGCGGCTTCAATTGCGAGCCTTCTGATCACAACAGAAGCAATGGTTGCTGAAGTTCCAAAGAAAGATACACCAATGCCTCCGATGCCTGCTGGCGGAATGGGTGGAATGGGCGGAATGGATTTCTAAGCTCTTATTTCATAGAAGTAATAAAGAAACGGGCCTTCTGTGCCCGTTTTTTTTATGCTTTTCATGTTTTTCAACCGGTGAATTTGGTGATTTGATTGCTTTCAAGAATTGTTGATCCCGTGAAAGTTTTTGCGTTCTGCTCTTCAGAATGCGGCTTCAATTGCGAGCCTTCTGATCACAACAGAAGCAATGGTCGCTGAAGTTCCAAAGAAAGATACACCAATGCCTCCGATGCCTGCTGGCGGAATGGGTGGAATGGATTTCTAAGCTCTTATTCCTAGACGTAATAAAGAAACGGGTCTTCTGTGCCCGTTTTTTTTATGCTTTTTCACGTTTCATACAGTTTTTCCTTTTATGATAGTTTCTTTATCTTATAGGATTGTTCTATTCTCCTCTGGTTGATCTACCGTTATTGTGAATGAATTTCACTCTTAATCCATAGCTTTTTCTCTTGTTTTTATGAAATGTTTCTATTGTGCGGGGATCGTGGTTTCCTTTGAAAATATTGTGCTAATAAAAATATAACTATTTGATTTATAATCATTTATTCATAATACAGTTCTGTTTTTTCATTTCAGGTTTATGCATGCATCGTTAAAAAATCCTGTGTTTGTGCTTCATAAGGTGAGAGGTCACTACGGTTTTTATGAACCAACGCAATCATTAAAAGTCAGTAGTTAAAAAGAGTCAGTAGTTAAGAGTTAGTACCTATTGAGCGTTGGAAAGACAGAGTTGAAAAGAGCATGATGGGGCTGGTTTGTTTTTTATGAATAAGATGCTGGTATTTCAAGCTTTTGCATAGGAGAATAAGCATCTCTCTGTTTCGTTGATCTCTGAAATGGGGAGACTGCCCCATTTCAGAAGCTTAAAGACAAAAGCTAATTTTTCGCCTTGCTCTCATCTTTTTTTCGGTAAGCTCATCACCTAAACTGGAGCCAAACCCATGTTGTTATACTCAAGTTCTGTTTGTTGCCTATATTGTGACAGAAAATTCTTGAGTGGGGAGCAATTTTTGAACTAAGGGGACCATGACAGTTAGCCGAAAAAAATCATGACAAGACAGTAGGCGTGCTTGTGTTAGAATTTTTAATGCTTCTGATGATAAAGGCACGCGAAATTCTGTTGTAGCCTCATGCCTTCTTTTCATATTTTCGAGCCAAGGATTTTCCATATATTCTCTTCAACTTGACCTTTATGCATAGAACATAAGGGAATTGAGAGGCAGGGAATTGGGAGGGGGAAATTGGGAGGCAGGGTATTGGGAGGCAGGGCATTGGGAGGGGGAAATTGGGAGGCAGGGAATTGGGAGGCAGGGAATTGGGAGGCAGGGCATTGAGAGGGTGGAAATTGGGAGGCAGGGAATTGGGAGGCAGGGAATTGGGAGGCAGGGTATTGGGAGGGTGGAAATTGAGAGGGTGGAAATTGAGAGGCAGGGAATTGGGAGGCAGGGCATTGGGAGGCAGGGAATTGGGAGGGTGGGAGGAGCCGGCTTGCTTTTTTATTCAACGTAAAGATGAGAGGTTTTATGTAAGGCTACCATTACATTGCTTGTTTATGCGCTTCTTTAAAAGAAATGTCTTTTAATACAAATTCTTGGCAATGTTATTTATGAAGAGTATAAAATCATTTGGATATCAATAGATTATTAAAAAAATGTATGTTGGTATGATCCTTTTCTTATGTTACCAAAGTTGCTGACTTACGCGTTGGTTAAAAATCTCTCTTCATACCCCTAAATTCATTTCATGAAAGTGTTTGTGAAGAGTGTATAAAAATTTCTCGTGAGACATGAAAAATCATCAATAAAACTCCATGTTTTCAAAAATAACGAATGGCTTTTTATATTTAAAAGATTTAACACGTCTCACGTTTTTTATTTATTTTAGAGCTGAATATTCGATTTTTGTGTAAAAATACTTCCCAGCACATCTACGATCCGTGAAAAATCAAGTGCTAATAAGAAAATGATGAATATAATCCATTTCGTATAGCGTGACATCATTTTTACACTTTTATACGTTGTGATGATTTCTTGTAGGACTTCTTTTTCCTTTTCTGTAAGCTCTGTTTGTTTTTCTGTTTTTTTTCTAGCCATGTTTCCACCCACACAAGCCTTCCCCTTGTTTGTTATGCTTTAAAATATCTCTTGCGAGATTTGAACTGATGACATTGAGATCTTTTTTGTCTAAATAAATGGGCATCCAACCAACGCAAGAAAAAGGCTCATTGATTGTTTTTATCGCGCAACCAGTGAGTAAGAGCAGCGCGTACATCAGCATCACTTTTTTGATTAATTGCATTTTCCACCTCTAGCCGTGTTGTTGATGACTTTAGCGTTTTTTCTATTTGCTTTTGTTGTTCAACCTTCTTTCCAAGAGTGAAAGCTTTCGCTAAAGCGATAAAAAAAGCGGTCAGAGCCGCTCCTGTTATCATCAGATTTTTTTTCAACCACCACATCATAAGCGCTGCTCCCGAAACCGTTTTGCCACAAAGAAAATGCCAACGCAGGCGGCTAAAACCATAATGGTTGCTAATGCCCATTGGATGGGACCATTGCCTGCCAATAAGCCCCCAAGTCCAGAAAAAGAACCAATAATCGGTGTAAGCGCTTCTGCTTTGAAAAATCCCATTGGAGCTTGCGTTTCTACAGTTTGGTAGTTGGGAGAAACATAAGCCCCTTTTGCCCATAATCCCGATTCTGCTGCACGACGGTGCACTAAACCGTGAAGACGTTTTCCTCCTGCTTTAGTCCACTTTTGTAACTCAGCAGGGACGGCTTCATATTCGCCATTATTGAGTTTTTTGAGCAGGGTCGAATTACAAAAAGCCGATGTTCCTATATTATAGCAAAACGATACGAGCGCGGCGAATTGTTCATCCGTTAAAGAAACCGTCACATGTTTTTCAACGGTATTCTCAAATTGTCTTAAATCTTGAGAAAGAATTTCTTCTGCTTGTTTTTCAGTAATGATCATGCCCTTGTGAACGAACGGTTTGCCAGCCGCGCTGGTATGGCCATAGCCGATTGTCCACACCCCGATGGAATCTTTATAGGCTTGTAAACGCAATCCTTCCCATTGTTTAATGAGCGCAAGCCCTGCTTTAGATATTTTTCTCATTTGCTTCTCCATAAAATAAAGCCTCACGTTAACGTGAGGCTGGTTGACAGATTAAAAATGAATTTTTTCACGCTTCAAAAACAGAAGAGATGTGAAACTTTTATGAAATCAAAAGGTTGGTTATGACATCTTAGGAAATGGGGGAATGGTTGGTCAAAAGGGATCATAGTCGGCCAAGTGGGGTAATGGTTGGCAAAGAGGGATAATGGTTGGTCAAGAGGGATAATGGTTGGGCAAGTGGGGTAAATAGTTGGCAAAGAGGGGTAAATAGTTGGGCTGGTGTTTTCCGTTAAGAGAGGTTGTTGATTTTAAGAGCTTGTCCTGGTGTTTTTGATGGAGCCTTCTTGGGGTGCGGGCGGTTGTTTGGTTGATGCACGATAAGTGTGGTCTATTGCGGTTGTTTGGTCGTATGGTATTGATGTGGGGGTGTTTGAGATACGAAGTGGATACTCTCAGAAAAACAAGACATATGCTTTTACTGAAGACGAAAGCATTAAATATTTTATGTATCAAGCGTTTTGCTTATCCAAAGAGTCTCATTGTTACACAGAGCTTTGGGCTAACAAGAGCTGTGGAATTTTGATACAATTTTAAGAGGGGCTGGTTTTTATAGGACAATGGTGCTTTTTCTTTAAGAGGAAAGTTGTTGGCTATTTTTGTTTTATGAGCGCAAAAGCTGGTTTGCTTAGAGAAATCTTAGCCGTAAAGTAGCCTCTCTTCGTTCTTTGATGAATAGGAATATGGAAAAAGCCTCACTTACATCGTTAAAGATTTGTATTCAGTGAGCCTTTTTTGGTGGGAGGAAACGGAAACAGTTTTTCCCTCTGTTTCTCTTAAGTTTTTTTCAAATCTCTCCCTCAGGGTTTCGCCTTTTTTGTTGACTGTTTCATGTTCAGCTTCCGGATGGACTTTTAAATATTGTTCTAGACGTCTTCTTCCTTGCGCATGTTTATAAAAAGTGGTTGGAAGATAGGAATCTAACTTTTCAGCAGATAAAGATGAGTTGGGTTCACATAATACACCCTTAACATTATCTTTGTGCAATCTTGCTAATTTATCAGATTCAAGATGAAGCTTTTTGGCAAGGCTTAAGCTGAACATCCCACATTCAGAAGAGCTTCGCTGAATATCCATTTCTGCCGTGGTAAAAGAATAAGGAGGCAGTTGAAGACATTGAAGGGTTTGATTTATTTTTATCCCTAGTTTGCAAGCTGTGATATTCTGAAATGTTGTAGGTTCAAGCATAATCAAAGAGATTTTCTCATCAACTTTTTGATAATCAAGGACGGCAAAGTGGATTTTGCTTCCCGAATTTACTATAAATCGGGCAGATTTTGCGTCGCTCTCAACGACTTCTTTTAGGGCGTGCGAAAACTCTTCTGCTGTAAGAGCCAATTTGAGATTCATTTCTGGATATTTGCTGTTTGCTTTTTCTACGAGAGCCGGCATCAATCTAATATCTGTGTTTTCATAATAAGCGTTAATCCAACGGCCGGTGACAAGATCATCTTCTAAGCCTGTAATAATATCTTTTAATTCGTCAGAACTCGGTGCAACATGTTCTTCTTCTGTTTGGATGGAACTTTGCATCAAACGTGCAATAAGGTCTTCTAAAGATTCATTTGCACCTGCTCCTTCTGGTGTTTGTGAGGAATGAGGGAGGGAAGAATCTTGTGGCTTCATAATCTTAGCCTCTATATTGATGATCGATAAATGATATTATTTCTTCAATTCTGGCTAAACAATGTTTGCAGGAAAGATTTTTATCTAAAAAAAAACAAAGAGATGAAATCATCTTTATTTTAAAAAATTTTTGTTACGAAAGACAAAATCCCCCGCTTTTCAGAGTCAAAGGTAAGGTATCTTTTTGTCTTTTAAGAGATCACGTTGCTTACTGTTTGCATCTTTACCTCAAAAGAAGATTTGCTAACAGCAATTTATGCCTTACCGTAAAGCCGCAGAGCTTCATTCTTTGTGGATGTGGAATAGAGCTAAATGCTTATTACATCATTAGAGATTTGTATTCTGTGGCTCTTTTTCTGTGTTGTGAAACAGAAACAGTTTTTGTCTCTGTTGCTACCAAGCTTCTCTCAAATCTTTCGGTTAGGGTTTCGCCTTTTTTGTTTACTTTCTCCTGTGCTGCTTCTGGATTGGCTTTTAGATATTCCCCAAGACGTCTTCTTCCTTGCACGTGTTTGTAAAAAGAGGTTGGAAGATATGTATCTAACTTTTCAGGAGATAGAGGTGTATCTGGTTCACATAATACACCCTTAACATTATCCTTATGCAGTCTTTCTAATTTAGCAGATTCGGTATGAAGCTTTTTAGCGAGCGCTAAACAAAACATTCCGCATTCAGAGGAACTGCGTTGAATGTCCATTTCTGCCATGGCAAAAGAACAGTTGGGCAAATTATGCGCTTTAAGAGCCAATTGTGTTCTTAATGCCAGCACTGCTGGTTTCATATTGTTGAGTGTTGTAGGTTCAAAAAATATCACGGAGGTTTTGTCATCGATGGTTTGATGATCAATCACTGAAAAATGGATTCCCCTGTCCTTTGTGTGAATAATAAATCTAGAAGATTGAACGCCGTTTTCGATGGCTTCTTTGAGTGCAAGGGCAAAGTCGTGAGATGACGCTGCCAATTGAAGACGCATGTCGGGATATTTACGATTTGCCTGATCGACCAAGGCTGGCATTAGTTTAAGGTCTGTACTTGCATAATCAGCTGTGAACCAACGACCCGTTGAGATATCATCCTCTAAACGGGCAATGATACTTTTTAATTCTTCACGATTGAATGGGATATTTTTGCCTTTTTCGCTACTGGGTTGTTCTAAATGTGCAGTAAGAGTGTCTAACGATGCATTTGCACTTGCTCCTTCTGGTGTTTGTGAGGAATGAGGGAGGGAAGAATCTTGTGGCTTCATACTATTAGCCTCCATATTGATAATCGATAGGTGATATTATCTTCTTCAATTCTGGCTAAACAATGTTTGCAGGAAAGATTTTTATCTAAAAAAAACAAAGAGATGAAATCATCTTTATTTTAAAAAATTTTTGTTACGAAAGACAAAATCCCCCGCTTTTCAGAGTCAAAGGTAAGGTATCTTTTTGTCTTTTAAGAGATCACGTTGCTTACTGTTTGCATCTTTACCTCAAAAGAAGATTTGCTAACAGCAATTTATGCCTTACCGTAAAGCCGCAGAGCTTCATTCTTTGTGGATGTGGAATAGAGCTAAATGCTTATTACATCATTAGAGATTTGTATTCTGTGGCTCTTTTTCTGTGTTGTGAAACAGAAACAGTTTTTGTCTCTGTTGCTACCAAGCTTCTCTCAAATCTTTCGGTTAGGGTTTCGCCTTTTTTGTTTACTTTCTCCTGTGCTGCTTCTGGATTGGCTTTTAGATATTCCCCAAGACGTCTTCTGCCTTGCACGTGTTTGTATAAACGAGCTGGAAGATATGGATCTAATTTTTCAGCAGGTAAAGGCGTGTCTGGTTCACATAACACACCCTTAATATTATCTTTGTGTAGTCTTTCTAATTTTTGAGCTTCGAGATAAAGCTTTTTGGCAAGGCTTAAGCTGAACATCCCACATTCAGAGGAGCTTCGTTGAATATCCATTTCTACCATGGCAAAATGAATATTCGGAAATTGGTGATGTTCAATGGATTGTCGCGTTCTTAATGCAAGTAATGCGGGAAGCGTGTCACGCAGTGAGGTAGGTTCTAAAAATATCAGAGATGTTTTATTATCAATGGTTTGATGATCGACAACCGCAAAATGAATTCCCCTATCTTGTGCGTTAACGATCAGCCTAGAAGATTTTATGCCCTTTTCGAGCGTTTCTTTGAGTGCAAGGGCAAAGCCGTCAGGGGGGCTTGTAAGTTTGAGATTCATCTCTGGATATTTACGATTTGCTTGATCGACCAAGGCTGGCATCATGTACAGATCTAGAATATCATAATAATTTTTGATCCAACTGCCATCGGCATTATGCTTTTCTAAACCGGCAATAATATCTTTTAATTCCGCACGATTAAAAGGGGTGTTTTTTATTTTTTCAATGTTAAGCCGTTCTAAATGTGCAGTAAGAGTGTCTAATGATGCATTTGCATGCGCCCCTTCAGGTGCACTTGCACCTTCTGGGGTTTGTGAGGAATGTGGTGGGGGAGAATCTTGTGGCTTCATAATCTTAGCCTCTATGTTGATGATCGATAAGTGATATTATCTTCTTCAATTCTGGCTAAACAATGTTTTGAAAAACAAGCCTTTGCATCTTGAAAGGTGAGGCGATGAGAGCATAATAATGCTGTTTTCATATTTTTATGCGTGTATTGCTCATCATTGCTGTGATGTATGATATTGGTATTTTATGGGGGGATTATTAGGGCGTTCTATTGAGAGCCCTTATTGAATACCACTTGTTTTGAAAATCTCAAAATTATAGAGTTGTTGGTGATGCAAATTGTGTAATGCAAAAGAAAACAGTCAGAAAAGGACGAAAGATACCTTCAAACCGTAAAGTTTTAAACATTGTCGCGAAACACACTGTTTATAACAGTCTATAATAACTTATAATAGTCTATGATAATGCGAAAATTTTATGATGAAATCTGGACGCAGAAAACCCCTTACCGCACCCATCATTAAATACGATTTTTCATATTCTGTCAACCGCAAAACGATTATTTTTCCTCCTTTATCGCGGGAAAAATCTACAGAAAAAAGCTCATTCATTGGCTATGCAGCAAAATATCTTGTTTTAATGGAAAAGTTTTTGATGTGGCAAAAAACATTTTCTCCTTTGAGAAAGGCGTGGACAAGATGAATGGAGAATCGTGGTTTTGAAATCCGTGGTATTTTATTGATGGAATTAGGAAGGCGGTGGTTGGAAGGTGTTTGTGGAACAAAGCTTTAGGTATTGCGCAGGGGGTGTTCCGAGGGGATGACGAGGTGGGGGACTCGTGGGTGCTTAGAGGCGTGATGGCTCTTCGAGTGGCTGTTGGGGTCTCTAAAGGTTTCTGTATAAAGATTTATTGAGTAAATGCTTTTTCTCCTTTGAGAAAGGAGGGGACAAGATGAAGGGAGAATTGTGGTTTTGAAATCCGTGGTATTTTATTGATGGAATTGGGAAGGCGGTGGTTGGAAGGTGTTGCGGGGCAAAGCTTTAGGTGTTGGCGATTTGTGGGGGTGATTGGGGCTGTGCTGGCTGTCGTATTAGTGGTGGTGTGATAGGTGTGGAGGGTTATCGGTGCAGTTGTTGATGAGGGAGGAGATTGTTGGTAGGGGCTTTTTCTTTCGTTTAAGGGATGATGCTTTTAATTGTGTCAAAAATCAACGGGTTGTTTTAATGATAAGCTATTGATTTATAGTGGATATTTTATCGTTATTTATCTTGAATGAGAAACCCAGATTATGCTGAAATAAAAGCCATAGCTCTTGTCCGTCATAAGATCAGAAGAGCCATATAGAATTGTACAAGAAAAGACGTAAAATGACGATAATGAATTGTCTGAAGAGCTAAGGATGTCGCGATATTGGGTGAAGTGTATGATGAGGGTGGTTTGTTACAATGGGGGTAGAGGGAAGAATGTTGCTGTTTTTTAAAGAGGGGGCAATATTTATCCTGTCCATGCCGTGAAATATTGTCCTTTGAGGCATGGATTAAGTGAGTCCATGGGTAGATATAAGGTTAAGTCTCTTTGACAGTTGAAGTATTTTTTTAAAGGGCGTGGTGGATATTTTTAAGCTTGTTTGTTGTGCGCTTTAAGCTTGTCAATCCCATGAAATTTTATGAAAGGGCATGCTCAGAGGTTCTCAAGTGTCACTTGCCAAAGGGGGACTTTATAAAGGCGCTGGTTATAAAGAGGCATGTTATAAAAGGAGGGGGAGAATCTTTATCCTGTGAGGGGGAGGAAATGATGGGTGTTTTAGCCAAGGCTCTTTTGGGTAGAACTGTCAAAATGTTTATAAAGGGCATCAAGAATAATACGCAACGAACCAACAAGATTAGGCAGCGGTTGATCTTCTATAACAAGATAGTGTAATGCCGCATGGAAGTTGTGTTGACGATGTAGATATTGTGCTTCTTTAATCGCTTCTTGCATAGCTTCATAGTGTTTCGTTGCTCTTTGGACCCATTGCTTTTTTGCTTTCTCATCTGATGCGCTGTGCGTAAAACCATCATAATAACCGTTTGGTAAACCTTTTGCACATAAATAGTCGTTTCTAATTTGCAAGTATTGTTGCGCCGTGTCATATTGCTCTTTACTGATGCCTGATGAAGCCTCTTTATAGCCAAGCAAACAAAGACGCCCAATATAGGTTCCGACAAGCGGATTTTTCGCTTCTTCGAAGCTTAAACCAAAGTGTTTTGCACGCATTTCAATCGCAGATTGAAGCGCAGATTCGCTGGAATTTTGGGCACGTGAAATACAGCTATTGGGCTCTCGCTTTCCTGTTATTTTCGATCTACCGCGTTTTTTACGTATTTTCATGAACTTAACCATTTGAATGAAAAAGAAACTGTCTGTTGATGGGGGACAGTGATGTAAAAAGCACTTGGCGCAAATATTGGGGGGAGCAAATACTTAAAAGGAGGAAAATACTTAAAAGGAGGAAAATACTTAAAAAGAGGAAAATACTGGGGGAGTGAGCAAATACTGGGAAATATCAGCCGTTGCAGATCAAAAAACAAACGATACTAAAGGCGTTTTAAATGCAAAGAAAAGCAACGGTGTGGGGCGAAAAAATCATCTTTAAGGTGGTTTCTTACCTTTTTTATCTTATCCCTATCAGTCTTATCTTCCGCCCCTGTCATGCTTATTTTTTTATTGCTAGCGGATTATTTGCTTTTTAAATATTTCTTAACTGTTCTTGAGAGATTGAAGGAAAATTTTTGTCAAATGTGAATGAAAAAATAACAATGGATTTCAAGGGCATGTCATCGTCTTTCTAATAGGAAGTTTTTTCTAATGGGATTATTTGTCTCTTTTTTCACGAGCGCTTTGTGGAAATTTTTCAATTCCACTTTTGAAAGGTCATTGTTTTCTTAAGTTGGAAGCTTTTTATTTGGGTTCTCTTATTTTTTTGTTGTTGGGCGCTTTCCCAAGATATTTGATATACATCACGCTGTTAAGCATACTTTTATCCTTTATAGGAGATATATTGTCTTCTGTTGAGTGGCAGAGAGCGGCAAAAAGCAAACCTCCGCATTCTATTATAATAGCATAAGATGCCCTATATTTTCAAATAAAATATCGTTTATCGACTTAAAATAAACTGTGAATGATCTCGCTATTTTGTTTGGTGTATCCTTTATAAGTATCCTTTATAGAGTATAAAATTTTCCGTTTTAATGGATCTCATCATAAGACGAGGGGATGTCGTTTAAAGGACGGAATGCATTATCGAAAGAAGCTGTTTTTATAAGAAGAAAATGCTTTTATAAAAAGATGCTTTTATAAGAGATGCCTTGATGAATGTAGGGGCTATACAAATGTGGGGGCTGTGAGATATTTCATCTTTAATGAAGAATTTTTAAAATGAAGCCTTTTTGATTAAGAAGCTTTCAAATGAGGATTAAGGTTGTTTGTCGCACGTTTTTCATACTGGATAATCGATTGCTTGTTTGACTTTGTTTTGTGTTGCTTTTTAAAGAGCCATGTCTTAGGGCTCTCTTTTGCCCATTTTGCAAGGGTGCTCATGAAGGGTATAACGATAAAGTCCCCAATGAAATCCATATAAAGTTTGAATAATATAAAATCTATTGCACACTTCCATTTTTACGCTTGTGAAGAAGAAAGTCTATAGCATCACAC
Organism: Bartonella sp. AA168HLJHH; assembly: GCF_042197365.1. Lineage (NCBI taxonomy): Bacteria > Pseudomonadati > Pseudomonadota > Alphaproteobacteria > Hyphomicrobiales > Bartonellaceae > Bartonella > Bartonella sp. AA168HLJHH. Next base: position 61,619 of record NZ_JBHIRS010000007.1, on the reverse strand, counting down.
ATTTTGCCAGCTCTCATTGTTGCGACAGCCCTTGGCATTTGAGGCGCTTCCTTAGAGGCATTTATCATCCTTTCTTAATGTTTTACTCTATATGGCTCTTTCTGCTTGTAACGCACAAGAGACATGGTTTGGGTTGATTTAATATGGAATAGGTTTGGAATAAGACAATCCTACGGTATTTAGGGTTCTCATTTAATATGAAAAACAATAAATTGTTATAAATCAGTGTATTGTTTGTAAACTTTACACATCAGATATTTCTTAGATTGAATATTTTTGCTTGTTGAGTTTTGTGAAACATTGTCTTTTGAAGTGTGGGTAATAGATAAGAGGATACAATGGCATTTGTGCTTGTAAGGTTTAGGGATTGTATGTTGTCACGTATGAGAAATTTTAAAAATAGACTTAAAGGGGCTTATAGCGCGTGTTTCATGGTTAAAAGAGTGCTAGATAAACCGGTTTTGCTGGTTGCATGTTCTCAAAGAGTGAGTGGGCATGTTAGAAGTGAGAAAATATCCGTATGATCGAAGATAAATCACAACACCAATCTGCCCATAAGGGAAATACGGCTTTTGCGTCACAGCCCGTGTTAAATCAGTGTGCGGTTTTCAAAAAATGGACGGCTCTCTCAAGAAAAGATTACGTCATCATTTTGTGTTTGGCTATCCTCTTGTTGGTGCTTTTTGCCGCGACTGTCTATATGAATCCTTTGGAGTTTTTTCACGTTATATCCAAAGAACAGTTTCAAGCACTGGGACAAATGGAACAAGGAGATCTTCGAAAAATGATTAAGGAGATCTTGAAACAGCCTTTTGAAAATAATCCTGCAATCGTGTTTTTGCGTGACGCGGGATGGAATAGTGTTTGGGCTTTTTTATGTCTCTTGCCGCAAATGATTTTTGGTGTTTTTGTGGTGTTCTTTCCACTCTTTTTTGTCTTTAACGCTATCTCTAAACGGGAGGTGAAGGAAATGATGAAGCTGTGGGATACATTGCCAGAGCAGCAACAGCTAGACAACCAATCTCTCAACAAAACACAATAGGGAAACAAGTGGCTGCTTCTTTTATAAGTACTTTTGTAATTTTGACCACAGTAGGGTGGAGTACTGTCATGTTTCTCGGGGAGATCATGATACTTTTTTCTACTCTGATGACAATCTTGGTACTTTATTATTCTTTGATAAAACGGACAATATTGTTGTGTGGGATGCGGCGGAAATTAAAAAAGGGTGCATTACAGAATTTGGGGCATAATCAGAAAGTCAGCATAGGACAAAATACAGTTTGTGCAATAAAGTTCAGCCCCCTTTCTTTTCAAGAATCTTTGGAACTTTCAAGAAAAGATTATTGTATCATCTTTTTTCTAGCTTTCATTGTGATTGTGGTTTTCGCAGTTTTGCTCGCTTTTTTTGCTTTTTTTCCAAAATCTGTGATTTTTTTACACAATTATATGCCTCTATTGTTTAAGGTTGGCGTTTTTGGCATGCAGCTGCTGTTTTGGTTTTGTGCGTGTATTGTTGTCGCTTTACCTGTCATTTTAATCTTCCATAGTCTCCTTCATTATGGCGTGAAAAAAACAATAAAGAAATTAGAAATGGTTGCTTGAGAAGAGAATAAAAATGATGATTTCACATCAATGCGATAGGGGAAACACGTGACTATTGTTATAAAATTTTTGGCTTTTTTAGGGTTCACCATCATTGCCATTGTAATGTTTATGGTTATGATCCGGCTTCCTTACCGGTTGATCAAGCATATGAGGTTATCTTTTAAACTCTCTCAAGACTTGAAAAAGAGTACGACGCAACAAAAACACGCCATACAACAATTGCGCAATGATCTGGGAGAAATGAAAAGACACAATCTCGCACATAAAACCCTTGATGCGACAATGCGCTTTCTTAACTTCAAAGAATTTCTGCCTCTTTCTTCGAAAGAATGTAAAATAATCTTTTTTATCTTTATCCTCTTTACTGTTTTGCAATCTGCTTTCTTTGTCGCAAATTTGGTATGGTGGAAGAGCGATATGGTCGGCGTTATCATGCAGCTGTTGAGCATTCTATGGTTTGGGCTTCTTCTCTTTTTTCCGATCATTGGGATCATGTGCGTAAAATTAACGAGAAAATTGAACAAAAAACTTCAACAATTGAAAGAAGCAATACAACAACGCGATCAGGCAATTCGTATGAAGAATGGGCGTGGAGGATAAAATGACCAGTAGTCTTATAACATTAATGGCCTTTTCTTTCCTGTTCTTTATGGTCTTAAATGTTTTATTGTGGGTGCCAATCGTTGTCATTTATTACCTGTTTATCAAGCGTGCGCGGTTGTATTGCCGCGTGAAAAAGGAACTGAAATGCGTGCTGAATGAACGCGATATCGCCTTAAAACAGATCTCTCAAAAATAAAAAACAGCTTTCTCTTGTTTGGCAAGACTATAAAAAAATATTCTATCTTTCTACGGTCATGGCGACTGCTCCAATAGTTATAACTGTTGTCGTTAAGATATGGAGAGGGCAGGACTTTGTTTCTCTTGTCGTATTCGAGCCACTGGCATGGCTGCTTGCCTGTACTTTTTTATTCTTACCGATTGTTTTTATTATGCGCTTTATCGTGACCCGTCAGTTGAACAAAATGATACGGCAATTAGAAGAAGAGGTTGAGCAGAAAGGAGCTCCCGTCATATTATACGATGTGAGTGAGGGGAAAGTGAGCGAGGGGAAAAAGTGAAGAGAGGCTTTCGTTGAGCCTTGCTTTTGACTTGTTCATTAAGGAGCATGGGGTGCACTTCTCGTTTTATGCCTTTTTATATTTGTGTCGTGTTTTGAAAAGAATTGAGGCTCTTGCTTGAGTAGGATCCTTGCTTGAGTGCTGAGGGGAAAGTGAAGAGAGGCCGCTCTTGGACTTTACTTGCTGTTTCTGTTCTCTTAAAGAGAGAAAATCTTGTAACTTATTTTCTTTTTATCAAGCATAAAAATGTGTTTTACCAAGCGATATTGAGAGCGAAAAATCTATACTTAAAGCAAAAGATATTCTGGTGTTTGGGGAAAAAAAGCCCATTTTCTTGCAGGTGGAGAGGCAAGACGCATAGAGAAGGTGAGCCAAAAGCACACGTTTTGCTCCATAGCAAGTGTAACAGTGCTTTTAAAGAGCTTGGGGTGGAGGGGGAAAATTGAAAGAAAAGAGGGACATCTATTTATTTACGAGACCGTTATTTATTTACGAGACCGTGAAGGACAGTTTCTCTCTCTGGATGAAAAAGGTTTTGTGCAATTTGGTTATGGAATTGTGAGAGGCGCTGGTATTCATGCGGCGGCTTGCCAAATGATTAATCCTTATCATTTTAGGGCTTTATCATTTGGGGGGGGCCAGATTGACAACGAGGCATTGAGGCAAAGGGGTGGATTTTAAGGCAAAGGGATTGAAATTTCTTGAGGAAGAGGTAAGCGTAAGGCATTTATGCTGTGTACTTGAGGAAGTTTTTGATGAGGCAATGAATGAGGTTGATCTGGGACTGAGGTTGATCTTGTCCGCGTGCTTGGCTTTCAATATGCGGGCACCACCTTGGGGATAGGGGGGGTGGCTTGTAAGCGCCTCACGTATAGTGCTTCATGTATAAGCGCGTATAGGGCAAATGAACAAAATACGTAGAGGGGATTTATAATACTTGCATTACTCTGAGAAGGGTGCTAAGCGAATTTACCGCGCTGGTGGCGTGCTATCAAATATTGAAGAGTGGGAATTTTAGAAGTGGGGGAGTATCCGTATGATCGAAGATAAATCACAACATCAATTTGCCCATAAGGGAGATAAGGCTTTTGTATCGCAGCCAGTGTTGGATCAATCAGAAGCTTTCAAAAAATTGACGGCTCTTTCAACAGGCGATTATATCATCATTTGTTGTTTGGCTATCCTCTTGTTGGTGCTTTTTTCCGCGTCTGCCTATATGGATCCTTTGGAATTTTTTCACGTTATATCCAAAGAACAGCTCCAAGCACTGGGACAAATGAAACAAGAAAGTCTTCAGGAAAGACTTCAGGAAAGTCTTAAACACCCTTTCCAAAATCCTATAATTCAGCATGTTCTTGATGCGGGGTGGAATAGTGTTTGGGCTTTTTTATGTTTCTTACCGCAAATAATTTTTGGCGTTCTTTTTGGTTTTTGTCCGCTCTTTTTTGTCTTTAACGCCGTATTTAAACGGGATGTGAAGGAAATGATGCTACAATGGGAAACCTTGCCAGAGCAGCAACAGCTAGACAATCAATCTCTTAACAGAAGACAATAGGGGGAAAAGTGAGCGCTTCTTTAATCATTGGAATGTTGATTGACGTAGGAACGGCAATTTTTATTTGTTCTGCAATTTTTATGGTATTCCTTTCTACCGTGGTGACAATCGTTGCACTTTATTATTCGTTGATAAAACGGACAATCTTGTTATTGGTGACGCAGCGAAAATTAAAAAAGGGTGCAGCGCAGAATTTAGGGCATTATCAGGTAGAGGGTAGAGGACAGAGGACAGTTCTTGCAACACAGTTGCGTGCCTTTTCTTTTCAAGAATCTTTGCTTCTCTCAAAAAAAGATTATTTTATGATCTTTTCTATCGCCTTCGTTATGGTTGCACTTTGCACAGGTTTTGTCGTTTTTTCAGCTTTTCTTCCAAAATCTGCGGTTTTTTTGCACAATTACGTGCCTATGATAGTGCTTCACATTATTGATTTTGTCATGCGACTGCTGTTTTGGGTCTGGACATGTATTGTTGTTTCTTTACCTGTCATTTTAATTCTCCATAGTCTCCTTCAGTATGGCGTGCAAGAAACAGTAAAGGAATTAGAAACATTTGTTTGAGCAGAGAATAAAAATGATGATTTCACATCAATGCGATAGGGAAAAAAAGGGAGCATTATGATGCAGCATTTGGCTTTTTTAGGGTTCATTATCATTGCCATTTTAATGGTTATGGTTATGGTCAGGTTTCCTTACCTGTTGATCAAATATATCAGGTTATCTTTTAAACTCGCTCAAGGCTTGAAAAAGAGTACGACGCAACAAAAACACGCCATACAACAATTGCGCAATGATCTGGGAGAAATGAAAAGACACAATCTCGCCCATAAGACCCTTGATGCGAAAATGCGCTTTCTTAACTTCAAAGAATCTCTGCCTTTTTATTCAAAAGAATGTAAAATAATCTTTTTTATCCTTATTCTCTTTTCTGTTTTGCAATCTGCTTTCTCTATTGCAAATTTTGTATGGTGGAAAAATGATAGTGTTGCCTTTATCATGCAGCTGTTGAGCCTTATATGGTTAGGGGTTCTTCTCTTTTCTCCGATCATTGGGATCATGTGCATAAAGTTAACAAGAAAATTGAACAAAATACTTCCACAATTGGAAGAAGCGATACAACAACGCGATCAGGCAATGCGTATGCAGAATGTGGAAGGGGGACAAAATGACGAGTAGTCTTATAACATTAATAGCCATTTCTTTCCTGTGTTTTACGCTCTTAAGTGTTTTAATATGGGCGCCAATCGTTGTCATTTATTACCTGTTTATCAAGCGTGCGCGGTTGTATTGTCGCGTGAAAAAGGAACTGAAATGCGTGCTGAATGAACGCGATATCGCCTTAAAACAGAACTCCCCAAAATAAAAAGCAGCAGAATGTTTGATAAAAAACAGCTTTCTCTTGTTTGGCAAGACTATAAAAAAATATTCTATCTTTCTACAGTCATGGCGACTGCTCCAATAGTTATAACTGCTGTCGTTAAGATATGGAGAGGGCAGGACTTTGTTTCTCTTGTCGTATTCGAGCCACTGGCATGGATGCTTGCCTGTACTTTTTTATTCTTACCGATTGTTTTTATTATGCGTTTTATCGTGACACGTCAGTTGAACAAAATGATACGGCAATTAGAAGAAGAGGTTGAGCAGAAAGGAGCTCCCGTCATATTATACGATGTGAGTGAGGGGAAAGTGAGCGAGGGGAAAGTGAGCGAGGGGAAAGTGAGCGAGGGGAAAGTGAGCGAGGGGAAAATGAGCGAGGGGAAAATGAGCGAGGGGAAAATGAGCGAGGGGAAAAAGTGAAGAGAGGCTTTCGTTGAGCCTTGCTTTTGACTTGTTCATTAAGGAGCATGGGGTGCACTTCTCGTTTTATGCCTTTTTATATTTGTGTCGTGTTTTTTTAAAGAATTGAGGCTCTTGCTTGAGTTGGTGCTCTTGCTTGAGTGCTGAGAGGAAAGTGAAGAGGGCTTTTGTTGAGCCTTGCTTTTGACTTGTTCATTAAGGAGCATGGGGGACACTTCTCGTTTTATGCTTTTTTATATTTGTGTCGTGTTTTTAAAAGAATTGAGGCTCTTGCTTGAGTTGAAGCTTTTGTTTGAGTGCTGAGGGGAAAGTGAAGAGAGGCCGCTCTTGGACTTTACTTGCTGTTTCTGTTCTCTTAAAGAGAGAAAATCTTGTAACTTATTTTCTTTTTATCAAGCATAAAAATGTGTTTTACCAAGCGATATTGAGAGCGAAAAATCTATACTTAAAGCAAAAGATATTCTGGTGTTTGGGGAAAAAAAAGCCCATTTTTTGCAGGTGGAGAGGCAAGACGCATAGAGAAGGTGAGCCAAAAGCTTTAAGTTTTTGATCAAGACGTTTTGCTCCATGGAAAGTGTAATAGTGCTTTTAAAGAGCTTGGGGTGGAGAGGGGAAATTGAAAGAAAAGAGGGACATCTATTTATTTACGAGACCGCTAAGGACAGTTTCTCTCTCTGGATGAAAAAGGTTTTGTGCAATTTGGTTATGGAATTGTGAGAGACGCTGGTATTCATGCGGCGGCTTGCCAAATAATTAATCCTTATCATTTTAGGGCTTTATCATTTTTGGGGGGGGCCAGATTGACAACGAGGCATTGAGGCAAAGGGGTGGATTTTAAGGCTAAGAGATTGAAAATTTTTGAGGAAGAGGTAAGCGTAAGGCATTTATGCTGTGTACTTGAGGAAGTTTTCGATGAGGCAATGACTGAGGTTTGATCTGGGACTGAGGTTGATCTTGTCCGCGTGCTTGGCTTTCAATAGAACACCCTTCCTTGGGAAAAGGAAATTGTGCTATCTCTCAAGTGGCTTCTTCTTTACTTGCACACCCTTGGGGCTTTGGTATTGAGGGCTGATATTAACATTTGGCAGCTTTCTCATAAAAGCTTTATGGAAGATGAAAATTTGGGCTTTGAAAAAAAATATCGAAAAAATCAATTTGGGCCGGTTTTGTTGATGATTCAAATCGTCATAAAGACAAAGCAACTTCGTTACGATTTTCTTGCACTCGTTTGCTTCTTCTTTGGAAAGCAGCTTATCTTTCTGAAAATAAAAAGAGCACTTAGAATTTTAGAGTCAGAGACCCAAATTTGTGCAATAGAAGAAGATATTTTATGAAAATTTGATCGAGGAGAAAAGAGAAGCCTTAAGATAATAGGGGGTACACTGTGAGTGATGAAAACATGATGTTTGAAGGTGATGAAAAAAAGGCACCCCTGATATTGTCTTTATAAAAAATGAGGGATACAAGCGCTTGATATTGATGAACCCTCATTCATTGTGAGGACGAAAGCTTCGGTTCATGAAAATGGCTTAAAAATTGAAACAAATGAGGGATAAAAAATGAGGGGCAATGGAAAAAATGCATCATTGGATGAAGAGTTACGGTCTTTTTCGCTGGAAGAAGCGTTTTTGACAAGCAAAAATTATAAAGTCATCTTTTGCATTGCTTTCATTGTGGCAGCTTTTATAATGGCATTCTTTATGTTTTTTAAGTGGGATTTGACAGGGTGGTGGAATTATATCCTGTTCATTTTAACATTAATATTGGTTTTTATATCAGCGCTTCTTTTTGTACTCATTCCTGTTGCCTTTGTGGTCGGTATCATCTTTACGCGTTTGTTGAAAAAAAAGATCGATAAGTTGGATCAAGAAATCTGGCAGCGAAGAAAAACGGCTTACCAACAAAACCGCGCGTGAAGGGAGGGCAGAAAATGAATACTGGTCTTTATATATTCTCATGCGTTGTAGGAGAGACCTTCTATTCGTGCGATGTTTGAAGGTGATGGAAAAAAATGCACCCCTGATATTGTCTTTATAAAAGATGAAGGATACAAGCGCTTGATATTGATGAACCCTCATTCATTGTGAGGACGAAAGCTTCGGTTCATGAAAATGGCTTAGAAATTGAAACAAATGAGGGATAAAAAATGAGGGGCAATGAAAAAAATGTATCATTGGATGAAGAGTTACGGTCTTTTTCGCTGGAAGAAGCGTTTTTGACAAGCAAAAATTATAAAGTCATCTTTTGCATTGCTTTCATTGTGGCAGCTTTAAGAACGGCTCTTCTCTTCTTACTCATGTGGCTTGAGTGGAAGTTGGCGGGGTGGGAAGGGGATGTTATAACAGTTCTCTTTTGCATCGTGCAGGTTATATTAGATTTAATTTTTGTACTCATTCCTGTTGCCTTTGTAGTCCGTATCATCTTTACGCATTTGTTGAAAAAAAAGATCGATATGTTGGATCAAGAAATCTGGCAGCGAAGAAAAACCGCTTCTCAACAAAACAGCGTGTGAAGGGAGGGCAGAAAATGAATACTGGTCTATACTGGTCTTTATATATTCTCATGCGTTGTAGGAGAGTTTCTATTCGTGTGATGTTTGAAGGTGATGGAAAAAAAATGCACCCTTGATATTGTCTTTATAAAAGATGAGGGATACAAGCGTTTGATATTGATGAACCCTCATTCATTGTGAGGACGAAAGCTTCGGTTCATGAAAATGGCTTGAAAATTGAAACAAATGAGGGATAAAAAATGAGGGGCAATGGAAAAAATTCACCATTGGATAAAGAACCACGGTCTTTTGCACTGGAAGAAGCGTTTCTGACACGCAAAAATTATAAAGTCATCTTTTGTATTGCTTTCATTGTGGCAGCTTTAAGAATGGCTCTTCGCTTCGTACCCATGTTGCTTGGGTGGAAGTTGGCGGAGTGGGAAGGGGATGTCGTGGCAGCTCTCTCGTTAATCATGCAGCTTATATCATGGTTTATTTTTTTGTTCATCCCTGTTGCCTTTGTGGTTCGTATCATTTTCACGGTTCTGTTGAAAGAAAAGATCGATATGTTGGAGCAAGCAATCTGGAAGCGGAGAAAAACCGCTTCTCAACAAAACAGCGCATGAAGGGGCGGAGAAAATGATAGATATTAAAATGATGGATATTATTGTTGTACTCTCGTGGGGTGTGGGCTTGACGCTTTTCACGCTGCTTTCTGCCGTGGTCATGATGTTTATTTGGGCATTGTATTACTCTACTTTCAAGCGGGTGAGACTGTATTGCCAAGTGACAAAAGAATTAAGCCGCGTGCTTGAACAATCTGTCGTTTTTGAGCCGTCTAGTGGAGCAATGCCGATGATTAAGCTGTTATCTGAGAAAAAAGAGTTTTCTCTTTCTGATGAGGAAATCTTAACGATGGAAAGTGCAACGGCGCTTTTAAAGAGTTTGGGGTGGAAGGTGGAAATTGAAGGAAAAGGAGATCATTTGGCCACCTATTATTTACCAGATCGTGAAGTGCAGTTTCTTTATAATGCTGAGAAGGGGTATCCGCGATTTGATTGTGCAATTGCAGTGGTTTCTGGTATCCATGCGGCGGCTTGCCAAACAATAGACCCTTATAATTCTGGAGGCTTGATTGCTCTTGAATTGAGTTTTGATGTGAAGGGCTTGGAAATTTTTGAAGAAAAGGTAAGCGTTGGATGTTTACGTCGTGCACTCGAGAAAGCTTTAGAAAAGGCAATGACTGAGGTTGATCTTGGCAAGATGCTTCACTCTCAATATAGAATCCTGCCTTGGGAAAACAAAACTGTGGTCCCTCGGTTGGCTTCTTATTCCCTGCGTTATCTTGCGGCTCTGGCTTTGATGGGTGATGTTGAAACCTTACACTCTTATCACAAAAGCTTTATGGAAGGTGAGAAGCTGGGCTTTGAAACAAGCATCGAAGAGGAGCATCTGGAACGCGCAATGGTGATTGCTCAGGCGGTAGAAAAGACAAAGCAACCCAGTTACGATTTGCTTCAACAGGCGGCAAAGGATTTTTCCATGGAGGTGGAAAGCTATGAATGTTTTAGAGCTACAGATCCCAATTTGTGCAATAGAAGAAGAGATTCTTATGAAAATTTGATCGAGGAAAAAAGACAAGAATTAAGGCAACAGGGATATTTTGTTTACGAAAAGGACGCGATTTGTGAAGTTGATGGAAAAAACTATCGTCCCGATATTCTTTACATAAAGGATGGGGAGTTAGAATATATGGATGTAGAAATTAGGGTTGAGGAAAAAAATTATTGAGAAAAATAAAGAGTTTAGATAAATTAAAAAGAGCTTAAACCTAAAAATAATGCGTAAAAAGCGCGAAGCGTAAAAGCAGAGGGGAACAATGCAGGAGAAAAAAGCAACATTTGAAGAGTCTTTCTTTTCATTTAGAAAATTTATGGTGTCTTCAGTGGAAAGGCGTAAAGGGGTGGGACGGTGTAAAATAATAGGGCACCGCTTTTTTATCATGTTTTGTACATGCCTTATCATGATGACTTTAGAAGTTCCTGCGGGTGCAAAGTCTCTGGTACAGCCGTTGCAATGGACAAGATGGGAAGGAATTGGTTCTCTTATTTTTCTCTTACCAGTGTTGATATGGTTTTGTCTTCTCACACCCCTTCCTATTTTGTGGGGCATTTGTCGTTTTAAAGAGCGTAAATTGGAAAAAATAAAGAAAAAACTAAAAGAAAAAATAAAGCAGCAAGAGATTAATCAATGAGGTTATACGCATGAGGGGTGAGATCGCGTTTTTTATTTTGTTTCTGCCAGTTGAATATTTTCTTCTAAATGCAGTTACAGTTTTTGCCATTTTTGTGAATATGATTATTGTGGCGCCTTATTATTCTTTAATCAAGCGTTTGAGGCTCTATTACAGAGTGAAAAAACAAAGAGGTTTGATGAAAGAACAGCCGCAGCATTTTTGTTTCTTTGAAAAAAGCGGAAAAGAAAAAGAGAGAGTGCCGCAAAACTTAACACTAGAAACACAGATAAGTTTCTATTCGTTAAAAAAATGGCTCGCTTTTTCACGCAAAGATTATATCCTCCACGCATGCCTTTCTTTCATCATTATGTTTTTCAAAGCTTATGTCTATGTGATTTTCTCTAAAGGGATAGCTGCTAAGGTAGATGAGAGCAGATTTGAATATTTTGTCATTCTCTTGCTTTTCTGGTTTTTTTTATCGGTATGTATTTTTGCAACGATCCCTGTTGTTGTGATCCTTCGTGAAATTTTAACCCATCGATTGAAAAAGAAGATTCAGCAGTTGGAAGAAGTGACTGAAGCAACCCAATCAATCAATTTATAAAGGGAAGGGGATAAAATGCATTACGAAATGGCGGCAGCTTGGACGGTGATTTTGATCATTCTGCTGGGGGGTGTTTTTAATTTTTTCTTAACAATACCCATTGTGGCACTGTATATTTCTTTTATCAAGCGTTTGATCTCGTATTACAAGGTTACCAAACAATTAAACGCAGCGCTGAAAAAGCGCATGTAGTGCTCGTGTCATGGGGGGAGGCATAAGTTTTAGATCATGCCATTGCTTCACGGCTTGGGAGGACGGCATCGATTGTTTTTCTCATTTTACGCTGATCTCTGGGGGAAAAGGGTTGATGGCAATGAATAGGCTGGTGATAGGTTTGTAATAGGCTTGTATAGGCTTTAATGGGGCGGTTTATCGGCAGTTTGCTTGTTTTCTGTGAATTTGCAAAATCGTAAAAACGTGGAACTGTAAAAGGGTGTGTGGTTGGTCAAGAGCCGTGATGGTTGTGGGGAGGATATGGGGAGAAAAGGTGCCAATGGAGGCGTAATGGTTGGATTGTGCAAT
>NZ_JBHIRS010000007.1:0-49586 GCF_042197365.1 Bartonella sp. AA168HLJHH | reverse complement strand
GGCTTGTATAGGCTTTAATGGGGCAGTTGATCGGAAGTTTGTTGTTTTCTGTGAATTTGCAAAATCGTAAAAACGTGGAACTGTAAAAGCGGGTGTGGTTGGTCAAGAGCCGTGAGAGTTGTGGGGAGGATATGGGGAGAAAAGGTGCCAATGGAGGATGGTTGGATTGTGCAATGTGTCAAAATTGGAATGGGGTAATGGGGAATGGGGGAATGGAGGGCGTTGGGGGAAAAGGGCTGATGTGGCAATGAATAGGCTGGTGATAGGCTTGTAATAGGCTTTAATGGGGCAGTTGATCGGAAGTTTGTTGTTTTCTGTGAATTTGCAAAATCGTAAAAACGTGGAACTGTAATAGGGCGTGTGGTTGGTCAAGAGCCGTGATGGTTGTGAGAGGGGGATAAGCCCGTGTGAGAAGGGTTAGAAAAACGTTTGGTTTTGGAGCTGTTGATATAGGCATGCTGTTTAGAGGCGTAAGGGAGGGGGATTGTTCGTTCTCAAAGCCTATGATGTAGAGAGTATGAGTTATTTAAGAGGGTGTTCGGGTATGGATAGAGATTGAAGGGGCACTGCTTCTTTGCAAAGCAGAGGTATTGATCATAAGTTTTGTTTATTCATATGGTTTTTTATGGCATCCAGTACCTGTTGGCTTATCTCCTTATGGGGCAGCCATCGTAAACCTTTGGGCGTTGTTTTTTGTCCTAATTGAATGGGGATAAAATCAACCTTGTTTTTGCGCGCGCACTCGAGGATCATTTGATCATGCGTGTTGGAACCAAAAATATGAAGAATACATGGCGGTTTAGGCAAAAGAGCCAACTGCTCAATTAATGCGCAAGAAAATGCATAGGCGGGCGAATGAATCCATAATATGCAATATTTTAGATCATGCCATTGCTTCACAGCTTCTAAAAATTGCGCCTTTGATGCCGCACAATCATAATCCAACGACACGCACAACTGTTTGTTGTGCAATGCCTCAAGCTGGACTTTATGGGAAAGAAAGCGTGCAGCAATAATCACTTCTTGCGGCTTTAGTGATTGATACAAAGGAGCAAGCATCCCTGTGCCCCCTACCACTAAATAACGATAGTGCGCATCCTTTTTTTTCATGCCCCCTCCCTTATTACTTTAAATCCCACCTCGTTGCTTTAAAAATGTGTACATTTCATCAGCAAGTCTTTCACAACGGGTTTGTACCTCTTCACTTATAACTTTCCAAGTACGACCTTCATCATCTGAGGAAAAATCTTCGTTGGAAGAGGCAATTTGACATTGGAGTGTATAACCATAAAGCGTGTGCACCACCGGCACTAAATGCTCACACGGTTGTGCGCATTTTTTGGCCGTACTCCCATGAGAGATAAGCCCAACAGGTTTATTTAAAAAGGCATTATAGCTCAAATTATCAAGAGCATTTTTTAAAACACCCGAATAAGATCCTTGATAAACAGGGCTTGCTAGAATAACGCCATCAGCCGCGGCAATGGTTTTGACAAACTCACGGACCGCAGCACTTGGATTAGCCTCTACCTGCTGATGATAATCTGGATCTGTCATCGGCAAGGGCTGTTCACGCAAATCAACCCAATGAAGTGATGCACCCCGCTTTATGAGGCAATCCGCTAAATAATTGGCTAAAGTTCTTGTTAAGGAAGGTTGACGCACAGACCCCAAAATAATTGCTATATTCAACAGGATTCTCCTTTATCTTTTCCCCACAAGCCTATAACGCAAGGCTTATAAAGAATTGTGAGTAAAATGATGCGTATCATTATGCTGTTTATAAAGAGCAATTGTGATGATATCGCATCATCATAGAATCAGTCCATGCTAACAAGATTGTTGACAAAACAACACCTCAAACTTGCAAGGGAATGTTAGTGCTTTCATTAATATTAAAATGCTTGATCTCAAAAGTAGCGGCTGTCTCGTGTTTTAGAAGCGCTTTTATGAATATATTCTAAGCTATTGGCTTGCAAGAACTCTAATGAAAAATGGAAGATATCATCGTATTTTGAATGATCATTGAGCCTTTTTAATTGGAATAAGAAAGTTGTAAGATTTTCTCATTTCAAATGCTCTTATTGCGCGATCATTTGCGCATCAATGGAAGTTGCTTTTTTCATGTCTTAAGTGGGCGGAAAATAATTGAGAAAAGAATAAAAATGCTTCTGTCTTTTCAAGGGATAAGGGCTATCGTAAAAGCCTAGATATGTCTGTTTTTGGGGCAGGAGTGGGGTTGTTGTAGGAGCGGTAATTGGGGGTTGTCCGTGTTGAGGAATGGAGTTATGGCGTGCCCCGTATTACAAGGGAGGGTAAGGCTATTGTAGAGGCCGCAGGGGGCGTATATGAATGGCGCCGGATTACATTTTTTACTGAAACAATAGGGGTGATAGAGTTTATAGTAAGGGGATATATTCATGGGGGCGCTATTGTTATCCCCTTCATGGGGGCTGTTCATGAAATGGGGGTGATACGCGTTGGTTTGCAAGTGTTGAGAGGTGTTTTTTTTAAACAAGCACGTGAATTGGCAAAACTATTGGCAACATAAAATATGCAATACGAGTGTTCTCTGGGGTATTCTGTTTGACGACAATGGACGGAATTTTACTTGAGAGATTGTTCGTGTTCTTATAAAAGTCAAGGACAAACAGTTGTATAAAAAGGAAGAGCAAATGAAGGGGGAAAATTCCACATTTTATAACAAACTGTGCTCTGTTGTTTTTGGAAAATCATTTCGTTCTTATAAAGACCATATTATCATTTGGCTTATTTCTATCCTTATTGGGATAGGTCATAAAGCTCTTTTGATCCCATTAGAATCCAAGTGGTCGTTGAGTGTATCGCAGGATAGCGCTCTTTTGGCGCTCTTTGTGCTGCGTGAAGTTATCATGGTGTGTGTTGTTGCCTTGATACCTGTTTTATTGGTGCTTTATCTCATCTTAACGTATTTGTTGAAAAAAAAGATTCAGCAGTTGGATGAGGCTATCCAGCAACGGGGGCACACAACCGATCAACAAAATAATCCGGTAAAAAAGGATAGAGAAAAAATAAGCTGTTTTTTTATCGTATACTTTTGGTTGATATTTCTGCTAGAAGTCTTTTTTCCTGCGGGTGTTGTCATGCTCATTTTAGAATTTTATTATTTTGTTTTCAAGCGCGTGAGAACGTATTGTAGAGTGAGACGGGCATTAAAACGCGTAAGATAAAGAGAGTGACAAGGCGCTTTTGTAGCTATCGTGAGGGGTAAGAGGCAATGTTTAGAAGCTCTCGTGACACAAGAAGAGGGGATGGTTGGAAAATCATCTGGCAAAGAGGATAAAGAAGCCTATCAGGTTTGTAATGAGGAAGATGCTCTTAATCATTGGGAAGAGCAACCGCGCTTTTAGAAAGTTTGGGGTTTTTATTGAAAATAAGGGAAGCGCCATGCATCGCACTTTTCGTGGTTCTTAAAAGAGCGGGCATGAGATAAAAAAATGCGTTTTTCATAAAAAGGAAGAGCAATGAAGGGGAAAAATTCAGCATTTTATAATGGACTACGCTATTTTTTCGAAAAAAGTGTTTTTTCTGAGAAAGAGCGTGTTGTCATTTGTTTTCTCTCTCTCATTATTGAGCTATGCAACAGGATTTTCTTTCTCTCATCTTTGGGTAGCCAAGAGAACTTGACAGGGTGGCAGGATACACCCCTTTTTTTCTCTCTGTGTGCGTTTTGGCAAGTTATTATAGTGTGTGTTTGGGTCTTGTTTCCAGTTCTGTACATACTCTTCATAACATTGTGGCTTTTGTTGAGAAAAAATACTCAAAAATTGAAAGAAATAAACCAGCAACGGGGTAAAATAACCGATCAAAAGGATCGATATAAAGAAAGTGTGAACTGGAAAATGGACGATATTCTTGTCATGATATTTGTTTTCGTGCTTATGTGCGTGACATTGGTGGTTGCTTGTATTCCCATGATGATTTTAGAACTTTATTATGGTGTCTTTAAGCAGGTGAGAACGTATCGTAAAGTGAGACGGGAATTAAAACGCGTAAGATAAAGAGAGTGACAAGGCGCTTGCCTAGCTATAAAGCGCTTTTGTCGCTATTGTGAGGGGGGAGAGGCAACGTTTAGAAGCTCTCGTGACACAAGAAAGAGGGGATGGTTGGAAAATCATCAGGCAAAGAGGATAAAGAAGCCTATCAGGTTTGTAATGAGGAGGATGCTCTTAATCATTGGGAAGAGCAACCACGCTTTTAGAAAATTGGGGTTTTTTGTTGAAAACAAGGGAAGCGCCATGCATCGCACTTTTCGTGGTTCTTAAAAGAGCGGGCATGAGATAAAAAATGCGTTTTTCATAAAAAGGAAGAGCAATGAAGGGGAAAAATTCAGCATTTTATAATGGACTGCGCCATTTTTTCGAGAAAGATTATTTTTCTGTGCAAGAGTATGTTGTCATTTGGTTCCTCTCGCTCATTATTGAGTTGTGCAACAGGATTTTCTTTCTTCCATCCTTAGGTAGCCAAGAGAACTTGACAGGGTGGCAGGATACACCTCTTTTTCTCTCTCTGTGTGCGTTTTGGCAAGTTATTATAGTGTGTGTTTGGGTCTTGTTTCCAGTTATGTTGATACTCTTCATAACATTGTGGCTTTTGTTGAGAAAAAATACTCAAAAATTGAAAGAAATAAACCAGCAACGGGGTAAAATAACCGATCAAAAGGATCGATATAAAGAAAGTGTGAACTGGAAAATGGACGATATTCTTGTTACAATATTCGGTCTCGTGCTTCTGTTCGTGACACTGTGGGTTGCTTGTATTCCCATGATGATTTTAGAACTTTATTATGGTGTCTTTAAGCAGGTGAGAACGTATCGCTGTTTAAGAAAAGAACTGAAAAACGTCTTGCAAGAACAGGATACAGCGCTTGAGAAGTCATGAGAGGGAAAAAATAATGAAGAAATTATGAGAGATTCAGCCTTTATAGGGATTGCTCTCTATACCATTTTGCCTCTGATATGTTTTGGTGTTTTTTTATGGGTTGTCCGTAAACATTGCTTTAAAGGAGCAGTGTTGGGTGGCATTGAGTGGAAGAAAAGCCGATTATGGATCAGTGTTGATTAAAGGGAATAAGAGCCCGTGGGGTTTAGAGCCTAGAGTGAGTGCTTGGGACTTACTTTATCGTTTGAGGCGTGAGGAAGGAACGGTTTTGCTTGTAGGGGCGCGCGGTATATGGGTTGTTTTCGTATTTTTAGGAGCCTTGTTCATTCAAGCTTTGAAATGAATCCTATTGAAGTGGGGATGCAGGGTCATTTTCTTGAAAATAGGAGAATTTTTAGGAAGAAAAAGCTGAATTGTGACTATTGTTTACAGATTGGTGTGGTTTGAAAATCTTTATTGTTTGCAATGTGAGGAAGGTAAGAGGGTGGCAAGGTAGCAGGAATATTATTATTTTTATTATGACGTAAGCCATAACGGCCTGTGTACTTTTCTTGATTTCGGTGATATTTGGGTTTTGCATCATCATAATGCGTAAATTGGAAAAAAAGATCTAGAAACGAGAAGAAGCAATCTCTGTGTGAGAGCAAATAAGCTCTCTGTCACACGGGTCTTTTCATCAAGAGTGAGAGGGGAATACATGAAGGAGCAAAATTGGACATCAGAGCAAGAAACGCATAAAGGAGCGCATTCTTTTTCGCTCCAGCACGTGTTGCTCTCAGCAAAGGATTATAAAATTATCTTTGCTATTGCGGTTCTCATTATCATGTGGAAAATGGTTCTAGAAATACCAGGTGTATTGAATTGGCAGCTGACAGGGTGGCAATATGTTGTGCATGCCGTTCTCTTTAAAACAACGGACATCATAACGGTTTGTGCACTTTTCTTGATTCCGGTGATGTTACGGCTTCGCACCAAAGTGACGGGTGAGTTGTACAAAAATATTCAGAAACTAGAAGAAGCAATCTCTGTGCGAGAGCACATAAGCTCTCTGTCGCACGGGCTTTGTAAAGACTGAGAGGGGAAAAATGAACAGTGATCCTATAGCCGTATTTCTATTAGATCCCCTGTTTTGGGTGATGATTGTTATTTGCATGATCATTATCATGCTTGTTTTAGCTCTTTATACCTCTGTCTTCAAACGGATGAAAATGAATTTCCAAGTGAAAGGCGAGCTGGAAAGAGTGCTTCAAGAAAATGATCTTGCAACGCAGCAGTTTTGGAAAGATGAAGCCGTGCTGCAGGAGAGGCGTTTGCAACTAAAGGAAAAAGAGTTCTCTGCCGATTATGATGATGATGAAATTCTCACGATAGAAAGTGCAACAGGGCTTTTAAAAAGCTTGGGATGGTCGGTGGAAATCGAGGGAAAGGGAGATTATTTGGCAACCCTCTTTTTACCAGATCGCGAAGTGCAGTTTCTTTATAACGAGAAACGAGTGGAAGAGTTTTCGCCTTTTGATCGCGGACTTTTAATTATGAGCGGTATTTTTGCGGCGGCTTGTCAGACGATTAATCCTCATAATTCTGGGGTTGTGCCAACGGTATTTATGAATTTTGTACCCAATGGATTGGAAATTTTTGAAGAAAAAGTGAGCGCTCAGCTTTTAAAGAAAGCACTCGATAAAACTTTAAAATGGACAATGGAAGATGATTCTTTGCATGAAATGTTTCGCTCTCAATATGGTATTCCCCCTTGGGAAAAAGATTCTTTATCATGGGCAACGGATGGAGACGTAGAGTTCGCACCTTATGCTTTGCTGCATCTTGCTGCTCTTGCCTTGCTGGGCGATGTTGAGACTTTAGCTTCTTATGATGAAAGTTTTACGGCAGGGGACCAGCTTGGCTTTGATGAAACCATTGAAAAAGTCTATTTGGAACGCGCGATGGTGATTGCTCAAGAAGTGAAAAGGGAAGGAAAGTTCAGTTACGATCTACTGGAACGGGTTGCTGAGAAGTGGTCTATAGCCATGGACTATCAGCTTTTTAGAGATAGAAACCTTAATTTGTGTAATCAAAAACGAGATTTTCATAAAAAATTAGTTGAGAAGAAAAAACAAGAATTAAGGGAACAAGGGTTTGAAGGGGTGAGTGATGAACAGTTCGTGTTTGAAGCAGAAGGGGTAAAACATGCTCCTGATATTACTTATATTAAAGATGGTAAAATCGCATTTATGGATATAAAAATTGATTAGTGTTGTACTTTCCTGTTGAAGAAAAGCACTTTTATTTAAAAGCTGTGAAAGCGTCTCAATCATGGCGCTTTCACACCTTTTTTACCAGAGCAAAATAAAGGGCTCGAAAAATCAAGAATAATAGCCAAGATTAAAAAAATAGACTGAAAATGGCTTGATCCTCAAGAATAGGGGAAAAAATCAATTATAAATTCTACTCTCTTCTTTAAGATGGTTTTGTTGTTTTGTTAGAAAATTCTCATAAATTATCGCTTATTCAAGCGCCTTATTTAAGCGGTATGAGGGAAGGTCCATTGACTAAAGGCGCTATGGGGAAGGTCCATTGACTAAAGGCGCTATGGGGAAGGTCCATTGACTAAAGCGCTATGGGGAAGCTCTATTGACTAAAGTGCTATGGGGGGAAGCTAGGGGGTAGAGCCTTTGTCATTTGAGGTGAGAGGAAGGCAAAAAATGGCATTTTTGAGCAGTGTTAAGCTCTTTTGCCTTTGAGGTATTTTTTGTCTTTTTAAGAAGTCCTTGCCAATGAAGCAGCGCTTGTTAAGCTTCAACAGTGTTTCAGTATGGTGATATTAATATAAAAAGTTATGGTGTTTTTGTGTTTTTCAGTCTGCTTCATGGAGATCTGTAAGCCAATCCGATGACAGAGAAGATGCATGGTCATTTTCTTGAAAACAGAAGAATTTTTGGGAAGAACAAGAAGATTGCGGACCCTTATTAACGAAAGCGCTATGGGAGCGAAGCTAGGGAGTTAGAGCCTTTGTCATTTGAGATGTGAGACAAGTAAAAATGGCATTTTTGAAGGCGATGATATTTGGCCAATAAAAATAAAAACACAATAAAAACTAAACTAAAACAAAGGAAAAATTAAACTAAAAAAGGCCCTATTTTATAAAGGGCCTTTTTATTTAAATTTTACAATATATACAAAATGTATATAACCTTACTTTAAGAACTTTTTGTATCTTATATTCTAGTAGCAACAAGTTGTACGAAATATATAATAAGTGATCCTAAAAAACCAGCTAGTGCATTCAATAAATTTTCTGCTTTATCGTATATATCGTCGATTGATGCTTGTTCTGATGCGCTTCTATTACTGACTCTCAGTATATTCAATGTATCCGATGTGTCCCTTACTTGTTTAACAAAATGTAAATTTGTTTTCTCAATAGTATAAGGAGCAACAATAGGAGAGGGTTGTTTATTGACTATACGATCAGATTTTTGAATCGCGAGAGCTAAACCACTTGTAATAGCCCCAGCTATGAAAAAATATCTGATATTCATAGTTTTTCTCCTATATTTATTTCGATAAATAAATATCGATACGTATCATATATAAATTCGATTTAAATAACTATAGTAAAAATACAACAATCACAAAAAAGAATAAACTTTGTCTATATTTTGACAAAATTTACTCTTAATTGCCTTAATGAATTCTTTCAGATTCGATTTTATGAAGGCGTAAAAAAGTTTGAAAGCTCTGTAGGCAAGTGGAATCCCATAAGGTGGGTGATACAATGGTTGCTAGCAAACTTCTTTTTGTGCCTTTGACCAAGGATTCATAAAAATGAGGGTTCATAAAAATGAGATGCGATGAAAATTGAGTAAAACCCTTGAAGGGAAGGATTCACTCTATTGAAGGCGGAGTGCATCTTTTCCATGGATTGGATACTGCCTTTATGAGGGTTTGGCAGTTTCCGTTGAGGGGAAGGATGCACTCTTTTGAGGGCTAGAGTGCATCCTCTTATAGATTGGATACTGCCTTTATGAGGGTTTGGCAGTCTCCGTTGAGGGGAAGGATGCACTCTTTTGAGGGCTAGAGTGCATCCTCTTATAGATTGGATGCCTCCTTTGAGGGTCGGAGGTATCTCTTGAGGGGAAGGATGCACTCTTTTTGAAGGCTAGAGTGCATCCTCTTATAGATTGGATACTGCCTCATGAGGGTTGAGGCGGTCTCCGTTGAGGGGAAGGATGCACTCTTTTTGAAGGCTAGAGTGCATCCTCTTATAGATTGGATACTGCCTTATGAGGGTTTGGCAGTCTCCGTTGAGGGGAAGGATGCACTCTTTTGAAGGCTAGAGTGCATCCTCTTATAGATTGGATACTGCCTTTATGAGGGTTCGGCGGTATCCGTTGAGGGGAAGGATGCACTCTTTTGAGGGCTAGAGTGCGTCCTTTCCATGGATTGAATGCACTCTTTGGAGGCTAAAGTGCATCCATAGGGAAAGGCATATTCCATAAGAAACAGAGATAACAAAAAGATTTGTTTTTATATTTTTATTGATAGGTTGCTGTATTTGCGAGGGCTATTCATTCTTTATTCTCAATATTTAAGATGATTATGTGATAAGGGTTGTTCGTCAATACAATCGTAAAAGACGCTGATGTATTTTTATAAAAATTGAGATATTTTTGTGCCTTTTTCTTGTTTTTTTTGTGTTTACACAAGATATGCACGGCTTTTCAACAGTTTGTTTTTTTAGCTTTGCTAATGGCGATGGCGTTGGCTAAACACTTCAATTGTTTTAACTGCTTCAATACCGCCTTAAAAAACAGTGCTTTATAATATGACAAAATAAGCTGTATAACTTTTGCTTCTTAAGCGATGCTAGAAAAAGGGGAATGTTAGGAGAGATGTTGTCTATATTCTTAGTTTATCTCTTAAGGTAGGAAGATTAACATATTTTCCGGATCTATTTTTATTCGGTTTGACGGTTAAAGAGCAATATCTGAATGGAATCACACTTGTCTCATGTTTTTATCTTCACGCTTTAGATTTTTTCTCATAGGGATTTTGTTTTTAATGGGGGATTTTGTTTTTAATGGGAGTTTACGCGACTCACATAAAACAGAATGTTCTAAATAGAATATACTTGTGTTGCACATTTACCTACTTGTTTAAAAACATTATGTTATCTTATCATCACAATTATATTGGTGATTGGAGATATTGGTAAATCTGATAATGGAGAAATCTCTTGTGAAGTGGATAAGTCCTTCTTTAAAATCTCATAAGGAAAAGCCAGCACATTATCATGCTATTCGCGCCTCATATGATGACAGCCTTTGGCTCTTGAGCGTGTTCATAAGAGGCATTTTGATTCTTTATCTTTGAAATCTTTGAAGTGCGTTATTTCATATGTCTCTCATGTTTGTAATGTGGAAAGACAAGGTGTTGATTGATGCAACATGAAATAAATTTAAAATGAGAGAATCCCTATGATATCTGCGTCTCTTAATTTTATATGGATAACGGGATATGATGATTATAAATCAATATGTTGTCGTGATACATCAACCTGTTGGGGGGCGATAAAGAAAGTTATCCAATAGTTAAGTCATTCTGTTATGCCGTAAAACACGGTCATTTGAGGTTTGGTGATATGAAGCAAGCTTCCTTGGATATGTTTTAAGTGTTTTTTTAAGGGCGTGGTGAATCTTTAAGACAGAGCAAGATTCTGTTGCGCCTTGAGTTTAGCGGAAAAACCTGAATAGAAGCCAAGAGGGAATGGCAAACCAAGAGGGAAGTGTATCCAAGCTGTTTGTAAATCAGATTGAGTTAAGAATCTTTGTTCTTTAAGAATGGAACGCAAGTCAATTTGACAAAAGAATGATCTATTTTGCGGGTAAACCTTATGGAGGAATTATCACAAAGCTCATAAGGAAGTGATTTAAGACAATACAGTCATAAAAAAGTACAGTTATAAAAAAAAAGTCCTCCGTCGCAATCAGAGGACCAAAAAGCAGGAGAATTTTAACATTGACTCGCAGGACGTGTCAAAAAAGAATAAATTCAAAAGGCCGTACTAAATACAAAAAATCATACTTAAAGAACCTACCACATTATACTTAGCAGAGAATTGAAAAAATAGCAATATAAAAAATACTTTTTACAAAAAATTTTGTCATTTTGCATTAAAACGTAATACTTTTTTCAATTGAATATTTGTTTTAAGACTCGATATTAATTAAACTATATTTAAAAATATTATGATACATGCAAGCATCTTGATAATATTCTTCAATCAAAAACGAATTAAGAGCCCCTCATGATTATAGGACTGATATGGGGGAAGGCTTTTTGTTTTTAAGAGTGTGGGGTGTATCTTAAGTATGTGTGGGGGTGAAGTATTGTCCTTTTGGGTGTGGGGGGCAAGGTAATGGAAATAGGGGCGAGAGCTGCTCAATGGTTGAGCCCGTGTGGGGGAGGTTTCTTTAGAGGGGGCGGGGAAGGATGGGAGACCGCTTAAAATGGCGAGGAGGGGGATTATTCAAAATGTTTATGGTTTGCATATCCCCAATGAAATGCGAGCAAGTCTAAACAATCTCGTAAATGATCGGCAAGGGAGTTTTGTTTGCGTTTTGAAGAACTTAATTCTTTTATCGCTTGTCCATGGCCGATAACGCGTTCAAGCAGTGAATAGCCAAGAATACCCAGTTGAACTTTGATTGTTCTTAAATGATTGGAGGCTTCTATTTGACGTTCAATAGGGTGTGTGTACCCTTGGCTACAGGAAACCTTTTCACGGGTGTAGTCAAGGCTCATGTGGAGATCGGCTTGGCTTTGACGCCAGTAAAAATAAAAACGTTCTGCCGCTTTATATTGGGCTTTGCTGAGATGTCCTTTCGCATATAAAAGCGCAATGGGATGGCTTTGTGCATTGGCAATGGCATTGATGGTGCGCGGGTTGCTGGAACTTTCTCGATGATTGGGTTTAAAATAAGGATTACGCGTTTCAACAGGGATTTCTTGCGTCTTTAAATGACCAATGTGCTTTTCTTGATTTTGATGATCAAGCGGGCAGGTTTGCATATTTTTTTTCTGCTTATGGGTCATAGCATCTCCTTAAAAATTTTAATTTTGCTTCTCGTTTTTAAAAAATGTTGCTTGCTCTAGGCAAAAGAGGGGGATGAGAGGAAGACATGTGTTGGAGTGTGCCGTGTGGGTATGCGCTCTTGGGGGTGACTTGGACTGTTGCGCTTGTGTGTGGGAAGCCCCATGGATTTGGTTCTTGAAAAGAGGGGTGTTTTGTCGCATGGTGGATTTTCCTTGAATGACTTGATGGGGGAATGGCATGATGTTGCGCGGGCTTTTGTCTTTGAAGGGATTGGTGTTTAGCTGTATTGTAGCCTATGTCTCTGTGGCTGTTTATGTGGAAATGAAGGCGTTGGGGATGACGTGGGGCGTATTTTTACGAGCTATGGCGTTTTATGGCATTCCCAGTATTTTCCTTATGTTGGGTTATGAAGTAATGCAGCGGCGGGGTATAACGAAGGGTTTGTTCCTCAAGATGGTGTTGTTGAGCTTCATTTTGGCTGCTGTCTCTGATTTTGTTTATAAGCAAGCTAAGCATTTTGGTTTGGCTCAGGTGTGGTTTTCAAACAAGTGGGTGTTTTATGTCCTTTTGGGCTTTGTCCTTGCTCTTATTTATAGAGGGGCAAGGCGTCTTGGGTTTAGGCTTTCATTCTTTGAAAAGGATTGATCTTTTGCTGCATTTTTGGCATGGTCTCTGATTTTTATTGATGAAGGAGCGGGGCGTATGGTGGTTGCGCGGGACATGTTTTTAAAGGGGCTGGCGTTTTGCGGCGTTGTTGGCATGGTCCTTGGTTTTGCTTATGAAGATGCGGGGCGACCGGCTATTACGTGGGAGGTGTTTTGGCAGGGGATGGAGCTTTCTTGCATTGCTGGCGCTGTCCTTTGTTTTATTGTTGTGGGAGCAAATAGTAGGACTGTATCGTGGGGCGTGTTTTTCAAGGCTGTGGTGTTTTGCGCCATTGCTGTAGTGGTTCTTGGCTTTGCTTATAAGGGAGTAAAGCGTTTTGATATATCATGGGAATTTTTAGTGATAGGAGCGGTGTTTGTTGCATTGCTGGCGCTGTCCTTGGTTTTGCTTATGAGGGTGCGGGGTAAATGGATATCGCGTGGGGTGTGGTGCTTCAAGTGGGTGGTGTTTTCTTGCATTATTGGCACTGTCGTTGGGTTGGCACATGTGGGAGTAAAGCATATGGGCTGGAGCACGCATTGGTTCTTGAACAATGGGGGGTTCTTGAACGATGGGGTGTTTGTGAGCAGTGTTGGATTCGTTCCTTTGTTTGTTTTGGAGGGGGTACGGTGTATGCGTGTACTGTTGGGGTGCTTAAAAAAATGAACATTTTTCTTTCCCACGGGCGTGGTCTTTGATGTTCTTTCTGTGAGGGGTATTTGATGTCGAACGATTTGATGTTTTGGCAGTGGTTGGGGTTTTTCTGCTTTGTTGCTCTTGTCTTTGTTTCTATTTATGCGGCAATGAGGTCTTTCGGGGTTACAAGGAAGGCTTTTTTAAGGGTGGGGTGCTTGCATTCTTTGTTGGCGTGACCTCTAAGTTTGTTTATGCGAAAGCTGAGCATTTTGGTTTGGCTCAGGTGTGGTTTTCAAACAAGTGGGTTTTTTACATTCTTTTTGGCGTTGTCTTTGGTCTTATCCTTGGGCTTATTTTTCTAGGGGCAAAACGTCTTGGGTTTAGGCTTTCATTCTTTGAAAAGGATTGATCTTTTGCTGCATTTTTGGCATGGTCTCTGATTTTTATTGATGAAGGAGCGGGGCGTATGGTGGTTGCGCGGGACATGTTTTTGAAGTTAGCGGTGTTTTCCTGCGTTGTTGGATTGGCGTATAACGGAGCCAAGCATATGGGGGCACTGGTTTTTGATCTTTAACAATGGGGTGTTTGTGAGCAGTGTTGGATTCGTTCCTTTGTTTGTTTTGGAAGGGGTACGGTGTGTGCGTGTACTGTTGGGGGGCTTAAAAAAATGAGCATTTTTCTTTTCCACGGGCGTGATCTTTGATGTTCTTTCTGTGAGGGGTATTTGATGTCGAACAATGTGATGTTTTGGCTGTTGTCTTGGTTTTTCTGCTTTTTTGCTCTGGCCTTGGTTTTTATTTATAAGGGAGCAAAGCGTCGCTCTGTTACAGAGTGGATGTTTTGGAGATGGGTGGTGCTTTATGGCGCCCTTGCCACCTACCTTGGTTTTGTTTATGTGGGCGTGGGCAGGCGCGCTGTTGATGGGGAGCTGCTCTTGAAGGGGGCGGTGTTTTCTTGCATTTTTGCAACTGTCCTTGGTTTGGTGCATCTGGGCGTCAAGAGTATGCCTGTGGCGGGGCAAGTGTTCTTAAAGGCGGTCATGTTTTGTTGCATGATGGGCTTTATCCTGTGGTTCGCTGCTGTGGGCGTCAGGGATATGGATAGCATAAGGGCGGTATTCTTAAAGGTTTTGCTCTTGTCTTTATTGTTGAAAGTGCTCTTGGGGTTCTTTATACGCGAGCAAGGTGATACGGTGCTACAGAGGTCGTTGCGTGCTTTGAATTTTGTGCTGTTTTGCTGCATTTTGGCACCAATTCTTTTTTTTACCCGTCTGGGAGCAGAGAATCTAGGGTTGAGCTGGCTTTGGTTCTCGGATGAGAGGGTGTTTTTATTCATTTTTGGATTTACCCTTCCTTTTGTTTGTGAGGGAGCAAGGCGTGCGCGTGTTCTATGGGCTTGGTTCTTAAAGTAGGGTGTGTTTTTTGTCTTATGGGTGTGATCTTTAATGGGCTTGCTGTGAGGGGTATGTGATGTCGAACGATTTGTTTTTTTTGCTGTTGTTGGTATTTTCCTACCTTTTTATTGTTGTCGTTATTAGTACTTATAAGGTTTCCAAGCGCTTCGATATTTCGTGGTGGCGGGCGGCGTTTTATTGTATTTGTGGTGTTTCCCTCTTTTTGAAGGAAGTGCTGTTTTATTGCATTTTAGGAGTCGTCCTTTTTTTAGCTCTTTGGGGGATGGAGAGTATGGACATACCATGGGGACTTCTGTCCTTGATGGGGATCGTGTTTGCTGCACTGTTGGAGTGGTTCTTGATTTTGCATATGAGGGGGCGGCGAGATGGGGTGGTGACGCGTTGTTTGTGGTTATTGAAGGGGGTGGTGTTTTGCGCCGTTGTTGGAGCGACCTTTTTTTGTTTGCGTTTGGGAGCAGAGAATCTAGGGTTGAGCAGGCTTTGGTTCGCGAAGGATTGGGTGTTTTTCATCATTTGTGGATTGATCCTTCCTGTTGTTTCTGTGGGAGCAAGACGTGCGCGTTTGAAAGCGGAGGCGTTTTTAAAGAGAGTGGGGTTTATGGGGCATTACAGATAACGTCGAGGGAATGATTGTTCAAAAGAACAGCGATAGCGATAAGTTTGGGGATCAAACCAAAGCCCTATTTTGCCTTCAAAATCACCAGAACGTTGTTTGGCAATATTCATAATGACACCTGGGCGTTTGGCTAAATCTGCTTTTTCTTGTGCGAGAGAGGCGGCAAAGATTTTATCTTCCAACGGTCGATTGCGCCAAATGGTGATGATGTTAAAGGCATTGGCGCCAATTTCTGAGGCGCCTTTAATGTCTTCTGTGCTGGGGATATCTTTATCCAGACCGCCTTTGCGGGCATGGGCGACAAGGTGGATGTGCACACTGTTTAAAACAGCCCAATCAACCATTTTATAAACGGCTTGTTCTTGTCTTGCATAATCATCAGAGGCAATGCCAAGCCGCATCAAACTGTCGATGATAAATTGATCGCAGCCATAGCGCGCACGACAATAGTCAAAGACTTCAAGCAAGGTGTCAACGCTTGATTTGCCAACATGTTCATAAAGAATAAGCCCTTCGTCTAAAAAATGAAGAATCCGTTCAATCGTCTCTTTTGTAGGCTGTTCTAAGCCGCCCGTTTGTTTGGTTAAACGGCGAAGCGATTGTTCTCCTTTCATTTCTAGAGACGCTAAGCAAAGGCGACTCTTTTGTGCAATCCAATGGGGAATACAATCTGATAATAATTGGCTTTTACCTGCACCACTCGCACCGCTCCAGAGCGTTAATTCTGCTGGGCGGAAATGCAATTTGTCCTTCAGTTTAGGATAGGGAACCGTATAACCAAGATGTTTTTCAGGCTCTGGCCAAAAAAGCCCAATCACTTGATCTTTATAGTCTGAGGCGCGCCGTAAACCTTCTGGTGCAAAGCTTTGTGCTGAGGAAAAGGCGGCTTTTATGGTGGCTTTATCGATCCCTGCGGTTAAACAGTCATTGGCATCTTTAAGGGGTAAACGGACACGGTAGCAACGGTGGCGTCCAAGCCTGCTGGCAATCTCACGGGCTGCTTCTTCTCCGGGCGGATCCATATCGGTGGCTAAAAAAATCGTTTCAAAAGATTCTAAATGATCAAATTCATTTTCAATCCAGTTGTGTTTTCCTCCACTGCCTCCTCCAAAGGGAACAGAAACCGCCGGATATCCATAGGCGGCTAAGGATAGCGCATCAATTTCTCCTTCAGTGATAACAATGGTACGGTTTGTTGAAGAAAGAATGGGAAATGGCGCCTGTTGGGGGGTGTGTGTGGGTGCCTGTTGGTGTGTGTGTGTGGAGGTGGGGTTGATTGAGGTGGTGTTTTGGGGCGCCTGTGTGGAGGCGTGGTTGGTTGAGGCGGTGTTTTGGGGCGCCTGTGTGGAGGTGGGGTTGGTTGAGGCGGTGTTTTGGGGCGCTTGTGTGGAGGGGTGGTTGGTTGAGGTGGTGTTTTGGGGCGCTTGTGTGGAGGCGTGGTTGGTTGAGGTGGTGTTTTGGTGTGTGTGTGTGGAGGTGGGGTTGGTTGAGGCGGTGTTTTGGGGTGCCTGCTGGGGCGCCTGTGTGGAGGGGTGGTTGGAGGGTACCTGCTGAGGTGTGTGTTGGAATGCTTGCTGGGGCGCCTGCGTGGAGGGGTGGTTGGTTGAGGGTACCTGCTGAGGTGTGTGTTGGGGTGCCTGTTGGAGCGCCTGCGTGGAGGTGTGGTTTGTGGGGTAAAGAGCTTGCCAACCAAATAAAATCGGTTCACATTGGGAGGCTGTTGGTTTGGTTTTTGCTCCCGTTTGTGCAAGCCGTTCTTTGACTAAAGCAAGGGTGCCGTCGGGTTTATAAAAGGGGAAAATGATTTTTTTGCCATTTTCTCCTATGCGGTAACGCTTTATAATTTCTAGAGGAATGCGGCGTTCTTCGTGGAGATAGGTTTTTACAAGATTCTGCGGGCTCTGCCCTGTAGGAACCGGTGGACGGCGATAGGAACGATGGGGCGCCATAAAGGGTTTGGGGCGTGTCAGATTGAGAGTCGCGCGTGCTTCTTCTAAGGCTTGAGAAAGGCTAATGCCTTTGACTTCACACCAAAGGTCTAAAAGATCTCCTCCTGTGCTTTCTGCAAAATCATACCAAAGTCCTGCTTTACTACCACTCAAGCAAATCGATAAACTTTGACCAGCTTCACCACGTGTGTTGCCTACAATCCAATTGTTGCCTCGTTTGTGCCCTTGGGGAAGAAGCATTTCTGCTATTTTATCGGCTTGTGAGATAAGTTTTTGTTTGATTTCAAAAATTGTGCTCATGGTCATTCGTGATATTATTTTCGTTTTTCTCAAGATGTGAGAAGTGAGGACTCTGTTTTTGCTGTTCTCACCGTTTGATCTGATCGTAAAGTCTCGTGGTGCTATGGGGCTTGCCAGTTTACTTGAGAGCTTCTTTGCCGCTCTTTTCTTGCCAATGGTCGCGAAACTTCTTGGCTTGCCAATGGGCTTGGCTCTCACTCAAGCCTTCTGAAATGGCTGTGTTAATGTTTGTTTGCCAAGAGCATGGGAAGTGGCGCCTTGGGAAAAGGAGGAAGGTGGAAAGGAGGAAGGGGGTGCAAGAAGGGTGGGGAGGATATGCCTGTGAGGGGGTGGTGCATGCTGGAGTCCTGTTGGGGTGTGTATTGGGGTGCATGTTGGGGTGTGTATTGGGGTGTATGTTGGGGTCCTTGCGTGGGGAAAACGCTTTTGTGATGAGAGAAAAATGGTCGATGTTGACTCGTTTTACGGTGTGAAGAGCTTATTTCATTGTTGTTTTGCCGCCTTTTGTTTTGTTCTGTGTTGTTTTGTCCGATGCTGTTGTGGTGTTGAAGCATTTTTGTCCCCGCGCTTGCTTGAAAAATACGTTGTTTGTGTGATGTCAAAAATTGTCGTTATAGTTGATCAAACTGCGGTAAAGCGTGTCATTGTTCTCAGAGGTAAAAGATGAGGAGCTCCTTTGTTTTTGCTGTTCTTGCCGTTCGATCTCACGGCGAAACCAGTTGCGCCATGTGGCTTGCCAGTCTACTTTGAGAGCTTCTTTGCCGCCTTTGGCTTGCCAATAGTCGCGAAACTTCTTTTCTTGCCAATGGGCTTGGCTTTCACTCAAGCCTTCTGAAACTGCCGCCTTGATGTCTGCTTGCCAATGCTCAGGAAGACGATGCCCTTTGGCAACTGAGGTTGTGGTTTTTTTGTTGGAAGAAGGAGGGATGGAGGCAGGAAGATTGCTGGGGGGAAGAGTGGTGGCGGATTTTGTTTTTTCCCCCGTGACAATTTGCGCGATAGGGGCGGGAGTGAACTCGGCTTGGGGAGCAGTTAAAGGGGAGGCGTTTTTTTGCTCTGCTTCTGCTTGCGCAGGAGAAGGGAGAAGTGAATCAAGAGCCGATAAGGGTGATGGATGATCGCTTTGTTCAAAGTTCTCTTCGCAGGAAAAACAAGGTTCTGTCTCATCAAACAAAATTTTCTTTTCTAAAACACCGTAAGGTGTTTCCTTTTCTTCTGCCTTTTGAGCTTTTGAGTTTTGTTCACCATCTTTTGTGCGCTCGTTAAGCAGTTGTTGCATCTCAGTATTGATTTTCTTGCGTTTTTTTGCCGAAGAACGACCCGCAAAGGATTTTTGT
The DNA here is from genome assembly GCF_042197365.1 of Bartonella sp. AA168HLJHH. Classification (NCBI taxonomy): domain Bacteria; kingdom Pseudomonadati; phylum Pseudomonadota; class Alphaproteobacteria; order Hyphomicrobiales; family Bartonellaceae; genus Bartonella; species Bartonella sp. AA168HLJHH. The sequence goes on along the minus strand of NZ_JBHIRS010000007.1, from coordinate 30,676 downwards.
TCAAGCAATTTTTCACGCTCTTGAAAAACATTTTCGCAACGCTTGTTCCATAACCCATTGGCTAAATTTAAAATCTTGCCCTCTTGGATGAGCATCTCTAAAACATTAACAAAAGTTCGCTTGTCACAACCACAAAGACGCGCTAAACGTTCTTTCGATATTTCTAAAGGTCGGCCACGGGCATACATTTCATTGAGAAGAATCGTATAGATTCCAATTTCGTGTGCGCGCATCCCACGTACACCTCCTAGAAAGTCATTTTGATACCAACAAACATATGGAAGCCTAGACGATTCATAATGAGGAGTTTCTTGTTGATTAGCGTGTTTCATACTGCAATCTACTTTCTTCTTTTTTATACATTTTTATTGATGATAAAAGCTCAAATAAGGATTTAACTTGTGTTGCTTTTGGCTCTGTTCGATGATGACTAGAGGCTTCTTTACGATGCTTATAAATGATTGGCTGTGCTTGAAGCGCATGCAAACTTACGATTTAAGATTGCGGTGATGGAAAAAATAAAGAATACCACACATTCTCAACGTACTTGCTTTTGGGCAGAAGCTTTGGAGGTGGTCTTTTATATCCGGTAGGGTGGTTAAAGTGTTTTTATGATCTAAAAATAAAAAAATTTCCCCCTAAAAAGTAAAATTTGTTTCCTTAATTTTATCCTTTTTAGAGGATAATGCAAGCCCGTTTTATAAAAAGGACGTGTTTTTTTAAAAAGACGCGCTATATGGTGAAATTATGAATATCAATGGTTGGCGTCAAAGATTAAGAATCGCTTTGGAAAAAAGTGGGCGGTCAAAAAGATCTATCTCCCTCGCTGCCGGTAAAGGCGCGGGGTACCTTCATTCTATTCTTGCTGAAGGAAAAGAACCAACAATCGAATCTCTCTCGCGAATTTGTCACGAAATTAATATCAGTATGAATTATATTCTTTACGGGAAAGGGGCTAGCCCTGAAGATAAAGAATTTATAGAGCTTATTTCGAAACTCTCTCCGCAAGAGAGACAGGCGATTTTGACTCTTTTGCGGCGACCAATTGACGAAGCTTCAAAATAACTTCCTTCTGTGCTTTTGAGTCAAGGCGACTCCAGTGTTTTATTAATATTATGTCACTCATTTTATCTCTCCTGTGTGTTTATAATTGCAATTTTGTAAGAACAAATAGAGAACAACAAAGGGGCATGAGAGGAACAAAGAATAATAGATTTTTCTTTACATATGTCATTTGAACCCCGTAGATATTTAAAATATATCTTTTATGAAGGATAAAATGGTTGACATCTCTCCTATAGAGGAGATAAGACTAACGCTATATTTAGTCTTGTCAAGACAAGGCTATGCTTTATCAACTATCTAAAGGGGGAAATCATGAAAAATATTTCATTCGTTAAAGAGGATGAAATCATTGTCGTTTTATGCGAAGAGGAAAATCCTTGTACTTATGAAGGACCAATCGACGAAATCGAAGAAGTGCTCGAACTGATTGAAGAATGTGAAACTGTTTATAGAGTTTTACGACTCGATCTGACAACTTCTCATGCTGAAGATGTTACGGAACAAATCGCTGATTTTTATGTCGAAAATCATGAAATAAATGAAGAAAATACACAATTGCAGCCCTTCATTTTGAATAGTGAAGCTTATCATGCTTGTTTAAATGAAAGAGCGGCTTGCGATTATGAAGATAATCTCTATGGCTCTTATGAAAAACAGCATCGTTTACGCCCATGTGATGTCTTGACAGATTATTGGTGGTAAACATGCCAAGTTATCTCAAGACTTCGTATCAAGGGATTCCACTTTATTATGCTGGAAATATGCGGAATTTAATCAGACTCGAACCACAAAAACACAACGCTATACTTTTTATATCGCAAGAGGTGGCTCAGTCTATGGCAAAAAAATTGGAGGAAGAATATTGCCGCCATGATTTTTCCGTCGTGCAGTAGCAGGGTTGAAAAAAGAAGCCGCAATGATGGGCCCAAGTGCTTTTTCATTGCGGTGACAATGGTGTGCGTTATGCTTTCGTTCTTGGGGGGGGACGACTTAGGGGAGCCGCTTGGGGGAGAGCTTTGCGGGGATTTTCTTAGCCGATATGGAAAGGAGGGCATGAAGAAAAGAGCCCTATATATGGGGAATTGCGGACGCTTGTGTGTAGGGGGCAGTTGCCGGCTGGTTCATTGGGGGGGTAAGGCAATGAAGCGGCAGCGGGTTATCCAGTGGGGTTGGAGTGATATGAAAGCATGCTGGAGAACAAAAATGAAGGCTTAGGGGGAAGAGAAGCAGCAGTACAGACAGGTTCCAACCTATAAAAAGGCACGTTCAAGGGGAAAGAGCCGGTTTTTGTGTTTTTGCGGCACGCAAGTAGGGAGCTTGGAATGATACGTAAAGCATGCTGGAAAATGGAAGGAGGTGTTTGACGGGGGAGGTCGTTAAAGCTTGTTTAGACATATTGGGACACGTGGGGGGCTTTGGGGTGCTTTTGTGTTGAGTGCTGGGGGAGAGCGCCGCAATGATGGGCCCAAGTGCTTTTTCATTGCGGTGACAATGGTGCACGTTATGCTTTCGTCTAGGGGGTGCGCCGCTTGGGAGGGGCTTAGCTGATATGGAAAAGGAGGGGATGAGAAACTTGTGGGGAGGAGGGATGTTGGGGGGAAGCTTGTTGGGGAAAATGTTGGTGGTTGGCTGGTTAAGAGGGAGGACGAGTGGGGGGAGGAGAGCTTGAAGCGTATGCAAGGCATATGCTGGAGGGGAGATATGAGGTGTGGAAAAGGGGCAGCCGTATAGCGTTGAGGAGATGTCAATCTTTAAAAAAAGTTCCGTGTAGGGGGAAGGAGTAGAGTGTTGGAGGAGGGGGGAAAGTAGAGGGCTTGGAGCGCAGGGAGTGCAAAGAGCTTGGATATGAATGTGAAAGCATGTTGGGAAATGAGGGAAGGTGTTTGAGAGGGAAGAAGAGGAAGGCGCTATGGGAGCGCGGTTCTGACCGTTTTTGTATTGAGCCTTAGGGGGGCAATGATGGGCGAGAGGTTTTTTTATCGGGGAGAAAATATCACGCGTTATGCTTTCGTCTAGGGGGGGCGCCGCTTGGGAGGGGCTTAGCTGATATGGAAAAGGAGGGGATGAGAAACTTGTGGGGAGGGGGATGTTGAGGGGGCGTTTCCAACAGCTTTTGTGATTTCAGCAGCACAATATTTAAGGATGCTGTCATTCTTAGTGGGGAATGCATCTTAAAAGATATGAATGTTTCAAAGAGAATATGTTGCAAAAAAAACACCTTAAAGATGAAGGGGAGAAATACTATGCCAATCATTATCGATTGTATTCAAGGAACAGAGGAATGGCAGCAAGCGCGTAATGGTTTGATTACGGCTTCGTTGTTTGAGATGGTTATGGCACGAACAAAACAAGGGCAAAAAACGTCACGCTATCAGAGTGTGATGATGAAATTGGCGGGAGAAAGAATTACCGGAAAAACCGTTGATGAAGGGGCAACACTTTCTATGCGACGTGGGACTGAATTAGAACCAAGCGCGCGACAGCTTTATGGGAAACTGACACATACAGAACCTGAATGTATTGGCTTTGTTTTGGCTGATGATCGCGAACAAGGATTTTCCCCCGATGCTTTTGTTGGAAAAAATGGATTGTTGGAAATTAAAACAAAAAAACCTGAAATTTTAATTCCTCATTTCATGCAAAAGGGCTTTCCAGCAGAACATAAAGCACAATGTCAAGGAGGGTTATGGATTTCTCAACGCGAATGGGTGGATTTAATGCTCTATTGGCCGGATATGCCCCCTTTGATTAAACGGGCTTATCGTGATGAAGCGTATATTTGCAAGCTTGAAAATGAAATTAGCCGTTTTAATGAGGCTTTGGAGAAGATGGTACAGCAAATTAAGAGTGTTGGGACAGGTTTTCATATAAGAACAGAAATTGCTTTGAAGGAGGGGGAAGAAAGGGTGCTTGGAATGAAGACAAAGCGTATGCTGGAGGGGAAAACGAGAATGAGACGGGGTGGGAAGGGATCTTGTGTAGCGTTGAGGAGAGGCAAAGTTCTATAAAAAGGAAAGAGCAGAGGGAAAAGAGCTGGTTTTTGTGTTGGAGGAGGGTGCCAAATAAGGGGGCGCAGGGAAGCAGGGAGCATAGCGAACTTTAGGGGACAGGAATGTGAAAGCCATGGTGGGAAAATGTGGGAAGAAAGGGTGCTTGGAGCGCATGCAAGGCGGCGCGGTATGCTGGAGGGGAAAACGAGAATGGGAGTAAGGCTAAGTGTTCAGAGGTATGGAGGCTGTGATTTTGGGTGCTTTTGTGGTGAGTGTTGGGGGGGAGCCGCAATGAAAGGGCTGAGTTGCTTTTTCATTGTGGTGACAATGGTGTACGTTATGCTTTCGTTCTTGGGGGGAGAGAGCTTTGCGGGGGCTTGGGGGATTTTCTTAGCCGATATGGAAAAGGGGGAGATACGCGGCTTTGGGAAGAGAAATGTTGGAGCGGGATGAGGAGGAAATAGTGGGGATGAAGGGGGCAGGTCGTTATCCTGTGACTTGGAGTGACACGAAAGCATGCTAGAGAACAAAAATGAGGTTTAGGGGGAAGGGAAGCAGCAGTGCAGACAGGTTCCAACCTATAAAAAGGCACGTTCAAGGAGGAAAAGAGCCGGTTTTTATGTTTTTGCGGCACGCAAGTAGGGAGCTTGGAATGATACGTAAAGCATGCTGGAAAATGGAAGGAGGTGTTTGGCGGGGGAGGTCATTAAAGCTTGTTTAGACGTATTGGGACAACGGGGAGCTTCTGGCCGCTTTTGTGTTGTGCCGTATTTGGGGGCGCGATGAAAGTCCCCCATGATGGCGAAGTTGCCGGACAAGTGCTTTTTCATTGGAGAGGAAATGGTCCTTGTGGTACTTTTGTTCATTAAGAAAGAGTCGTTTGAGGGGCGTTTTTTAGCCGATATGGGAAAAGGATGTAGGGGCATGAGAAAAAGTCTGTGTGGAGTCAAGTGGGCTTGTTGGGGAAAAGATTGGGGGGCAGGTTGTGGAAAAAATAGAGGGGTGGAGGAAAGGGGAGAATAAGAAAAGAACGGATAGAGACATTATAATCTTTATGTTTTTCTACACTACCTTGTTATAGAAAATCAAAAATTACCACACCTTGTGAATTCACTGTGGGGCTGATCTTAAAGCTCTTCAAAAGCACTGATCAATAGATACTTCTCCATATAACTTTGATAAATGATATTAGTATGATCCCGAAGATAAATGCACCAATATTTACCAAATATCCTTTTATACTGATGAAAATTAATAACCCTATACTTATTATTCCTAGTGGTATATTCCACGTAAAAAACGAAATTATATAACACATTATAGGTATTATTCCACAAATAATGAAAATTACATTCATGATACTACCAATTACATGCTCGGTATTATCTTGTCGTCTGTTCTCTTGCTTTCTACTAATTTCAGAAGCCTTGTCATTATCTTTAAAAGTTTTATGATAGAACTGATTGTAAGCAGCTCTCTTTTGAGGATCTTTAAGAATTTCATAGGCTTCACAAATTTTTCTGAATTTTTGTTCTGCTTCGGTACTAGAATTATGATCAGGGTGGTATTGCAGAGCTAATTTACGAAAAGCAGATTTTATCTGTTTATCGTTGCATGCGTAGCTTACACCAAGAATTCCATAATAATCGTCTTCATTTACTATCATTAAATACAGCCACTTTGTGCATTGCTCTTATTTTATAAGATCGTTTAATTGATCTCTTTTGAATGTATCGACATGTGTTATTTTTATGTTAGAAATATGGTGAAAATTGTATTGAGTGGCATGGCTGTACTTGGGGCTATTGTCTCTAAATGAGAGGAGATACAGTTCAAAACGCTTAAAAATGCAGAGTGTTTTTAATATTTTAGAAATATTTTTTACAAAAATAGATTAAAAGAGAGACGATAAATCAAATGTAAAAGGGACGGCAATAATAGCCAAGGTTGTCATTATTGTAAATAAACAGGCAGGAACCTTAAATCTAAAACGCCAAAGTAAACTTATGGGAACAGACATTATCGTTGTTATTACGAATGCTACGATAAACCATTGCAGGAATAAGTTCATTATATTAATTTCATTATTAAAACGATTTTGATTAAGACGATTTTGTTTTAGTTCTTCCTCTGAAACACAGTCGATAATAGAAACGCCATAATAAACAGGAAATTTTCCACCTGGACAAGCGCTAACAGAAAATTGTTCAAGCTCTAACCATTCTCTTTCGCGTTCTTTTTCTAATAGCTTCTTTTTTATTTTCTGTCTTATATATTCTTTGGAAATACAATTGATCGGAGAAGTACTTCCAACAAAAAGACCATCTGTTGTACATCCACTCGTTGTATGATGCGTGAATAAAACAGTGCTTATTGCTATAGCGAAGAAAATAAAGTGTTTAAACAGAGGGTATTTATTGTCGTTTGTTTCTGATGAGCTTTTATAAGTCATTTCTGTTGAATAAATCAATATGTGTTATTTTTGTGTTGAAAATATACGTAAAAACGTATTTAATAAAAATGGTTATAATGATCATAATGTGTCTAAATAAAGGTGTGGTACTGGCTAAAACCCCGCATATGTGGGGTTTTAGCTTATTGGAGGAGATATGACAGCAGAAAATATGCAGAAAATATAAGGGGATCTGTAGCCAAAATGGTTGTCCTAGGGTGGGGAGAGTAGGGAATATCCAAAATACTCCAAATGAAATATACTTGTTGTTGTACATTCACGCACTTGTTTTAATAAAGATATCTCGCTCTAAGCTCATTTCACAGCCATTTTATGCCGGCGTTCATAAATTTCATACTGGCGCCTGTGAATAATATCGTGAGGGGTATAACGGTCAAGCCCCGTAGATTATAAAGTCCGTAGATTATACCCCCCAGAGATTATAAACATTGCGCACCCTATTTTTACTTTATGAAAAAGTAAGTTGGTACTATTGGGGGGCCGTTGCCAAAATTGCGGCATGGGCTGTAGCTCTTGAGACGATTCATAATCTCGTTTACTGGGAGGCTTTTTACGAAGAGATATGCTTTTCTTGGAAAGTTTCTCGCCATACGGATCTTTCTGCTTGTGAAGTGTAAGCGAAGAGGGGTGATTAATTTCAATAGAACAGAGGGAGAGAGCTTTTCGCTCTTGGGGCTCTTATGCAAGACGAATAACGCTATCCGTATCAATCAAAGTATTCGTATAAAAAAGATGCGTGTTGAAAGAGGGAGGCTTAGAGCACGTGGAAAACCATAGTGTATAAAATTGGTAATGAGGGATCTTCTTTGAAAAGGCAGGCTCTCAATTTTCTGCCATATGGGATGTCTAGTATATGGGGATGCCTGTCATATGAGATGTTTGTCATATGAGATGTTTGCCATATGGGATGTTTGCCATATGGGAGCGTGGGGTGCTTAGTGAAAGCTTTATTGAGGGGGATTTTATCACTGTTTGGTTTTTGCTTTTGGTAAGGGGTGGGGAGAATGGGAAAGGCGTTGAGAGGAGGTTCTGGAAATGGCTCTGTTAGATCTGTTGTAAATGACGAATAGGATCGATGAAGCTTATTCTAATTTTTACAGGGAATGCTTGTGTTGCTTGAGGTGGATAGAGAGGCTGGAAAGATAAGATTATTCGTTTTGGGGCGGATAAAGGTATCAATGGGATATGTTTAAACAATGAGTTTATAATAATTCATTATTGAGATTTAATTTGAATTTCAATGAGAGCCCGAAATAGTGTGAGATGTTTTTAGTTCTCTTATTCAAACGCTCTTATATTGAATCAAGTAAAATCGTTTGTTTGCATATTACAAACAGGGTGAGCTTGTGGGGAAAAATATTCAAGAAATAAAATATTGAAAAAATAAAAATGCCTATACCGTCTCAAGTGCCAAGAGCTGTTGCAACAGTGAGGCTTGGCAAAGAGAAGGAGTAAAGGGGGACAATCTTACAGAAATGAAAGAGAGGGGAGGCAAGGAAAGAGAGGGGAGGCAAGGGGTGGGGGGATATTCTTTGGGGGGCGGTCAATTTCAAAAGCCGTTCGCAAAGCATTTTAGAGATTAAGCGTGTCATTGAGGCTCTTGATTTTGAAGCCATTGATTTTGAAGCTACTGATTTTGAGGCTACTGATTTTGAGGCTACTGATTTTGAGGCTATTGAAGCGCATGGTTTAAAGGATGGAGGATTTGATGAAGCCGATGAAGGTTGGGGGAAAAGATTTAGGCTTATAGGGAAGACTTATAAGGGCAAGAAGAGAGAGGCAAAAGAAGAATAAAATGGTGCTGCGAGAGAGGATTGAACTCTCGACCTCTCCCTTACCAAGGGAGTGCTCTACCACTGAGCTACCGCAGCCCTTTTCAATCTTTGCGCTGTCTTGTGCCATATTGTCAGAAAATAGGCAAGAGAACATTTGTATATTCTTGCAAGAAAACGTATCTTATGTCATGACATATGTTTCTTATATGCTTAAATATTTAAGGTTATGAGTTGCTTGGATAGAAGCTCAACACTGTTTAAAAGGTTGCGCAATGACACAAATGCATCAAAAACAAAAACAAAATGAAATTAATCATCAAGATGAAAAAGCAAAACGACGTCAAGAAAGATTGGCACAACAATTGCGTCAAAACCTGAAACGTCGAAAAGAGCAAAGCCGAAAAAGAGCACAACCAGAGCTCTAAAATGCAAAAAGCTCTAAAATGCAAAAAAATGTTTTTTAGTAAATTTTTGCAACCAAACTTCTCAATAATTTGTTCTCATAGTTAGAATGCGTTCTAAAACGATTAATAAAGCATAACTTCCCGAAGGGGGACAATCCTTTGGAAGGGCAGGCACAAAGGAAAAGAGGGAAAACACGATGGATTCTATTCAAATTGTTGGGGGAAAAAAACTTCAAGGAACAATTCCTATATCTGGGGCAAAAAATGCTGCATTGCCTCTTATGATTGCGGCGCTGCTGACAGAAGAAACGCTCACTTTAGAAAATATTCCGCATCTGGCCGATGTTGAATTGCTTATTCGTATTCTCAATAATCATGGTGTTGGATATGCCGTTGATGGACAAGAGTTTAACGATGAGTGTGTGAATTCAAGAACAATTCATTTTACGGCGCAAAAAATAGCCACAACACGGGCACCATATGAACTGGTGAAAAAAATGCGTGCAAGCTTTTGGGTTATCGGACCTCTGCTTGCACGATGCGCAGAGGCTTATGTTTCGCTTCCTGGAGGATGCGCTATTGGAACAAGACCTGTCGATTTTATCCTTGAGGGACTTAAAACTTTAGGCGCACAGATTACGATCGAAAATGGATATGTTCATGCAAAAGCGCTAAAGGGGTTAAAAGGTGCTCACTATCGTTTCCCTAAAGTCACTGTTGGTGGAACCCATGTGCTGCTGATGGCGGCGACAATGGCAAAGGGAACAACCACTCTTGAGAATGCAGCTTGTGAGCCAGAAGTGACAAACCTTATTCGAACCCTGAATGCTATGGGGGCTCAAATAACCGGTGAAGGAACAACAACGCTTACAATTGAAGGGGTTAAAAAACTCAACGGTGCTAGAGTACGCGTTATTGCTGATCGAATCGAAGCGGGAACATATGCAATGGCTGTTGCTATGACGGGAGGAGATGTCTTTCTTAAAAATGCAAATCCTAATCATCTCACAAAGGTGCTTAAGGTGCTCCAAAAAACAGGACTCGAGATTCAAATAGAACCTCAAGGAATTCATATTAAGCGAAATCCAAAGAACACCAAAATTATACCCGTTGATATTAAAACAGGACCTTATCCTGCTTTTCCAACTGATCTCCAAGCGCAATTCATGGCGCTCATGACACGGGCTGAAGGAATCGCGCATATTACAGAGACGGTTTTCGAAAATCGTTTTATGCATGTTCAAGAACTCAATCGCTTAGGGGCACAGATAAAGCTTGATGGGCAGACGGCAACTGTCTATGGAACAGAGAATTTGCAAGGGGCTCCTGTCATGGCGACGGATTTGCGTGCTTCTGTTTCTCTTGTGATTGCAGCATTGGCAGCAAAGGGAGAAACAATCGTCAATCGTGTTTATCATCTTGATCGTGGATTTGAGAGATTAGAAGAAAAATTGGCTCGTTGTGGCGCAAAAATCCAACGTATCACAGTGTAAAGTTTTCAAAGTGTAAACCTGTTAAAGATATGCTGAATGCTTTGCGCTGTGGTTGAGGGGGGCGATTGCTTGGGGGCGTTTTAACACAATGTTTGCTTGTTGGGAGGGGCTGGGCTTGGGGCGCTGGGCTTGGCTGGTGCATTTTTAATGGTTTACTCTCTTGCTTGTGGAATTTTGGAGCCGTACATTCTTGATGATTTTCTCAATAGTTCTTTCAAATCTCCATCTTTCAAGGGTATGGCTTTTGTGGCTGCTGTTTTCTTTTCGGAATGGTTTTTCTTTCGTGTAAAGTTTTGCTTCTCTCACTCTTGAGGAGGCTCGTGATTATTGTCTAAGTTTCGTTCATGGCGCTCATGACGCGGGGTTGAGGGAAGCGCGTGAAATTACAGAGACGGTTTTCGAAAATCGTTTTATGCATGTTCAAGAACTCAATCGCTTGAGGGTGCAAATAAAGCTTGATGGGCGAGAGAGCAACGCATCTCATAAAACAGAGAATTTGCAAGGAGGCCTCATCATGGCGACGGATTTGCGTGCTTGTTGTTTCTCTTGTGATTGCAGCCCTCTTACTCTTGTTACATTGGCAGCAAAGGGGGAAACAATCGTCAATCGTGTTTATCATCTTGATCGTGGATTTGAGAGATTAGAAGAAAAATTGGCTCGTTGTGGTGCAAAAATCCAACGCATCACAGTGTAAATCTGTAAGATGTCTCTCAAAAATGGCTTTGGGAGGGGGTGATATGTTGTTAGGTGTGCTTTTGGGAGGTGTGATCTCAAAAATAAAGGGTTATTAGTCCTCTCAATAAACGTGGGTTTTATTTCATGGTTTTGGAGTTTTTACGAGCGGGCATAAAAGTTTGAGAGGCGGGGGTGGAGCTCATAAAATAAAGACTGTTTTTAAATTTTATTGCTAATTTCATGAAATTACTTTATTGGTAAGAGAATGTTTTGGTCGTCTACGCAGCGATCAACAGGGAATGAAAGACCCTAAACTTGAGACACGTATTTATCCAGCTTTATGGATATCCCGGATTTCCGGGAGCTTTTGTTATGTCCAGGTGCTCTCTAGCACTAAAAGCAAAAGGCTGAGTCAAGTTTCAGCTCTTTCAACTCCCGGAATACCAATGCGAGGGCGCTCGCAACCGGCAGGGGAGCTTGAAGTGAAAGCTAAAAATCCACACTTTAACGACATTTCGATAGGCAGAAAAATTCGCTTTAAAAGAACAATGATCGGAATGTCGCAAAAGAAATTAGGCAGCCAGTTAGGTGTGACTTTTCAACAAATCCAAAAATATGAAAAAGGCTCTAATCGTATAGGAGCTGGGCGTTTACAAGAAATTGCTGATATTCTCAATGTTCCCATTTCTTTTTTCTACTCCGATCTCTCGACAAAAGAAAATGCCTTGTATTGCTGTGATGAAGGGATCGCAAGTAAAGAAGAGCACATCCTTTTGAAAAGTTTTAGAGAGCTCAAACCTCAAAAACAGAAAGCAATTTTGTGTTTGATTGTCTCATGAGATAAAAACACTGTTTTAATTTTTATTGCTGGTCTCCAGAAATTATTTTATGAACAAGCACCAAGGTTCTCGTCGTATAGTGTGGTTGAATGGTGGAACCCAAAGCCTGAAAATCCAAGATGAAACATTAGCCTGCTTTATAAGTATCGCGAGATTCCGGGAGTTTTTGCTATGTCCAGGTGCTCTCTAGCACTAAAAGCAAAAAAGCTGACTGAACTCAGTGTTTTTGACTCCCGGAATACGCATAAGAGGCGCTCGCAACCGGCAGGGGAGCTTGAAGTGAAAGCTAAAAATCCACACTTTAACGATATTTCGATAGGCAGAAAAATTCGCTTTAAAAGAACAATGCTGGGAATGTCGCAAAAGAAATTAGGCAGCCAGTTAGGTGGGACTTTTCAACAAATCCAAAAATATGAAAAAGGCTCTAATCGTATAGGAGCTGGGCGTTTACAGGAAATTGCTGATATTCTCAATGTTCCCATTTCTTTTTTCTATACGGATCTCTCAACAAAAGACAATGTCTTGTATTGCTGTGATGAAAGGATTTCAAGTAAAGAAGAGCACATTCTTTTGAAAAGTTTTAGAGAGCTCAAACCTAAAAAGCAGAAAGCAATTTTAAGATTAAATTTTCGTTAGAATTAAAAAAAGATTAAAGAGGCTCTTGCTAAATAATAAATTATTATATAAAGCTTTTTCTAGAGAAGGGGGTTAACATTTCTCCTCCCCCCCCCCCGCAGAAATGTCCAAATAAAACCTCCTTCTCATCGTTTTAAAAATCACGAAAATTTTTATCCTTTATCTTTTATCCTTTTAAAAAGAGTGACTTATTTGTGCTAGAAAAGTTTCTGTATTAGGCAAATTGGAGGGCGGGGTGTTTTTAGTAGGGATTTGGGAAGGGCTAGAAAAGTCGTCTTGCCAAATAGAGTTCTCAAAAGAAAATCTTGGAAAGAAACTATCAAAGGGGTGGCTTAAAAGAAGCTACCAAAAATCCGGAACTTCAGGCTTTAAATGAGGACCAATCCGTACCGCCGAGACCTTTTCTGCTAAACCGGTGCGATCTGAAATCTCAACCGCTAAACCACAAAGGGTGGCAGGACCACATGCCGGTTCAAAACGATCTTGCTTCGTCTTATAAAGAAAACGGTGTAAGGGTTCTTCTTTATCCATTCCAAGAGATGAATTATAATCTCCACACATGCCTGCATCTGTTAAATAGGCGCTCCCACCTTCTAAGATCTGCGCGTCAGCCGTGGGAATATGCGTATGTGTGCCAACGATAACACTCACACGACCATCAAGAAAATGGCCAAAACATTGCTTCTCGCTTGTCGTTTCTGCGTGAAAGTCAAAAATAATCGTATCGGCTTGCTCCATCAACGAACAGGCAAGCAGAATATTTTCCGCTGTTTCAAATGGATCTTCTACTTTACACGGCATAAAAACGTTGCCCAACAGATTGGCGACAAGAACACGGGCGCCATTTTTTGCCGTAAAAACACCAGAACCTTTTCCAGGAGTTTCTTTCGAAAAATTGGCAGGGCGTAAAAAACGATCACTCTCATGGGCATACTGCAATGCTTCTTTGTGAGAAAAAGCATGATTACCTGTGGTGACAACATCAACACCGGTCATCAAAAGATCTTGATACGTTTCTTGTGTGAGACCAAAACCACCAGAGGCATTTTCACCATTTACCACAACAAAATCAAGCTGCCATTTCTCAATCAGTTGAGGAAGGTGTTCAAAAACAGCTTTACAGCCTGTGCTACCAACAATGTCACCTAAAAATAAAAAACGCATAGGCGCTTTAATCACATTTTAACATTTTAAGAAACCTTTTTCTGTAAAAATTCCTTGTACCTGTAGATCGTGTTCTGCTGCGGGAATAGAAGAAACCTCCTGACATGAAAATCCTATGCCCCATAATATCATTTGATGCCCTTGTTTTTCAAGAGCTGCAACAGCACGGTCATAGTATCCTCCTCCATAGCCAAGACGGTGACATTGACGATCAAATGCAGAAAGCGGAACAATAATATTATTGGGGGCAACAACGTCATTGTCTGCACCCGGACCAAAGGTGCCAAAACGCATGGGCTCTAAAATTGTGCTGGGCGAAAATGCACGGAAAATCATGGTGGTGGAATCAAGAACTGCTGGTAAGGCTAAATGCCCACCGCGTAACGCTACAGCATTCAGTAAAGGACGCGGGTCAATTTCCGATTTAATGGGCCAATAGCCTGCTAAAATGAGGCGTGAAAAATCGGTTCCCTTCTTTTCAAGGTATTCAATAAAGTGGCAACAAGCACGCTGCGAAAAGAGTGCACGCTCTTCTGTTAAAAGAGCATCACGACGCGATAAACCGCTTTTGCGTTGCTGTGTGCGAAGGGATGAAGCAGATTCATAGAGGGGATTATTTGTCATTGTCTCGTCAATTGTTTTATAAGATGCTGGTATTTTATCCATTGTTGGCGTTTTGTAAATCTCTGTTAGGACAAGAGCTGTGCTCATGAAAAAAAAAGCATGAAAAAAAGTGTGTGCTCTTTAGGGGGTATTTTGGTGCGATAAACCGCTTTTGCGTTGCTTGCGTGCGAAGGGATGAAGCAGATTCACAGAGGGGATTATTTGTAAGTGCTGTTTGTTTTATAAAATAAAGCCTATCGTAATTTTTATTTCTTGAAAAGAGAGTATCGTCATTGGTCTTATGTAAAAGGACGCTCTCAATTTTAGCTGGAAAAATTTGATGTAAAAAAGTTATATAAATAAAGGGTGATCCACAACAGCCGATGGAAAAAGCTGATCCCGGGAACCTATACAAATAGGTGGGCGCCATATGAAAAAGCCCACGGGCTTGATCAGGGACAGCTCCCTTGGAGATCATTAAGGTCTCAGGAATACGTTATTTCCTGTCGAGAAGCGCAGAACACCCTCCTTAATATAAAACAATTTCAGAGCTTCTGCTAGAGATAAAATAACCTCGCTCTCTTCTTTTTCATAAAGTATTTCAGGAGAGATTGATGATATTGTCGGTGGTTGCTCGAAATGGCTGTATGATGGATGGCTTATTCAAAGTAAAAAAGCAAAAAATATGAGTGGGGGTGGGTGATTGAGTGACGCAGAACGGTTTATTGGCAATGGCTTGATTGGCTCTTTTGGGACAGTGCTTGATTTTTATGTTTCGTGGTAATGCTTGGAGGAGTTTTGAAAGGAATATTTCTTATTCAAGGATGTTGGTTGAATTGGTGTTGCACCTTTGAAGTTTTTGCTTTGTGAAGCCATATTTCAGGGCTGTTTTATCAACTTTGAGGGGTGGAGGAGAGCCGATACGGTATGTGCTGCTATATGGTTGAAGCTCATAAATAAAAAACAGACGGTGATAGTTTATTAGAGGCGCTAAGCGATGTTTTAAGCTTTTTTCAAAAAGTATTTTTTGAGGATCGTGTTTACAATTTTTTTTTATCCATGATGGAAGGTGTGAAAAGAAGAAACGGCGTGAAGAGGACTTAGGCGTGAAGCCCGTATGCTTGCTATGAGAAGAAATTCTGTAAGGGGCATATTGGCAGTGTTTGGAAGATGCCTTCAATACAAAAAAGGTCCAAATTCAAAAAAAGGCACTGTCAATTGTGTGGGGGGGTGATGGTGTGGTTATAAGCAGGGGCAGTTTATTGAGTGGAATGTGAAGCCGGCTTGCGTCTTATCTAGGTTTGAAAGGATGCCGTAAAGTGTCTTGTTCTTGAATGGTTTTAAAGAGCTTGGGGTGATTGTTCGTCTAACAGAGCTTGCACGCGCTTTTGAATCCTGCGCATTTGTGGATAGTAATCCAATGCTGTTTCATAAGCTTTAAGAGCAAGTTTTGGACGCTCCGTTGCTTCCATGACAACGCCAAGTTCAAAAAAAGCACTATAATTGCGCGGCTCAAGTTCAAGAGCATGGTTGAGATCAAGCAGGGCAAGTTTGAAATCGTTCAGTTGAATGTGAATCCAAGCGCGTCTTATCCAAGCTTCAGCATGAGTAGGTAAAAGTGCAAGAGCATTGTCAATATAATCAAGCGCAAGTCCATAATCATCGCTGTTGAGTGCATTTTCAGCCCATGACATTAAAAGATCAATCGTCTCACTCCCCGATTGGGACCATAAATGTTGAAGTTGTTGACTGATCTTTTTCGCTTTAGCAACATCAGCACAATATTTCAATTCTTTGAGTAAACGTGAAATTTCTGCTTCTTTGCGCTGCTTAACTCTGTCAACATGGGAAAGCTGCTCTTTGTCAAGATCTTCAAGAATAACCGCCGAGGAATCAGAATCGGAGGGCGTTGAGGAAGGGGGAGGAGAATTGGGAATAAGATCATCTAACGGTAAAAGCGATTGTGGAGAAGGCCGATCTTCAGGAAGAGAAGGAGGATTTTGCCCATAGCTCGAGGGAACAAAACAAAAAACGCCAACAAAAAAAAGAAAAAACGCGCGCTGAAAAATACAGAAAAAACGCAGCTGAAAAAATCGAAAGGCTTTAAAAAAAATAGAAAAATCCATAAAAACAAGCCCCCAAAAGATAAATCACCAAATATTATCAAATACTAGACTTGTAATCAACGGACTTATAACCAAAAAAACGCAAGAAAATTTTTTTAAGCCTACAATTAAAGTAGGCATAAAAACATTGATCCTAAAGAAATTAGTCCTAAAAGAATTAGCCCTGACGTGCTCTAAAACGTGGGTTCGTTTTATTAAGAATATAAACACGACCCTTACGACGCACCAAACGATTGTTACGGTGGCGCTCTTTTAGTGCTTTAAGCGAATTTTTAATTTTCATCATATTCACCGTTTAAATAGTTTACGTAACACAATACTATAATACAATATTAAAACACGAAAATACAATATTACAACCCCAATAGACTGCTTACTCTATGAGCATTGCATTGCGATATCGTACTTGCATGATAACATCACACGATACACTTTTTCACTGTGATCACAAAAAGAAAAGCGCACTCTTAAGGTACGCATTAACCACTTCATTAGCACAACGATAAGTGAAAATTGCAAAAAAGTAGGAGAGATTTAACAAGAAGTCTTATTCTTGTCAAGGGTATATCCCTTACAAATTCCTTAGGGTGTGTTAAGGGTTGGCCTTGAAGGTAAAAATTTTCTCGTAAAAAAAGGACACAAAAAAGCACAAAGAGTGGAAAAAAGTAAAAGCCTTGTCAGCTTTAAACAAATAAGCTCTGTTAGGGAGTGTTGCAAGAACAGGAGCGCTGTTGAGCCGTTGGATTGTTGAAGTGGTGTGGTTTTTGTCGTTAAGGGCAAAGGGGGACTTCTTAAAACGTAAGGGGCTTGTTTGTGGGGGTTCGTGAAGCCCTGTCAGGTGCGTGCGCCGGCTGAAATGTTTGAAGTGGGGGGAAGAGGGGACGCCGTTGGATTGTTGAAGTGGTGTGGTTTTTGTCGTTAAGGGCAAAGGGGGACTTCTTAAAACGCAAGATGCTTGTTTGTGGGGGCTCGTGAAGCCCTGTCAGGTGCGTGCGCCGGCTGAAATGCTTGAAGTGGGGGAAGAGGGGGAGCCGTTGGAATTGTTTCTTGTATTGGCTGTACGCACATAATATCATGCCTATAGTTTCAAACGTCCCCTTATGAAAAATCTTATACCCTCAATATGGGTCATCAATAACTGGTAATCACATTAAATACGTCTAGAAATATGAAAATAAGGATTATGGTATTTTAATACCACGTTTTTCACGACTTTTTTTATTTATTAATTTCTTTATTACATTTTTGAATTGCTAAGTTTAGTCCTGTAAGCGCTTTACGGTACAGTTTTCGATATTTAATGGTAGAATAAACAAGCCAAACGGATAATGTTATTATTGCACAACCGACAATGATCCCTAGAATGCGCCCTAATATTATAGCTTCAGTCATTTTCTCTCCTTATTATATTTTGATTAGCAACCGCTTCGTCTAGTTGTTTCATTACTTTTTTCAGTTTCTTCTTTACTATGATCCGTAGCACCAAAGAGATTGGTATCGAACCGTACAGAATTAATCCGCATATCAGCCCGATTAAACTTGCAGCATCCATTTGAGGTTTATCCGCATGGCCTAATATCTGAGAGAAAAATGTATAAACAGACGCTTATAAAGATTATGAATATAAATTCTCCCAGTGAAACAACACCAGCCTTTAATGTTTCCTTAACTTCTTTTTGGATATCGAGGACTAAGTCCCATTGAGAAGATGTATCATTTTGTTCTTTTGGTGATGCATCTGATAGGTTTGGTTTTGTCATGTTGATATTCGTTTGTTTCTTGAAGGTTTTGTCTTTTGATAAAGCGAATAACTCAGTTTCTCAGACTATTTTTATGAAATGAAAAAAGATTTCTGTACTTGTTATAATTATAATACGAATGACTTGCTACGTCTGTAGCGCATCTTCCCTTTATTATTATGAGGCATGTACAATTTTTCGTGCCGCTGTATAAAAGATTCGTTTTGTGAGTACAATTATATTTTATCACTAAACTATAGGCGAAGAGGCATTTAATATTGAAGTGTTTAGCCGGTTGAATTTACTTAAGAAAAGCTTGATTGTTGACAGATCGGCACAGAAATCTTCGTCCTTGAGTGCTGTTAGGCGCTCAAATTTGAATAACGTAATTTTATAGGGGAAAGAACGAAGGCGATAGACATAACGAAGGTGACAAATATTACAGATATTAAAGTGAGTGATATTTAAAACGGTTGTTGTTTTAGAGTGTAAGCTAAATTTACGGTTTTCTTTCGGTGTGTAGTTGTATGTTTATCTGCTATTTTAAGCTTTATTGCGAAATGAAATAAGGAGAGACGCTGCAAGCTCTAGAAAATACAACACAGGTAATATCGCCTTATGAGGGGAGAGAGGATATTCTATGATGGATAAGCTTAGTACTGTAATTATATCTTTGACATGAAACTCAAGGCGTGGTGCGGAGCGGCGCTTGGCACTTTTGTGAAAGAATGAACACAAGAAGGGAGACTAGAGGCAATGAGAACGCATTGTTAGAATGCTCTCTATAGGCCGCAAGAGGTAAGTTTATCCTCTAAAGGTTGCAATTAAAGGCCTAAAGATTGGCATTAAAAGAAAAATGAAGGGGCTGCGTATGTTATAGGGGAATATTTATGCTGTGGGAGGTGGAGGGGTAGTGAAGTTGGGGGCTGGTGGATTATTTTTAGCCGGGGGATATTTTTGAGAAAAGGAAGGGGAGAAGAGCTAGGGGGTGGAGTTGAAGGGTTGGGAGCGCTTGTTGTGCTGCTTGGATATTGGTGTGGAGTGAAGCTTTGTTTTTGAGGGCGGATGAGATGTTCGTGTAGGATGAAGCGGTTTGGAGGGGGAAGAGGTGATGTTTTTAAGAGAGAAGGAGCTTGTAGGAGGGCTTCACGCCCTTTCAGGGGAGAATTAAAAGGTTAGGGGCGCTTTTGAAGCCGATGGATATCGGTGTGGGGGGAGAGGTTGTTTTTTCAGTTCATTTAGGGGAAAAGTGTGAAAAAGTATTTGTATATATGTGGGCTTAAGATTTGTTGGCTGGTCCCAGTAATTGGATGATATGCCCCATTTTGCGGTTGGGGTGAACAGTGCTTTTGCCATATAAATGGATCGAGGTGCGCTCTTGCTTCAGAAAATATTTTAACGTGCTAAAATTGTTACCAAGAAGATTGGTCATTTGGCAATCGCTATGGCGATAGGGACTGCCTAAGGGAAGTCCGCAAATAGCACGGATATGCTGTTCAAATTGTGAAGTTATGCATGCCTTTTGTGTCCAATGACCAGAATTATGGACACGCGGTGCTAATTCATTCACTAAAAGATGACCATTCGTTAAGACAAAAAATTCAATGCAAAGAACACCAACATAATTGAGGGCATCCATAACTGTTAAGCTGATTTCTTGAGCTGCTTTTTGCACCTCAGGTGGAATATGTGATGGAACAAAGGATTTATGAAGAATACCATTTTTGTGTTGATTTTCAGGGCAGTCATAAAAAATATGTTCTCCTTGTTTTGTACGTGCCGAAAGAACCGAAATTTCCGATAAAAAAGGAACTATTTCTTCCAAAATACAAGGCTGTTCCTGAAAAGTCCTTAAGGCTTCGTCAAGGGTTTGTTCATCTGGGTGATCAAGCTTGATCTGGTTTTTTCCGTCATAACCAAAACGACGCGTCTTTAAAAGACCACGTCCGCCTAAGGTATCAAGAGCGGAAAGAAGAGAAGAAAAATTGTCAACAGCGTGCCATAACGCGGTGCCAATCCCTTGATCACGCAAAAATTGCTTCTCAAAAAGTCGATCTTGCGTGATCTTTAATGCTTTGGAAGAAGGATAAACAGGCTTACTCTTTTCTACATATTGAACCGTTTGAAGCGAAAGATTTTCAAATTCATAGCTGACAACATCACACTGAGAAATAAAATGATCTAAAGCTGATATATCGTCATAGGCGGAAACAATATGGTTGTTTGCTGTTTGAGCGGCTGGGCAATCGGCTTCAGGGCAAAAAATAACGGTTCGAAATCCTAATTCTGCGGCCGCTATGGCGAGCATCCGTGCTAATTGTCCCCCCCCGATTAAACCAATGACGCTGCCTGGAGGTAACATGGTGAAGGGAGTGGTGTTGGACGAGGTGGTGTTGGCTGAGGAGGTGTTGAAAAACGGTGCCATTTTAAACCTCCGTTACAGGCGTTTGGGCGACATTGGCTGTTTGTTGTTGACGCCAATCTTCTAATCGTTGGGCGAGATCATGGTCATAAACGGCCATAACGGCTGCGGCTAAAAGTGCTGCATTAATTGCACCTGCTTTGCCAATTGCTAATGTGCCGACGGGTATCCCTGCTGGCATTTGCACGATTGAAAGCAAAGAATCTTGACCAGAAAGAGAGTGAGAATGCACTGGAACGCCAAAAACAGGAAGAGGAGTAAGGGCTGCTAACATACCTGGAAGATGCGCTGCACCCCCCGCACCGGCAATTAAAACTTTAAACCCTGCTTCTTTTGCTTCTTTTGCAAATTGATAAAGGCGTTCAGGAGTTCGGTGTGCTGAGACAATATGCGAACTATGAGAAATACCAAGATTCGTCAAAATATCTGCACTATGGCACATCGTTTGCCAATCCGATTGGCTCCCCATTAAAATCGCCACATCACATGATTTTTTCATCATTCTCTATCCTTTTCAAAGGTTCAATGCGATTCTTTATCATTATTTTTTTTAAAGTTTTATATTCTTTTTGCAAAGCCAATTGATGACAGAGAAACAGTTATTTTTCAAATAAGGCGGAAAGCTAAAAATTTAAAGGGGATCTCGAGAGATGAAAAACTAAAGTATTGAAGGCATGAAGCACTTCTTGTGAGGGGGGAGGGCAATGTCACGGGGTGGCGTGGGACCCATGAGGCTGTTGAGCTTGCGGTATTGTCTTTTATTTAAGATAAGAGGGAAAAGTGTATTGGGGAAAAGCCATTGATTATAAGTTTTTTTTAAAAAAATGTCTTATTTTTTATTTGCTAAAATAAACAAGATCACCATATGATATAAAATCTGTTGCAATTTGAAACATTGCTTATGAGAAAAAGAGATTTTTATGTCAAAAATGTGTTGCAAAATGAGGATATTCTTTTGAGAAAAAAAGAGATGTATATCTCTCGATTTCAAAGCCTATTTATTTTGTTGTTCAAGTGATTCTTTTGTGAGTGGGGGATATAATCTTTATAGGGGATATAATCTTTATAATTGTCGATATATCTTTAACAATGGCAGATATAAGGGGAAGCGAATAATCAACGCTTTTGTGCTTTTAACGCTTTTGTTGAGATGTGCTTCTGAGCGATTATATCGTTTTTTCACTTAAATATAATGGCAATATCAATCGCGAGTGACGAATTGTGAATAATAAATCCATGGTCTCTTTTTTGCCCAATTTTGTAATATGGTGAACGCTGAAATAAATAAGAGTTAAACAACGGATGTAAAGGAGATTTAAAAGCTATGTTTCTTCCATTTTTAATCGCTTTAGGTACTGCAGTAACGACTATGTGTGGCAAAAAAAATATAAGTTATGCTTTGTGGGCAATTTTATTCGTTGTCATTCTTCTCACTTTCAATCATCACGCAACTTCTACTTTAAATTTATCTTTTTGAGAGAATAGCCATGGAACATGTTGAACAAAAAAATCCTCACTTCGTCATCTTTATGAATACGCTAGGACTCTTTGGGTTATCTATTGTCTTGGTGGTGGCTTTTTATTATCAATTGGTAAAGTTTGAGTTACCTTGTCCCCTTTGTTTGCTGCAGCGCGTTGGATTGATGCTGGCAGGTTGTGGGTTCTTACTCAATATTCACCATAAGGTGAAAAATACCCATTATGGTATGGTTATTCTTGGTTGTATGGTAACCAGTGCTGTGGCAGCACGGCAAGTGTTTTTGCATATCACACCCGATGATTTAGGATATGGTTCAACGTTCTTTGGATTGCATTTTTATACTTGGGCTTTCATTATTTCTGTCCTTTGTATCTTTGCTGTCTCATTTGTCATGATTTTAGGCGAATTGGCACACAAGTTCAAAGAATTTTCTCCTTTTCCAGTCTTGAGTAAAGCGGCAAGTTTTTTATTTGTGTTTTTGATTGCGGCAAATTTGATTTCTACCATACTGGAATGTGGTGGTGGACAGTGTGCCGATGATCCTGTAAGGTATGAATTGTTATCAAATTGGTTCCCTTCACAGTCTTGAAATTTTTTAATAATCCCTCATCATAATTTTTATTGTTAAAGAGGCGGAAATATTTAAGAATCCGCTTCTTTTTTATTTATTGGGAAGACATTTTAGCAAGATTGTTCGATAATCTGATCTTTTATACCAACGCTGGCTTTTATGAGCGCTGGCGATTGATATTTTTTTAGCGAAGACTTGTATTGTGAACCTTTTATGCTGTCTTTTGAGAGAGATGAAGGGATTGATTGGCTTGGAGGCGTTTGTAGAGAAGCCCCGGACTTTTGAGCCGCGTAGGTTAAAAAGCCTCGTTTTTTAAAGGTGCATTAACGATAAAAATTTTTTGTTCTTGATTTTTCTTAACATTGTGTTAAATTGATCTTTGTATTCATTTTGGTGCTTCTAAAGCGTTTTTATTGCTTCTAGAGGGATTAATTTAAAATTTTGAAAGTTATGTGAATAATTTTCTGCAGAGGTTTGTTTATTAGAGGCAAACCTTTTTTTTTATCTAAGTTTTAGATGTTTTCTTTCAGTGTGAAGCCTTTTTTAGAAAAAGGTAAGCGTCTTGATGATGACTCTCTTCTTTATTAATATATTGATTTATAATAATAAATAACCATTTTTTAACGTGAAGCGCGTTGCTGAATATAATAAAATTTCTCATCACCAGTTCTCTCATATTAAATCAATTAAAATTACTTGGCTTATACATCATAAGTGGTGGGGCGTGCATGTGGGTCAAAACTGTACAAGAAAGGCATGCCTTTAATGAATTATCTCTTGAACCGAAGGCTGTCTGCAACATTGGGAGCTGGCAGAGTTTTTGTGATGATGCCGGCCTTGTTCTTCCATAAGCGTAAACGTGTTTTTCCATAAGCGTAAAGATAGGGGAGGGCTGAATGGATTTTATATACTTCATGGGGGCTTACCATTTCTTTACGGGCGGCGTTTTGCAAAATGGGTGTGATGAGCGTTGAGAGATCTTTCTTTAAAACAAGCGTGTGAATATGCAACGCAGGTCTATTCCTTTTGGTGCGTTTTGTATTACGAAAAAAATTGATTTATAAGAAGGAGTTATCGTTGTGGATGTTGAACGAGAAAAACGAAAAGCTTCTCTCATTTCAAACTTTCTTATAGTCAATTAATTAAATGTGCTCTTCTACGTTACAAAAAAGCACTGGGTGTAAATAAAAATTCTTTTAAAAGTCGTAAAATGCTTCTTATGCCCCCTTTTGATCGTTAGAATTTTTCGAAAAATTTTATGCTGCTCAATACAATAATAGGGCGGTTTATATCTATGATTTAAGTGAAAATAGGGGGAGTTAGATGAAAAGGGAGGCGAGATTTTAATGACAGTTGTTGAAAACGTTATTGTGTAATGCATTTTTTACAGATTTTCTGCTTTCTGTAAATACGTAAAAGCGTAAAAACGGAAATGTGCAAAAAAGGAAGCTGGGACTTTATGCGTGGTGTATGATTTTATCATGGCATGGAATGTGGAGAGAAGATTGGGGGGGATGAAGAGGTGGGTGTGTTGACGAGAGAGGAAAGAGGGGGTGGGGAAAGTTGTTTTTGAAGTGGGATTGACCGGTGCTTTGCGTGATCTTACTTTAGGGTGGTGAAGGGGCAAGAATATTTTAAAATAGGAGGTATCTGTCGCGTTTGATGCAACATTATCCTTTGTGGTGTCGTGATCTGAAATCAGCAGGGGAATTGGCTAGAGTAAGAAGCTGTATTGTTGACAAACCTATGTTTACAAAGTGATGCGGGGGGAATTTGAAAGTTTCGTTTGGCTGCTTTCTGTAAATGTGGAGAAGCATCAAAACGTTGATCCGTAAAATAAAAACGTATGTCCGTAAAATGATGCGGAGAATTTATGCTTTGTGTGCGCTTTTGCTTAATCAGAAATCAACCATAAGATTGCTTTTTGTTTTTTCGGCTGGAGCTCTCTAAAATTTTTCAAAAGTGAATGTTCTTTTTCGCTGTATGTTTCTTGATCATAGTGTGCGGCATGTGTTGAAAGATTTTCTTTTGTGGCAATATCTGCATAAAAAAAGCTTATGGGAACTTCCAGTTTTTGGGCGATTTTGAGTAAACACCCTGCGCTTACACGATTGAAGCCTTTTTCATATTTTTGGATTTGTTGGAAACTGACACCTAAATAGTTTCCTAATTCTTTTTGGGAAAGTCCCATGGCAATTCTTCTTTGACGAATTCTTTTGCCTATCAGAATGTCGATAAAATTTTGATTTTTGGTTTGCACTTCAAGCCCCCCCTCCGGTTGCGAGCGCCCTCGCATTGGTATTCCGGGAGTCTAAAAGTACTGAATCCGAGTCAGTTTTTTTGCTTTTAGTGCTTAAAGCACCTGGACATAGCAAAAACTCCCGGAATTCCGGGACACCCACAAAGGTGGGCTCAATTGTACGCTCGGATTTAGGGCTTTTAGTTCCCTATTGGTCGTTGCGTATACGACCAAAATTACAGCATTCATTCATAAGGCAATTTCAGGAGATTGGCAAGAAAAATCAAAATAATCTCAAAGACTATAAGATTGGGTAATTTT
Organism: Bartonella sp. AA168HLJHH; assembly: GCF_042197365.1. Lineage (NCBI taxonomy): Bacteria > Pseudomonadati > Pseudomonadota > Alphaproteobacteria > Hyphomicrobiales > Bartonellaceae > Bartonella > Bartonella sp. AA168HLJHH. Next base: position 5,661 of record NZ_JBHIRS010000007.1, on the reverse strand, counting down.
TAAAAAAGTGCGAAATATGGATTATAAATCGCGTTTTTTCCTATCAAAATGTCGATAAAATATGGACTTTTAGTTTGCACTTTAAGCCCCCTCCGGTTGCGAGCGCCCTCGCATTGGTATTCCGGGAGTCAAAATACTGAGCTCTAGTCAGTTTTTTTGCTTTTAGTGCTTAAAGCACCTGGACATGGCAAAAACTCCCGGAATTCCGGGACACCCACAAGAGTGGGCTCATTTTACGCTAGAGCTTAGGGTTTTTGAATCCCTCTTGATCGCTGCGTAGACGATCAAAATATCTTTTAAGTGATAAAGTAATTTCAGAAGATTGGCAAATGAAAATAGTTTTTATTTATAAACTTTATTTTTTAATGAGAGGCTTTCCGCCTCTCAAACTCTCCGGAACGCTCACCAAAATCATGAGATCAGACCCGCGTTTAATGAGGGGACTAACAATCCTAGGTTCTTAAGGTCAAGGAGACCATTACATGGCGCCTAACGGCGTCCTTGACCCCCAGAACTTAACGGCTTGTTTTGTCCCTCTCACGCGGCTCCGAAATCATGATTAGAAGGGGAGCTTAAAAACGTATATTCGTGAAAAAGGAGTAGAGGATTTGTGCATTGTGTATGCTTTTGGCATGGCATGGAATATGGTGAGATAAATGGGGGAAAGAGTTTTTGTGAATGGAGTGGTAAGCTGGGATGAAGCCTGCGGGAGATTGAATGGAGAAGAGAGTGTGGGGGCGGAATAGGAATGAACAGACTAGAGGGGGTAAGAGGCGGTGGTGCGAAGGGATGCGTGAAGGATGGTGTGAAGGAGATAGCGCTTTGCTTTTATGGTACTTGATGAAGTGGTGTCATTTGAGGGGAATCTGAAGTCCGTGGGTGGGTGATCTGAAGTGCTTGGGGAGATTGGCTAGGTAAGAAGCTGGGGTAATACTATTGTTTATAGAGTGGTGCGGTGTGGAAGTTTCATTTGGCTTTATTCTGTAAATACGTAAAAGCGTGAAAACGGAAATGTGTAAAAAAGGAAAAGGCTTTATGTCGTTAGAGGCGTTGTGGTTAATGATACGCAATGTATAGGGATCGTGTTTTCGAAGGTAGGAAGAACAACATAAATGGAAGGAGTGGCTTAGAGGAAGCGTGTGAAGAGAGAGAGAAAATGGGGAAGGCTGTATGGGAAATGCGTAGAGTATGAAGTGTGGGGCAGTGAAGCATGTTGTGAATGGTGAGTGAAGAATGGAGAAGGTTTTTGAGAAAAGGAAGGGCTTCTGGCGTGGGGGGAGTGGTGTTTATCTGAAGGGCGCATGTTTAAGGTGTGGAAGGTGAGGAAAAGTTGGAGGGAGGATGATTGTTCGTAAGTTGTGGAGGGATTAGTCAGAGGTGTTGGGAAAATGCTTTAGGGGAAAAAATTAGCGTAATTTCTTGTCACACTGAAACCAAAATCATCATAAAAATTGAAGGAAATTAGCGGGTAAAATTGGTGGAAAAAAGTTTTGATTCTTAAGGTGTGGGATGACGTTTTTTGAGAGCATGGAAGAGTAAACTTGAAAAACCTTTCCCTTTTTGTGGAATTTTTATTCACAAACTTAAGAAAATAGGATATGAACGCTGGAAATAACGCGCAGCTTAACAAAATATGTGCACTGTAAAGGAAATGTTTGTTTATGTCAAAAGAAGAAGTTTTAGAATTTTCTGGTATCGTTACTGAACTCTTACCTAACGCGATGTTTCGTGTGAAACTGGAAAATGATCATGAAATTATTGCCCATACCGCTGGTAGAATGCGGAAAAATCGTATACGGGTGTTGGCCGGTGATAAAATCATGGTGGAAATGACACCTTATGATTTGACAAAAGGGCGTATTACATATCGCTATAAGTAGCCTCGTGGGTGGCTTGCACTTTTTTCTAAAAGCTATCATATTATTTCTATTATTTTTTAACAGTTTTTTAGTTTGCTTTTCATGAGTGAAAAAAGGGGAGTGTTTGAAGAGCCTTGAAAAACTGTAAAATCGATGCGGAAAAAGGATAAGGAGATCAATAGCGCTTAAAAGGGAGGCTAAAGGGGGCGCTAAAGGGGGCGAGAGGGAAGTCAATTGTGAAGGGGTGGAAATGAGAAATATAAGAGAGTGGGGGGAAAAACGTTTGGCAGATACTCTTACAGAAGAAATTTATTTGGTGCTTGCCTCCGCTTCGCCAAGGCGTTTAGCGCTCTTGGCACAAATAGGGATTGATCCCCAGCAGGTTTATGCAAGCGATATTGATGAAACGCCAAAATTAAAAGAACATCCTGCAAACCTTGCCAAACGTTTGGCAAAAGAAAAAGCACTGAAAGCCCAAAAAATTTTGCGCTGGTACAGTCAGAATGGTCAAGACGAGTTGCAGAATGGTCAAGAAAAATTACCTGGACAGAAAATGATTATCTTGGCGGCTGATACCGTGGTGGCTGTTGGGCGGACCATTTTCCCCAAACCAGAAAGCGAGGATGAGGCTTATGAATGTTTACGATACCTTTCTGGGCGTTCGCATAAGGTCTATGGTGCCATTTGTGCGCTCAATGAACGTGGAAAAATAACCGTAAAATTGGTTGAAAGTCGTGTTCGCTTTAGACGCTTAACCTCTGCCATGATGAAGGCTTACCTTGCTTCAGGAGAATGGCAAGGGAAAGCGGGGGGCTACGCTATCCAAGGAAAAGCAGGGGCTTTTGTTGTCCATATCACGGGTTCTTATTCTAATGTTGTGGGATTGCCTTTGGCTGAAACAGCCGATCTCTTGACCGCTTATCACTATCCACTTTTCACTCACTGGGCTGAACAAACGCATTAGAAAAACTTTAAGGTAAGATCAATGCAAGGTGAAAAGCAACAAAAAGAGAAAAGCAAAAATGAAAAAAAAGCAACAGAAGAAAAGTTAATGAAGAAGCCAATGACAAAGGTGTGCCAAGAACAAAAAGAGCTAAATTTGCAAAAAGAGACCCGTCCTCCGCATCCTTGTCCTATTTGTGGTCAGATGTCACAAAAATCTTCTTATCCTTTTTGTTCCACACGGTGCCGAGCTATTGATCTTAATCGTTGGCTTTCAGGCTCTTATATTTTACCACCCCCACCACAAGTAAGTGATGAAGAAGAATAAAGAGTTCTCTTGAGAAAGAACGCTAAAGCGTTTTTTTGTGTGGAAACTGAAGGGGAGGCGCGCGGGATTATCGTAAATGTATTTAAGAGCTGGATTAACGGCTTGCTTATTATCGTCATTCGCAAAGACGCAGATTAAGTTCAATCAACGATGGAAGTTTTAATACATATCTAAGACTTATCCCCAAAGGTTTTGTTTACCATGGATAATTATAAATTGCTTTGTTGCATGAAGGTCGATGGTGCTTTGTTGCGTGAAAGCTGTTGGTGCCTTTAGGGCGTGAGGAAAAATTGGTCATCTAATCAGTATTGCTAACAAAAAAGAGGGGTGCGTGTTTTTGTGCAAAGAGACGGGGTAACAAAAAATCGCTTGTTGGTGCTTTGTTGCGTGAAAGCTGTTGGTGCCTTTAGGGCGTGAGGAAAAATTGGTCATCTAATCAGTATTGCTAACGAAAAAGAAGGGGTGCGTGTTTTTGTGCAAAGAGATGAGGCAGTAAAAAATCGCTTGTTGGTGCTTTTGCTGGGTAATGGCGTGGTGTCATTTGGCGGTTGGATTGATTATATCGTGATTTTGACCGTATCTGTGTTCACGTGGAAAGCTGATCAATATGATGTCGCTTTTATTGGAGCGGCAATATTATTACCTGGTATCGTTTTGTCTAAGCCAATTGGAATGGTGGTCAGTCACCGTTCTATGATCCATTGGTTGCGGGCGTCACTGCTGTTACGGGCACTCTGTACTGTCGGTTTATTGATGGCGACGAGTCTGCAAGGATTTATTATACTGGCAGTTATTCGAGCGACATTCAACAGTCTAGCCATGCCTGCAATTTCCGTTCTTAGTGCAAATTCGGTGCCTGAAAACGGACGGACTCGTTACTATTCTGTGCTTAACATGATCAATAGCGCGGCAAAGATGATAGGACCTGCTTTGGGGAGTGCTCTGTCTGTACTTTTATCAGATACCTATACTTTATTGTTTTCTGGATTTTTGACATTGCTAGGCTTTATGGTGTTTTGTTGTCTTGGTGCACAACCTGTCTCGTCGCTCATGATAAAAACAGCGAATACCATAAAATCAAAGCAGAGGCTTTATGGGACAACTTGGTATGCCTATGTGGCGGTGATGTTTGTGTATTTTGCCATGATCTTTATGGTGAATAATCAGTTGCCGGTTATTCTTAGTGCAATGAAAATGAATAAACAGGCTCTTGGGATGCTGGTATCGGCTTCGGCAATCGGTAATTTTCTCTATGGATTTTGGAGTGTGAAACAATCAAAGCATAAACCCCTTACAGGCAAAATATCAGAGTTGTTAATGCCGGCAATGTCAACAATGATTGGTTTTGTCATGATCTCAGTGTGCTTTTTTTACTTTGATTTACTCCGTATTGAGACTTTGTTGCTCTGTTTTTTCCTTATTGGAATGGTTAGCGCTTACTTTTCCATATCTTCTAATGTTTATCTGGTAAGCAATTTCAATGAACAGATTGGATTGGCTTCCGGATGGGTGCAGTCTATACAAAATTTAGCTATGTTGGTGGCGCCGTTTGTTGGAGCGTTTGTTTTAGGTCACACTTCGGCTGGAAAATTGTTCCTTCTTTCTGGATTGAGTGGATTATGCTGTTTATTGGCTATCAGGATATTGCTGAACCGTTCTTTGTTAATTGTTCGATCTCAATGATTGGCTCATCAATAAAACAAATGTTTTAAATCATTTTTCTGAGATTTAGAGGACGTGGAGATAATCCAACATAGAGCAGCTTTTTTGACGTTATAGGTTTAATCTTTGATTTTTACTTAACCGCTCATATTTTTATTTTTTTTCGGGGCTTTGCCTTCTTGACGCTGTTCTACCGTCTCGTAAACGCAATAGGGGGCATGGTTTTGAGTAACAATGTCATTTTTGTTTAACTCCGCTTTGCTACGAATAGCCAAACTTAAAAAACTCAGCTGCCAATCCTTAATCAGCTTGACTTGAAGCAATAATGGAAACAGAAAACGAGGAGCTATAGTGTGAATTATCTTATATGCCGTAAAATATCATTCTTGGAGGTATGGTGATATCAGGTATGGGAAACTTTAGGCAGGGGGTATGTTAATTGTTGCTCTTTTTCCTAATCAGAAATTAACCATAAGATTGCTTTTTGTTTTTTCGGCTGGAGGTCTCTAAAATTTTTTAAAAGGGTGTGTTCTTTTTCGCTATAGGTTTCTTGATTGTGGTGTAAGAGAGGTTCTTTTGTTGAAAGATCTTCTTTTGTGGCAATGTCTGCATAAAAAAAGCTTATAGGAACTTCCAGTTTTTGAGCGATTTCCAGTAAACATTTGGCACTTACACGATTTAAGCCTTTTTCGTATTTTTGGATTTGTTGGAAACTGACACCTAAATGGCTTCCTAATTCTTTTTGGGAAAGGCTCATTGAAATGCGTCTGTGACGGATTCTTTTGCCTATCAGAATGTCGATAAAATGTGGATTTTTAGTTGGCACTTCAAGCCCCCCTCCGGTTGCGAGCGCCCTCGCATTGGTATTCC
>NZ_JBHIRS010000006.1:0-122786 GCF_042197365.1 Bartonella sp. AA168HLJHH | reverse complement strand
AATGCATATATACAAAACGTATCATATTGCAAGCGCTCTATGAGAGATATGAAAACTTATCAAAAGAAACGTAAATGGTGCGTATGATCTTTAATCACTCATTTGAATGAGAGAGCCTATAACGCTTGTTATGGCTATCAAACGTATCAAACAAATCAAAATGCTCGGTAGCTTTAACAATCCAATCAAAAGCAAATGCATATTCAATAAATATCTGCAAAAAACGTTCTTTTTACATTTGGAAGCGTTGGTTTTTACAAAGCAGCTTTTCATAAGATAAATAAACAAACGCTTTTATAAAGTGTAAGGTTTTTAAGATTTTGCTCTGCTGTGAAAGCTAAATCTTAGTTTTCTCATAAATGAAACGTTTTTAAGAGCAAATGATAACTAAGTTATAACTGTAATAAAAAAGAGTTTTAACGTTTCTTATAAAGATCTCATTTTATGTTTCAAACGTTTAAACGTGCATTTAATGAGGTTCTCATAAGCGTATTTGTACTTTTCATTAAAACCTAATTTCTTTAAATATTAGCCGGTCCATTTTGGGGATGTTATCTTAGAATAGAGCATTCTTAAATATTACAGCTTTTGACTCAAAATTAAGTAAAAACCCATACCTTATGATGTTACAATGGTTTTGAAGTTTACTTTCTTATCTTTGTCTAAATAGCTGCCCCCAAATTTGGAAAGAGCTCATTTGGTTTCGTATTTTTAAACTATAACTTTTAAAACGTTTTTAGTACCAAATCTAAAGTAGATAGTTATTCTACTGCCATGACATTATTTGCCTCCATTTTTTTGTGGAAGCGAATAGTTCCATTCTTAAAGACTAGCCTGCAATCTATTCATTAAAAGGCTTTTCATTTCATAAGATATAGCATTTGAATTTCATGACCTTTATTTCCTACCTCGGTAAAAAAATACCGTGGTTATAAAATCGATCTTGTCTTTAAATCCTTTTATGCAATCTTTAAAATGTTCGGTGTTATGATGATGCTGTTATGACAGCTCTCTATTTTGCGCTCGCCAATTTTGGCGAATGTTAATTTGCTCTTTTATGTGATTAACAATCCAATCTTTAAAACAAGATGTGATCTTTAAACGTATGTTATCGATATTTTCAAACGACTAAATTTAAAACAATGTGATTTGTGCTGTGATAAAAACGTATCATAAAATTTATGAACTGTTATGAATGATATCGGCTTTTCATTTTATTTGAATACACACATGCGTTATAATATTTACATCATGATTTGCTTTTTATGGTCTATTCATGCATGGCAATCTTATATCAAAAATGGTCAAATGAATCACGTATAAAAGTGTGGATTCTTAAGTGGATTCATATAAAATAACTTCACACAACCTATTGACTTTATTGTGTTTTTTGATATGATATCGAATATCAACATTCTCAGGTATCTCATGATACTGACCACCGTCAAATTCTTCATATTCTCTTGTACCATCATCATATTCGTAAAGATTGTAAAAATACTCTGCTACCCCTAATCCCCATGGGGCATGCCCCACCGCCGTTGCAACGAACTTTTTTCCCCCCTTCTGTTTACGTTTTCTTAAAAACATTTGGTTTAATATCCCCTATCTAAATCCATAACTTTACCAATGGGTTTATTTGCCTCAAAATGGACCGTACAGAAGCGTTTTTAATTTCAATGTGGTTTTTATCACAAAATCTTTAAATCGCTCTGTACGGTGCTTTTCTGCCAATTTAAACGCATATCTATTCTCAAAATCATCAGCAAACTTCACTACTTTGCTGTTTTTTTCGGATCCATAAGTGTCTTTAAGCGTAGATCGCTGTTGCAAGTTGATTGAAGCTTTCTGAAAGGTTATTTGCGAAATTGTTTGACGGTGGTTTATAACATGCGCTTTCATATAGTTTTTTCACTTCTGATTTTTTGTGTTTCTTAATTACCAATCCATATTCTGGATGCGTAATCCAATTATCCCAAGCGCTTTGCCAATCGCGTTCATTTGCATTTCGACATGGGTTGGATTTTGAAAAGCGTACAAATTTTTCAAATTCTGATAAGGCTTCATCATGCGTTAATCCTTGTTCAGTTGCGTATTGAAAATCGGGTTTGAAATCTTCTAGTATTCTTTCAACTTCTTGTTTTTCCCTTATTTTCTTTGTTCCTTCAAAAAAGTTTGCTTTCTCTGGAAAATAAGCAGGCATTATCTTATCAACGATTTCTGAAAGTTGTTTTCCAACCTTTTTAACTTTTCGTGAAGGCAATTTCTCAATCATCGCTTCGTCAATTTGCCATCGGTTGTTAGCTTTGTTTGAAGTGTTGGTATTTTGCTCGCGAATGATTGGTTGTTTGGTTTCTATCGTTTTGATTTGTTCTGATTGGCTTTCAACATCACACTCGATTGGCTCGTCAACCAAATCGTTTGTTTCTAAATTTTCAAAATCAATTTCTCTTTTTGATAAAATAATATTTTTATTTTTTTTGTTATTGTTATTGTTAATGTTATTGTTATATATATAGGCATCATTAAGCATCGCTTTAGCATCATGCTTAGCATGCTTAGCATCATTAAGCATCGTTTTAGCATCATTAAGCATTGCTTTAGCATCGTTTTTATCAGTATTTTCAGTAACTTGAGCATCATCACAAGCATCACAAGTATAAGTTGTATGTTTATCCCATCTTGCCTGCGCTGCTTTCTTTGCTCTCTCCGATAATCTCTTTGATCGTGATGCTTTTGATACCTTTTCTAAACTCTCATGAGAGTTAGAAAGCTCTTCTTCAACATCTAAATTCCACAAGCGACCATCTGCTAAACGAATGAGATATCCTTCTTCAAGCAAAACATTCAGTGCCGCTTCAAACTTCTTCACTGAATAACCAGTGTAATTAGATAAAACTTTAATATTATAAAAAAGAGGTTCACCAGTACGCAACATACGTAACCGTAATCGCATATAGATATTTCCCTCTACAGCAGGCAAATAATCAACAACAATTGCCCACTGGTCTGCAAAAAGCCTCGTCCATGGTAATTTAATGGACATACCCCAATTCCCTTTCTTTAACTAAATATAAAATTGCTAAAGCATCTGCTTCGTTATCATCTTTCGGATTGTGCCCTTTTGCACGCACCGCCTTAATCATCTCTTCTTTCGACGCATTCCCCTTGCCTGTCGTCGCTTTCTTAATCGTACTTACTGGTATCCCCTCATACGGTATCTGATGCTGTTCACACCACGCCGTTAACGTTGCTAACAAACCACCGTAAATATGCGCTGCATCTGTACCTTTATGACGCCTCACCTCTTCAAAATACACCACGTCAATTTGACCTGCTGTCTGCTTTATTTCTGATAGCCATTGTTTAAAACGCAAGTAACGCATTCCACCGCCTTCAAAACGGCGTGATTGAAAATTCACGGTACCACTGAACATGTCACCACTTGCACCACGTATCGCCCACCCCGTTTTGGTACCTAGATCAAAACAAAGAATCGTGTTAGTCACAACGCCGCTCCATACATAATGTGTTTTATATGATTGTTTTTTTCAAAAAGCGGGCTGAGAAAAATATGGAAGATACACCAACAACATATGAATGTATTTCTTTAATCATTAGTACGTTCTCTCTACTTTTTGTTTTGTATAAAAGCTACAAAGAACAAAAAGAAAAATGTTTAGGACAAAAGTTGCAAAACTGTACTGTACGTACAGTTTTTGAACATCTGTCTCCAAAGCATCCTAGTGACCTTGAAGGTGAATTGGAATTAGCCATTTACAATCCTACAAACCAAATAATCAAAATAAATCACATAAAAATACCTAAAAAACACCCATTTATATTTACTGAAGCACTCTACCCAGATCCTACCGAAGGTATCTCAGATTCTAAAAAACGTAAAAATGGAAAGAAAATCGCTTTAAAAAGCGAAAAGCATATTGATTTAATAGACCCAAAATTAGATCCTAACCATTTGGGATTTTTTGATCTTTTTAGTATAAAAGCCAAAAGTAAATTGACTCTTTGGTTTACCATACACCCACAAAAACCATGTTTAAGAAAACCTATAACCATCGTAGTTGAACATACCTCATGTAATAATCCAGAAAAAACTCTTGAGACCACTTTTTGTCTTGGTTTTTTCCGTTGGACAGATGAACAGGACAAAGCTTGGGAAAACGGGATATCTAAAGGAAAAGAACTTATGGATAGTTCTAATAACTACAACCATATTCCGCACTCCCAATAATAACGGAGTCGCTCCCATATTCTACGGTGCCAAGGTAGAGATGCCATGTATTGTTGTGGTGTTAACATAGACAATTTATAAGTCGTATTGGAAATGTAATTAAAGTTTGGAACTAGGTGATCACCACGTAATCTGCCGCCACCAAAAACAGCCCCTAAACCACTAATCCAACAATTACCTTCGTGACTGAGGTTCTCTTCACTCTCTACCCAGCCACCTAAATCACCTTTCTTTACTTTGCCAAAGCTTCTCAATGCTCGTATTCGGTGTAACTTGAAAGGACCGAGATCAACTGTATCGTCTGTAAGTTCGTATTTCTTTTTACTACTATTAACTAAATCACAACCACTAATAAAACCTGTATCAATCCATGCATCACCACACACACGGGCATTTCCACAAATTATTGCTGTACCGTATACATGTGCATTATCAAAAACTTTAGCATCAAAATAAACAATGGCATTGCCATAAACATGAGCGTTATCATAAACGTTGGCATTACCAAAAACCTTGGCTCGACCGTAAACCCTAGCACTACCATAAACCTTTGCATCGTCCCCAACCCAACAGTCTCCCTCATGACTTAAATTGCTTTCATTTTCAATAAAGCCACCTAGAGCACCTGCGTACACATCTCTAAAATTTCTTAAAGCACGTATACGATGAAGCGTAACTCCATTAACTTCGATTGTTTCATCAGTAAATTCATACTTCTTTTTAAGTATCATATCTTCCACCCCTATCTCCTCACTTACCCTTCTTCTTACTCTTCTTATTCTTATGAGGCGGCGCTTTTACTGCTTCATCACGCTGTTTAAGCTCTTGTGTTAGTCTTTCAACTTCCTCGTCGCGTGATTGAACATCTGCTTTTAGTGCCTGTATCTTTTCACTTTTCCGTTTAAACTCTTCTCGGTACGCATCTATCTTTTGCTTCAATTCTTTAATTTCCTCCTCACGTTCTTTAATCTCTTGCTTCAGTTCATCAATTTCCTCGTCGTCACATTCTTCCATCTTTTGTTTCAGTTCTTCAATTTCCGTATCACGTGATTGAACATCTGCTTTTAGTGCCTGTATCTTTTCACTTTTCCGTTTAAACTCTTCTCGGTACGCATCTATCTTTTGCTTCAATTCTTTAATTTCCTCCTCACGTTCTTTAATCTCTTGCTTCAGTTCATCAATTTCCTCGTCGTCACATTCTTCCATCTTTTGTTTCAGTTCTTCAATTTCCGTATCACGTGATTGAACATCTGCTTTTAGTGCCTGTATCTTTTCACTTTTCCGTGTAAAATCTTCTCGATACGCATCTATCTTTTGTTTTAGTTCTTCAATCTCTTGCTTCAGTTGTTTAATTTCCTTGTCACGTTCTTCAAGATCCGCATCACATTCATCAATTGTCTGCTTGCTTTCCATTAAATACCTAAACTCATTCTCTTTCATTTTTTTCTTAATATCTTGAACCTGCTCTTTAAGTGCTTTAACTTGGTTGCGATAATGCAATGCAATACGAAACATCACTCCGCTTAAGAGTAAAACTGAAACCACTGCTATCCATAAAATTTCATTCGAACTCATCTTTATCTCCTTAATGCTGTAAAGTTTCTCCGGTGTGATCAACACCGCAGCTCTTGCAAATTTTCGACATTGGGGGGTGTTGCTCTTGATCGCATAAAGATTTTAAAAGATAAGCAACTGCTCCTCTTGAAGGAACACCATATTTTTCCCAACGCCATACTGTTGATTTGTTGACGCCTAATAACGCCGCCATTTCGTCCAGCGTAAGATTAAGGCGTTTTCTTAGTTCTTTTGCTTCTATCTTATTCATGAAAAAAATATGCATTACGAGTATTTTAATGTCAAGTCGAAATGCATACCAATTTTATGCAATATGAGTAATATAGGAGATAAACATGCTTGATAAAATAACAGAGCAATCCTCTAGATTGATGAAAGCGCGTCTGGTACGTGGTTTTAGAAGTGCTAAAGAAGCAGCTAGATATTTTGGATGGAACTATTCTAGCTATATACAACATGAACAAGGTCTTAGAGGAATATCACGCGCATCTAAAAAATACGCAAAAGCATTTAGAATTAGTGAGGGATGGTTATTAACTGGAGAAGGAGAAGGTCCCTCCTTTCCAATATCTACGGTAGAACAGCCTATTGAAGAACAAATCATTGATCTGCTAAAGAAAACAAGTCAGACAGATAAAGAAACAATTCTTCACCTTCTAAGCCGCTTGAATAATGAAGAAAAAAAATGAAAGCTTTTTGTCTTTCATAACTAAATGTAGAAATTAGTTGCATTATTTCATTATCTAATTCCGTATCACTTTTTGTTTTTTTCATAACTTATTCCTCTCTCCTTCAGAGAAATGTCAATTAATGAAAATCCCCTATAAAGGATTTTTATCTTGTTACATAAAAAATACACATAATGCATATTTTTTTGTTGACCAGTATGCATAATGCGTATATACAGACACCATACCCCGAAAAAAAAAAACTATGTCAAGGCGTTTTTTTCAAAATGTATTTAATATTTTGATATGGAGGCATTTGTGAATAAACCAGTGTTTATAAATTCTGATGAAATTCTCTTAGTGATGTGCGAAAATGAAGAGCAAAATCTCGCTAAATCTGGTCCTTTCTTAGAAGAAAGTGACATGATAAAATTTATCGACCAAGCCGATAATGCTGTCCAAATTTTGCGTATTGAACCAACGACTAATCGTTGCGAAGATATCTCTGAAGATATTGCCGAATTCTATCTTAAAGAATGTGAAGAGCAGTGTTTCAACGGAAACATTCCTCACGATTTTATTCTACACAGCACAGCATACGGTTTTTTTTTAGATGATATAAAACAGCGCGAATATGATGATGCAATGTATGGTTCTTACGAAAAACAACACCGTTTGCGTCCTTGTGATGTGCTTTAAAAATTCTTAAGGGCGCATTTAAAAGCGCCCCCCTCTTTCCTCTTATTAAATTATCGGATGGAGTAAACTTATGAATAATCCTATCACTATTACAAATAACACCATTAACGAAGAAAGCGTTCAGACAGTCAATGCTCGTGACTTGCACGCATTCTTAGAAGCAAAACGAGACTTTTCCAATTGGATTAAGGACCGTATTAGCAGATACAATTTTATAGAAGGACAAGACTTTGTAAAAACACAAGATTTGCGGTCACCAAATTTGGCGAGCGCAAAATCTAGATCTGTTATTGCAATTAATTATCATCTCACCTTGGAAATGGCAAAAGAACTTTCCATGGTAGAGCGTAATGAAAAAGGAAAACAAGCCCGTCAATATTTTATTGAATGCGAGCGGCGTGCAAAGCAAGTTGTTACACCACAAATCGATTACTCAAGTCCACAAGTAATGTTAGGTGTATTAACTCATCTAAAAAATGAAAATGAGCGTAAAGACATCATCATTGAAGATTTAAAACCAAAAGCAATGGCTCTTGAAAGCTTACAACGCTCTGATGGGCTCTTCAGTCTTACTGAAGCCGCTAAAGTGCTCGAAATGCAACCAAAACAATTCATTCTCTTCCTACAGAAAAAAGGATGGGTGTATCGACGCACTTTCGGGGATCGCTTATTGCCTTATCAGGATAAAATCCAAAAAGGACTAATGGATTGTCCCACCATTACACTTCAAACCGCAAGTGGAATAGAAAAAGTCATTCCTTGCGCAAAAATCACAGCAAAAGGAATTGGTGTGTTGTCTCAAGAGATTAAAAAACAGAACATGCATTAAGGGAAATAAACCATGGAAAAAAAATACGAACTTACTGATGAAACAATTGAGTTTGATAGAAAAACTCTTCACCGTATTCGTGCTTTAAGGGATTTTGATGATGTCAAAAAAGGAGATCTTGGTGGCTTTATTGAAAAGGAATATAACTTAGGTCATGATGGCAATTGCTGGGTCTATGATGATGCCAAGGTGCTTGAAAGCGCTACCATTTTTCATAATGCCAAGATATTTGATGGCGCCTGTATTAGTGGAAATGCTTCAGTTTATTCTGATGCACAAGTTTACAGTCGTGCTGTTGTTTTTGGTAATGCCGAAGTTTCTGGTAGTGCACATGTTTTTGGTGATGCTGTTGTTCGCGACAAATCTCATGTTTACGGTGATGCAGAAGTTTACAATAGCGCACTCATTTATGGTGATGCAAAAGTTTTTGAGAATGCACGAATAAAGAATAGTGCCAATGTTTACGACAATGCTCATGTATATGGGAACGCAATAATTTGTGGTCCTGCTCTCATTTATAACAATGCTAAAGTTTATGGTGATGTCATTATATCATGCTCCAATTTCACGTATGAGGATGATATTAATTATGGAAATGTTGAGATTTTTGGAGATGCAAAAGTTTATGATAGTGCTCGCATTTATGACGCAGTCAAGATCTTTAGAAATGCCGAAATTCGTGGATTAGCTAATATTCGCGGAAACACGAGAATTCCTCAAGACATAAAAATTTAACAACCAACCAGCCTTTTAACACATGCGTGATTCATGCCACGGGAAAACTGTACGCAAATAAAGGAAAAAAACATGACAAATTCTACTTTTTTAAAAGAAATGGCAGGAAAATATGGATTTTCTGCTGAAGAATTTCGAGAAACAATCATAAAAACTTGTATTGGATATAAAAATGCTAATGCCATCTCTGATGCAGAATTTGCCGTTTTTCTTTTTGTTGCCAATACTTATGGACTTAACCCTTTAACAAAAGAAATCTATGCTCTCCCTAAAAAAGGCGGCGGCATCATACCCGTTGTTTCTATCGACGGTTGGATAAAGATCATCAAATCAAATCCTGACTTTGATGGCATGACCTTTCAAGATCAACTCGATAAAGACGGGAATCTCATTGCTATCAAATGTGCTATTCGTCTCAAAGACATTAAAGACCCTATCGAAGTCACCGAATATCTCAAAGAATGCGAACAAGACCACAGTGACCCTTGGAAAAAATACCCCGCACGTATGTTGCGCCATAAAGCCACTATACAATGTGCTCGCTATGCTTTCGGGCTTTCCGGTATTTATGAAGAAGATGAAGCAAAACGTATCAATGAAACAAACCATAACGTACAAACGAAGTTAGTTTCTTATGATGTGCTTACGCAAATCAAACAATTAATAAACATCACTCAAACAGAAGAGGAAAAAGTCCTTGAGTATGGACGAGTCCAAAAGCTTGAAGATCTTCCTGATGAAGTAGCACAAAGGATTTTGGATGTTTTGCAAAAGAGACAGCATGAAAAAGAACAATCTTTCCTACAACAAAAGCAAATAGAGGCGCCTATACAAGATGCCGAATATATTCACGTCCAAGATATAGAATATGCACCACAAGAACAAAGAACGGCGGTGTGAGATGGAACAAAGAACAGCAGAATGGTTTCAAGCGCGCTTGGGTAAAGTCACCGCATCAAACATTTACAACATACTCAATAAAACTACAAAAGGATTGCCTACGAGCAAATATGAAGACTACAAAATCAAACTCATAACAGAGCGCTTAACAGGCGAAACAAGCCCTTATTATGAAACTGAAGATATGAGATGGGGTATTGAACATGAAGAAGATGCCTTGAGAGAATATGGCTTCATTTATGATGCCAATATAACAAAGTGCGGCTTTATCCAACACCCCACAATAGAAATGGCGGGGGCTAGCCCCGATGGTCTCATTGGAGAAGACGGTTTAATCGAAGTCAAATGCCCGAGATCAGTAACACATATGCGCTTTTGTATAGGTGACGAAATCAAACCAGAATATCACGCACAAATGCAATTCCAAATGGCTTGTACAGGACGAAAATGGTGTGATTTCGTAAGCTATGACCCACGTTTTACGGGGGAATTCTTTCACTTACGCATGAAAGTCAAGCGTGTTCTCCGTGATGATCAACAAATTGAACAGATCAATCAAGCTGTTGAAACCTTTTTAGCAGAGATAGAACGAGAGATAAAACAACTCTCAACAAAAGCCGCTTAACCTTATGGGGGTGTTTTGTTCCCCGCATATCTACAAGCACCCCCGCCCTTTCATAACAACTTTTAAGTCATGCGTGATTCACGAAATGGGTAAATTGCGTCTCAATGTAGGAGAAAAGATATGGCGCCTCGTAAAGCTATCATAACGCAAGCAGACATTGCACGAGCTTTAAGAGAAGCAAAAAAGCAAAAATGCGAACTCATAGAAATCAAACCTACCGGTGAACTGCTTATCTATCTGAAAGCAGATATTCCAATACCAAATTCAGTTAGCCACCCAGACAAACTTTTAGATTTGTCAAAGAATGAATATTACGAAACCGCACTCTTTAAGATGTAAAATACCATGCCAAAACCACGTCCTCCTCATCTTGTCAAAGAAGTCACACGTCATGGTAAAATTATATGGTATGTACGTATTGGTCATGGACCACGTATTAGAATCCGCGGAACCTATGGAACGCAAGAGTTTGTTGACAACTACAAAAGCGCACTTGCCGAGTTACAAGGGCTTATACTTCCTAAATCAAAAACTGGTAAGCTAGTCGAAGGTTCATTCGCATGGCTCCTTAAACAGTATTTTAATAGCTCCAATTGGCATAACCTCGCTAAAGCCACAAAGAAACAAAGAGAATACACTCTTATGAAAGTGTGCGATACTATAGGTCACATTTCATACCAAGCAATCGAAAAGAAACATATCATAGCCGGTGTTGAACGGCGCAAAGAAACACCAGCAATGGCTAGAGACTTTCTACAATCCCTAAATGGGCTTTTTAAATGGGCAATTGAACACGGACTTTTGGAAAGCAACCCTACTTTAGGTATCACAAGACCTCCTCTTAAAAATAAAGAGGGCTTTCCCGTTTGGACAGAAGAAGATGTTGAAAAATATTACCAACGCTGGTCACATGGTACCCATGAACGTGTTTGGATTGATGTTCTTTTATATACGGGTCTGCGTCGTGGTGATGCGGTCCGCATTGGCTGGAAAGACGTCAAAGATAATATCATTCACATCAAAACAGAAAAGAGCCAATTTAAAACAGATGTCTTTCTACCTATTTTACCGGAATTAGCCAAAACGCTTGAAGTTGGTCCTATTGGAGAAGAAACATTCATTTGTGGTAAACGCGGGAAAAAATACCCAAAAAAAGCTTCGGAATTACATTTTATAATGCTTGTACCCAAGCAGGTATCAAAAAATCAGCGCATGGCTTAAGAAAATTAGCAGCAACACGCGCAGCTAACTCTGGTGCAACAGTATCACAATTGAAAGCACTCTTTGGCTGGACAAATGACAGTATGGCATCTCTTTATACCAAGAGCGCAGATCGCAAAAAACTCTCCCTTGAATCGATACAAAAGCTCCAAAAAAGTTAGGGATAGAGATAAAAAAACATAATAGAATCAATAAGCACCTAATCCCTTACTACAAATATAACTTTTTGATTTAATTATTATTTGTTACCGTTGCTAGAAATAACAATAAATCAAGGGATATAATTTGTTAATAGGCTTGGCGTTATGTCAAAATATCAGCGATGAGATTGCTTTTTGGTTGTTTTAGAAATGAAATAATGAGCTCAAATATTGATGAATGAAACGGGAGGTTTAAATTGAAAATATTAATTCCAGATGACTATCAAAAAGCCACCCTAACATTACAGTCTATTACAAAATTAATGACATCACATGAAGTGCTGGTTATAAATAATTTAGCTAAAGAATGTGATTTAGAAGATAAGCTCAAAGAGATAGATATTCTTATCTTAATCAGAGAGCGGACTATAGTTGATAGAAATCTTCTCCTGAAACTGCCAAATTTAAAATTAATCTGCCAAACAGGCCCTATAGGTTCACATATTGATATAGAAACTTGTAGAGACTTAGGAATTGAAATATTAGACGGTGGTGGAGATCCAACTTCTGCTGCTGAATTTGCGTGGCTCTTAATTATGTCTGCGCGTAGAAAACTCTGTAAATCTGTATCTGATATGAAAAAAGGACGATGGCAAACAACATTTGGCAACCAAATGAAAGGGGCTACTCTTGGAATATTCGGGTTTGGCCGTATTGGTAAAATGGTTGCTCAATATGCTCAAGCTTTTGGCATGTCCATTTTGGTTTATGGGAGCGAGCGTTCAACGCAAGAAGCAAAAAATTTAGGTTATCATTTTACGCATTCAAAAGATGAATTTTTTACACGTCCTGACGTTATATCCGTCCATTTACGTTTAAGCGATAAAACCAGAGAAATCATAAAATTAGATGATCTATTGAGCATGAAACCTCATGCTATTTTTGTCAACACAGCGCGTTCAGCTTTGGTTGAAAAAGGGGCGATAGAAAAAATACTAAGTTTGGAAAATTCAATTTACTTTGCACTGGATGTTTATGACAGCGAGCCAGTATATGAAAGCAAATTATTGCAATCAGATAGAGTTCTTTGCACACCGCATCTGGGCTATGTGACTGAAGAAAGCTTTGAGAATTATTTTGAAAAAGCTTGCCAAAATATAGCTTCTTTTATAAAGAGCACTTAATGCCGGCTGAGCCAATGTTTGTAAAATTATCTTATATCACTAGCATATCAAATTTGTACGACACATAATAGCTTATTTCCTTAAATTAAGCATATTCCTTAGCTTTCATATTCATACCAATCGTATTGACAGATTTTTATGTAATCAGCATAAAATACCTCATTTATTATTGCAATCATTATTAAAAAAGGCTACTTCATTGGAATGCACTTTAATTGGAGGGGGCATAGTGGGCAATAATAAATTTATAGAAAAAAATTATTATAGATGGATTGTATTACTTGTTGCCACGATCGCTCAAGCATCAGCCTGCTTCTTTGTTCAAGGGATTGGTCCTTTAGCTGAATTTTTTAAGAAGGATTTCTCGCTTAGTGACTCTCAGATAGGTTTACTATCTTCAGCAGCACAGTTCCTACCTATTATTGGATTACTTGTAGCTGGTGAATTACTAGACAAGTTTAACGAGCACTATATTATTGGAGTTGGCGCGATCGGCGTTTCTGTCGCTCTTTTGTTGGAAGCAATCGCAGATAACTATATTTCCCTTTTGGTTTGTTTGCTAATTGTAGGGGGATTTATAGTTCTGCTCAACTCGGTAGTGCTAAATCCGTTTCTTCATGGTTTCCACAATCGCAACGCGGATTTGCAATGGGAATAAGGCAGGCGGGGCTACCATTAGGTAGAGGCATTAGCTGGGTATAGTTATTCCTGCGAGTGCCCTTGTCTATGGCATACAAGGTGCGTTTTTGGTCGGTGCCATCGTTTCTTTTTTAGGGGGATGTATATTTATTATTTTTTATCACGCACCAGCAAAAGTTATCACTATCGTTCCAGAAAGCAAGGCAAAAGTTTCGTTCTATGCAAATGTAAGGTCACGTCTTGCGATGTGGCTGCGCCGCATATGAAGAATAATATTTTTTCAAACGTTTCACTTGTGATCGTTTAATATGTTTTAACCATTTTTATAACGATTTATTTTTATAGAATCTATCACCTGTCTCTAGATAAAAGTGCTTATTTATTTTTTGTTTCACAGGCTTCTGGTGCCTTAGGAAGAATTATTTTAGCAGCGTGGAGTGATCATTGTAGAAAAGGACGATTTTTTCCTGTCTTGTTTTGCATGATTGCAATCGTTTTTGGATTTTTAATATTAATTTTGAGCATGAGTGGATCGATAATTTATTTAACTATTTTATCTGCTTGGTTAGTTTTTGGAGGAATGGGATAGTATGGCCCTTGGGTTGCTTATATTGTAGACTCTTCGCCGAAAGAAAGCGTTGGCTTTTCTCTGGATTTAGGAATGTCTATAAATCAAATCGCAATCATTACTGCTCCACCATTATTTGGATTAATCCAAAATTTTACAGAAACTTATTTACTAACATGGCTGATTTTAATTATTGTTTTTTCACTTTTCTTAATAAGAAAGTAGGGAAATATAATTGGGAGGAAATTATAATGATAAATGAAAATACTTTTGAGTTGAGCAATATCGAAAGAGACAAACTTTGGGAGGCTTTAGACCATGTTATTTATGATCCATACGGGTGGTATTGAATATTCGGTTGAGCTAAAAAATAGCATTTTCGCTGCTACCCCATAGAATATTAACAATTCTTATGAACCAAAAGGTGTCTATTACTCCCAGACCATATCTAATCTTTGAAAATCTTCCAATTGATAGACAAATTAATACGTCACCTAATCCTTATAATTTAGATGAGTCTTGTAAAAGTGGCTATATTAGCGAAAATTTAATTATGATGTTTTCTTTATTGATCGGAGAGCCTTATTCAATTAAGTTTGAAGGCGAACATATAGTAAATAACCTAGTTCCTTTAGAGGATAATAAAAAAGATTATACAGGATTAGGATCTGAAGTTGAATTAGATTTTTATACAGAAAATGCTGCACTAAAATTTATAACGAGTTTAAATTTATCTCCTAAAGGGGATAATTTTATCTGGTGTTCGCAATGGTGTTGATGGCCCGTTAACGAGAATATCTGATACACGTCTAGCTTTAAAACTTTTAAGTGAGGAGGATTTGAGGAGCTTAAGGGATAATTTATATATAATTAATGTTCCCTATAGATGGAGAAAAAATGGGGTAACCTCTACAAGTAAAGTGCCCCTAGTTCAAGGGGACGGTGAATTCCCAGATATCAGCGCTGTTTTTTATCCAGGCATGTTAGAGCCACAGTCAAAAAAGCCAAGAAAGCTTCAGATCATTTTTATGAAGCTATTAAGGCTGTATCTTTTGGAATTGATGTACAACCCATAAGATTATTATACATTGATAACAGAATGGCTCTACACTCTAGAGATAAATTTTATGGATCATTTGATCGTTATGAAAATCCAATGCGGTGGATTCAAAGAGTGTTTGTGTCTGCAGATTTATGGAATCATAGATATGTAGAACAAATAAAAGAAAGAGTATTTGATTTTCAATGCTAATGTCCTGATAATGATATAATGGTGAGTATTATTCTGATTTATATATATATTGACTACATATCTCATATGTATAGATTCCTCCCGCATAATCAGGTGAGGCTACTACCTGATTATAGGCTATGGTGGCCAATTGATTTTCTATGACTGCATTTGCTTTTTGTTATATTTGCCCTTCTTTTCAAGTCGCTAGGGGATTCTCCTATCAAGCCCTTGAAAGAGTGATTTGGAGTAATTTCATAATGCGAAACCAAAACATAGTGACAAACTTTTCTATTGTTTTCACAAATATGACGGTTTGCATGGTTGCACCCTTCAAGCAGTGTGGCTTTTTTTCTTGCACGATGAAATCATTCATATATGAGACAACATAATTAATTTATAACAGATAATTCAATGTATTATCTAAAAAATGCAACGAAATAGCTATTAATGTGAACATATGAATTAAAAAAACAAACATCGCGTACAAATAAATTCAAACATAATTGTGCACACGACTTATAACATTTTTTAGATGAACAAATAATAATACACCCCATGTCTTTAAACAAAGAATGAAAATCATAAAATGAGCTCTAAGGATAATAGGAACTCTCCACAAAGAAGTGACAGAGATGAAGACTCCAAAGACTTCATCATCACCATCCTTCAGCATTTTGTTAACATATTCATTTTATACAAGAATCTTTCCCTCGGAAGAAATAGCATTTGCAATAGCTTCTTCGCTTGCCTCATCGGGTAATAACATCTCATTATGAGCACATCCCGATGGGATCATAGGAAAACAGTTTTCTAAATGATAAACACGACAATCAAAAAGAACAGGCTTATCACAGTCAATCATCTGCTGAATTTTATCATCAAGTTCATCGGGTTTTGAACAATGAATTCCCACGGCTCCATAAGCTTGTGCCAATTTCACAAAGTCAGGCATAGATTCCGTATAAGAATGAGAAAGACGATTACCATGCAGCAATTGCTGCCACTGGCGGACCATTCCCATATACTGATTATTTAAAATGAAAATTTTCACCGGTGTGTCATGCTGAATAGCTGTTGCAAGCTCTTGAATATTCATCTGAATGGAGGCATCACCAGAAATACACACAACAAGCGCATCAGGATGCGCTATTTGAACACCTATAGCAGCAGGTAAACCATATCCCATCGTTCCAAGACCACCAGAAGTCATCCAATGTTTTGGTTCATCAAAATGATAATACTGCGCTGCCCACATCTGATGCTGCCCGACATCCGTTGTAATATAAGCATTCGCATCTTTGGTAAAAGCATACAGCCGTTCAAGAGCATATTGCGGCATAATGACATCTTTTTTCTCCGCATATGCCAATGAATTACGAGCTTTCCAACGGTTAATTTGCGTCCACCACGCCTCACGGACTTCACTGTTAAACGCTGGTTGCTGTATCTTTAAGAGTTGCGTCATATCTCCTAAAACACAAGCCACATCACCAATAATTGGAACTTCTGCTTTTACAATTTTATTGATAGAAGAAGGGTCAATATCAATATGAATAATACGCGCATGAGGTGCAAATGCATCAAGGCGCCCGGTGATACGATCATCAAATCGTGCTCCAACAGCTAACATGACATCACAATCATGCATGGCCATATTAGCCTCATAGGTTCCATGCATTCCAAGCATTCCAAGCCAATTTTTACCGGAAGCAGGATAAGCACCAAGTCCCATTAATGTTGAAGTAATCGGAAAATCCCCCAATTGAACCAAATTACGTAAAAGCTGTATAGCTTTCATCCCCGATGAAATAACACCACCTCCAGAATAAATAATAGGGCGTTTTGCCTCAACTAAAAGAGAAACGGCAGATTCAATAGCCTTAGTATTCCCTTTCAACGATGGAAAAGAATGTAAAGACTCCTGAACTTGAGGTGCTCTATAAAATCCTGAAGCAAATTGAACATCCTTAGGAATATCAATCAAAACCGGCCCAGGACGACCTGATTGAGCAAGAAAAAAAGCTTCATGAATAATAGCCGCAAGATCATTGACATTTTTAACCAGCCAATTACGCTTCGTACAAGGCTTTGTAATTCCAACTGTATCAGCCTCTTGAAAAGCATTTGTTCCAATCACCGTTGTTGACACCTGCCCAGAAAAACAAATAAGAGGTATCGAATCCATAAGAGCATCTTGCAAAGGTGTAACAGCATTCGTTGCCCCTGGACCAGAAGTCACAAGCATAACCCCTACCTTCCCTGTGCTGCGTGCATAGCCTTCAGCTGCATGCCCTGCGGCTTGTTCATGGCGCACCAAAATATGCTGGAGTGTATCTTGGTGATAAAGAACATCAAAAATAGGCAAAACAGCCCCACCAGGATAACCAAAAATATGTTCAACGCCTTGATCTATAAGAGCTTGAACCACTATTTCAGCGCCCGACATTATTTTTCCATCTGCACTCTCTTGCTTTCTTGGATCATTTCTCATTTTTCCCACTCACCTACTTTATAGGACAATAAAAAAGCCCCTAACGGAGCCCATAAAAAAAGCCCCCAAAGGAGCCCATTACACAACACATACTGTATGATTACCCCCATTATTCCAACGTATAAAATATATAAAAAATTCCTTGTAGAGAGATTTCTAATTCCATTGATACCATTCGTCAATAAAAAATTATATTTTCTAAAAAATTTCTTTTTCACGAATTATCTTTTATCTTTCGATAAGTTTCTTTGCAAAGCTCTAACTCTTTTATCAAAAAGTAAGCATCCATTCTTCATCAAATTGATTACGAAACCATGTCATTTGTCTTTTTGCATATCTCCTCGTTTGTATTTTTACCGCTTCAAGAGCATTCTCAAAGCTTCTATATCCATCCAAATAAGCCATAAATTCAGGTATACCAATAGCCTTCATTGCTGGTAAAGAAGGGGAAAGTTTAAGTTTTTTCATAGCCACCACTTCTTCTAAAGCTCCTCTTTCAATCATAGAATCCAAGCGTTTATGAATACGTTCATAAAGCAGAGAACGTGGTGGCATGAGAAGAATTTTTTCGGTCAAATTCGGCGCAATGATAGGTGTTGTTTTTTGTTTCTGCCACCAACTGAGCGTCTTACCGGTTGCATCATAAACTTCCAAAGCACGGACAATACGCTGTCTATCGTGCGAAGAAATTTTTTCAGCAACAACAGCATCAATCTGCAACAACTGGCGATAAAGACTTTCAGGTCCCTCTTTATCAAGCAGCAAACGCCACTTCTGCCGCACAACATCTGGAACATGAGGGATTTCCGAAATCCCCTCTAAAAGAGCACGAAAATAAAGTCCTGTCCCACCAACAAAAATAACTGATCTTAAAGAAAAAGTAGTCAATAGCTTCTCGACATCACACAACCATTGCCCTACCGAATAATTCAAAATAGGACTCACATGACCATAAAGATAATGGGGAACAATCGCGGTATCAGCCTCCCCCGGCCGTGCCGTTAAAATATTTAAAACATCATAAACCTGCATTGAATCAGTATTAATAATGAGAGCATTTTTTTCTTGAGCCATTTGCAAGGCAAGTTCTGACTTCCCACTTGCCGTTGGCCCCGCTATTAATGTAACTGTTCTCTGTGCCATGAATAGCAATTTCTCCCAATCAATAATTTATTACAACATGCAGACACCCCCAAAGCCTTCCTGTATTTTCTCTCCATTATCATAGAGTAAATACTTCAAACAAAAAATACGAACACAAATTCCCCTTAAGACAAAGCCCCTTATGAAACTTATAAAAAAGAAAAAATGGACTTAATAACAACACCAAAGGAATTTCCAAGCATTTTTTGCTATCGTAATTCAATAACAAACCACAGCTATAATAATTCTGTCCGTTAAGGCCATTAAAAATATACTCTTTGTCATCATTTATGAAAATAATACTAAGTTTAATCTATACAATCAAATAGCTTTATTTTTTCCTATAAAAATAGCATGCTAAGCCGGTTTATAATAAGAGCCTCATAAAGCATCATATCAATACCATTTACTTGCGCATCACAAGCAGAGATAAAAATTGACTTAAGAAAGGTGTACCAATATCTCTTATGCAGCATTTCAAAGTCTAGGCTGTTACAATATTGAGAACTGAAAAATACTATGATGACACCAATTTATACTTTGATATTCAACATAAAGATATAATGATTTCCAATAGATTTTATATTGCACACCCCATGCTCTCTATCGTGAAATGAGCTTGAGAAATATTGGACATCACATGGCTGACTTGCAAAATATCCCACACACTAAGGCTGATAAAAAACAAAAAATAATTTTTTAAGGATCAATCCATTAGGAGCGTTACGAACCGTAACTCTCCATCTGGACGTGCTACAATAAAGAGAGCATTTTTGCGTCCAGCTTCACGTAATTTATGAATACGTTTTTTAGCCTCATCAATTGTTGTGATAGAACTCTGATTGATATCAACAATCACTTCACCAACGCGAATACGCTTTTTATCCGCTGCACTATTTTGTGCAACAGATGTCACCACTAGTCCTCGAAGTTTATCTGAAATTGAATAACGATGACGCAAATCCTCTGTCAGTTCAGATAACGTCATTCCCATAAATTGCATTGTCACGTTTTTCGACAAATCTTGATTTTTTTTATCATCAACTTCTTCTGTATCTTCATTTGGATCTGTTTCAATCAAACGTCCAAGCTTAACTTTTACTGTTGCTTCTTGCCCATTGCGTAAAATAGTAACGTCCACCACTTTTCCTTCTGAACTTTCTGCAACTAAACGCGGCAAATCACGTGCATGCTTAATTTTGGAATTACCAAAGGAAAGAATAACATCTCCAGTTTGTAACTGGCTATTATCTACATTATTTTCTTCCGTCTGTTCTATTTTACCAGCCACCAATGCTCCCACAGCATTGTCCAATTTTAAACTTTTTGCAATATCCTCTGTTACCGGCTGAATACGAATAGCCAACCAACCACGCCTTATTTCTCCAAAATCACGCAATTGATTAATAACAGAAAGAGCCATATCCGATGGAATAGCAAATCCAATACCGATAGATCCTCCCGAAGGTGAAACAATTGCTGTATTAATGCCAATGACTTCACCATTTCTATCAAATAACGGCCCACCAGAATTTCCCCGATTAATTGCTGCATCTGTTTGAATAAAATTATCATAGGGACCAGCATTAAGATCACGGTTACGTGCAGAAATAATACCAACCGTCACACTTCCACCAAAACCATAAGGATTACCAATAGCCATAACCCAGTCACCAATACGTGCTTTTTCTGAGTCACCAAAACGCACAGCTTTTAATTTTTTACTTCCTGCATCGACTTGAAGCAACGCCAAATCAGTTTTGCTATCCTTTCCAAGAAGCTTTGCCTTTAGTTTTGTACCATCCGTAAAATTAACTTCAATATCATCAGCATCTACAATAACATGATAGTTTGTAACAATAATCCCTTTTTGCGCATCAATCACAAAACCAGACCCTAAAGAACGCACCTTTTGAAATTGACTATCTTTTTGACCATCCTTGGGTGTAAAAAAATCACTGAAATATTCCTCCAGCAATGAACCTTTTGGGATAACGGGTACCGAGGTGTTTGCATCCTGTTCTGTTCCTTCAACAGTCTGCGCCGTAGAAATATTCACAACTGTTTCCAAAAGCTCAGAAGCTAAATCAGGAATAGAAAGCAATGCCTTGCTTGTCTCGGCTCCCCAAGACAAACTCACTGATCCTGATAGAAACAAAGTCACACAAAAAACAACTCTTGTGATAAAAAACTTTAAAAACGTATTTTTACTCACGACACTTCTATCCATGACATGCCTTTAATCAAAGATGCAAAGAGCCCCACTAAATTTATCTACGTAAAACCAGCACGGCTCGATACTCTCTACCACTTTTACCATAAAAGAAAATGGTCACAGATCATTCTTTTCATGCAAAATCTCGTATCTGCAATCCATTATTTTATCTATTCTCTCCCGATTTTGGATCAGTTTTACTGAAGCCAGTATTCATTGTCGGTAAGAATGCTTTATTTGCCTGCGGCGGATTACGAAAATAGAAAAAGAAATCCTCATTTGGAGAAATCACCATCGGTGTTTTCTCTAAATTCTTGTATTGTTCCATCGCCAACCAAAAATCGTAAAAAGACGGATTAGCCTCCCTCGCATTCAATAAAAGACGAATACTTTCAGCTTGACCTTCACCGCGGGTAATTTCAGCATCACGCTTTGCAGCTGCTACAATTTCTTCATATTCACGATTAGCTTCTGCCACAATACGATCTCGCTCCTGCTGACCACGAGCCCGGATATTTTCCGCAGCAGCTTCACGTTCAGCTGCCATTTGCCGATAGACATCTTCTGAAACAGCATCAGTCAAATCGGTTTTACGAATACGCACATCAACAATGGTAATACCCAACGAGCCTGCATCTACAGAAAATTGCTTCTGTACTTCAGCCATCATCGCGCCTCGTTCATCCGATAAGGCTGCTTTAAATTCTCGCTTACCATAAACAGCACGCAAAGCGTCAATAAACCGTGGTGCAAGGTTTTCACGTGCCGCAATTTGTGGACGCCCAGAAGCAATGCGCTGTAAAAACAACTTAGGATCTGTAATACGGTAAATAAAGAACGCATCCACCTCATAATACGCACCACCACGAACCTGTACAGATTGTGTAGGAACATCGTAACGCAATAACCGATTATCAACAATGATCATCTTATCGATAAAGGGCGCCTTGAAATAGATTCCAGGATTAGATTCTACCTGAACAATTTGTCCAAAACGCTTAATTGCTACTTGTTGACGAGGATAGACGATAAATACGGACATCCACAAAATCATCAAAACAAACACTATAGCACTAAAAACAAACAAAAAGCGAGATTGCTGCATAATTAATCTCCTCCAGAAATACGAGAATCTAAGAGTAACGCAGGACGCGCTGCTGTTGCCTTTACTTTTTCCGATGACTTGCTACGCAACAATTCATTCAAAGGTAAATAAGGCACCGCTGGAGAATTTGCCTGATCAAGAACCAGCTTATTTGGTGAAGAAAGAATCCGCCCCATCGTCTCCATATAGAGACGGTAGCGAGCAGCTTCTGGTGAAATCGCAGCCTCTCGAGCTATCGCCTGAAAACGTTCAGCACGCCCTGTTGCCTCTTCAACCATTTGTGCCTTTTCACCTTTTGCGATTTCCCGTGTGCGTGAAGCTTCACCATTTGCTAAACCAATTTTCGTAAAACGCACACGATTCCCCTCTTCAATCATTCTTCCACGTTCCTGCTCCGCCTGCTGAACAGAATTAAACGCAGCAGCAACCTTTGTCGGAGGAGCAGCTTCACTGATAGAAACACGGCTTATTTCGACACCAAGTTGATATTTATCCACAGTCAACTGGATAATCTTTCTAACGTCATTAGCAACTTCTTCTTTCTTGTCACGTAAAACATCATCAACCGGCCGCGAACCAATGACCTCACGCATTGCACTCTCAGCAACTTGGCGGACAGTTCCCTCTTGATCATTCACATTGAATAAAAACTGACTAGGGTATGAAATCCGATAATAAACGGAAAAATTAACATTAACGATATTTTGATCACTCGAAAGCATTAAACCATCACTTTGTTGCGCCTGACCGGGCTTCCCACCAATCGCGATTGTTTTTTCCGTTAAAGGGACTTTCATATAGGTCTCAATTGGCCAAAAATGAAAATGCAACCCATCACCAATAATGCCTTCTTTAGGGATGCCAAAGCGCAACTCTACCGCTTGTTCATTTTGCTGAACAATATAAATTGACTGGTATAGCCAAAAAAACACAATAAGCAGAAGGAATAAAACAGAAAAACTGCTTCTCCCGAATTGTTTAAACTGATCCTGCCCTTTGCGCAAAATTTCATTAAGATTAGGACCATTTTCGCCACCATTACCGCCACCAGAACCAAAGAGATTCTTAGCTGGTGTTTTTTTGTCACCACTGTTTTTATCGCCACTCCACGGGCCACCACCATTTTGATTTGTCCAGGGCATTATCACCTCTTTAACTGATTACCACTACTCGAACACCAACCATTTGCTTGATCTTATAGGGTGTCTCTTACCTCATTACAATACAACTGATAAACCCTTCCACTTCATATTACAAAAAATTATTTCCGCTCATAAACAACAAAACGTGTCGGATGACTATCTTTATCCCCTTTTGGAATATCTTGTGTTTGCACAATAGTCCACTTTTCTTTATCAAAAACAGGAAAAAAACTATCACCTTCTATAGAAGCTAAAACTTCTGTAAGGAATATTTTATCAGCCATATGCAACCCTTGTTGAAAAATTTCACCACCACCAATAATAAAAATTTCCTCTACATCATTTTGAGAAGCAACATTTGTTGCAAGAGAACAAGCTTGCGATAAAGAGTGAGCAACAACAGCCCCTTCAGCACAAAAGGTACAATCACGAGTAATAACGATATTTGTACGCCCTGGTAAAGGTCTCCCAATAGAATCCCAAGTTTTTCGCCCCATAACAATGGGCTTACCCAATGTCAAAGCTTTAAAGCGTTGCAAATCCGTTGATAAATGCCACGGCATTACACCTTCACGACCGATAACACCATTTTCTGCAACAGCAGCAATTAAACAAATGGAAATCGTCATATTGCTACCGGCGCTTTAATATGGGGTTGTGCTTCATAATTAAGCAACTCAAAATCCTCAAATTGAAAAGAAAAAAGATCTGTTACCGCTGGATTTATGCGCATACATGGCAAAGCATTTGGTATACGAGACAATTGATATTTTGCCTGTTCAAAATGATTAGAATAAAGATGAGCATCTCCCAGAGTATGAATAAAATCGCCTACTTTAAGACCGCTTACTTGCGCAATCATCATCGTTAGCAATGCGTAGGATGCAATATTGAATGGAACACCTAAGAAAATATCCGCCGAACGCTGATAAAGTTGACAAGATAATTTCCCCTCCGCAATGTAAAATTGAAAAAGACAATGACACGGAGGCAACGCCATTTCCTCTATTAATGCAGGATTCCAAGCTGATACAATCAAGCGACGAGAATCTGGCGTTTCCTTAATCATCGTTAAAAGATTGTTAATTTGATCAATATGGCGTCCATCAGGAGCGGGCCAAGAACGCCACTGATAACCATAAACAGGACCAAGATTTCCCTTTTCATCAGCCCACTCGTCCCAAATTGACACACCATGCTCTTTCAACCAAGCGATATTTGTATCGCCTTTAAGAAACCACAAAAGTTCATAAATAATTGAACGTAAGTGTAGTTTCTTTGTTGTCAACAACGGAAATCCTGCTTGTAAATCAAAGCGCATCTGATACCCAAAGATAGATCGCGTTCCAACACCCGTTCGATCTGTCCGATCAATACCCTGATTTAAAACATGAGATAAAAGAGCAAGATATGATTTCATGAGGGTATTATGTCCGATTCTTCTTATTATAGAAAATAAAAACTGTAAAATCCGTACAAACATAATTCAAATCTTTTTCCAAAAACATCTTACACAAGAAATTATCATGATCTAACTAAATTTTTGATGCAAAAGATAAAATACTATAGACAGCTTCTAAAAAAATGACATAAATGAACAAAGATGGATGAACATCAAATAAAGGGATCGACTATGGAAAAACAAGAAGCTTTAAAACCACATGATACAAGAAAACGTATCTGGGCTATCGTGTCCAGTGCATCAGGTAATCTAGTAGAATGGTATGACTTTTATGTTTATTCCTTTACATCTATTTATTTTGCATCACAATTCTTTCCCTCAGATGGCAATGACGTTACGCAACTTTTAAAAGCGGCGGGTGTTTTTGCTATTGGTTTTCTTATGCGCCCAATCGGCGGATGGCTTTTTGGCTTCATTGCCGATCGTTACGGACGCAAACGCTCAATGCTTATCTCTGTTTTTATGATGTGTGGTGGTTCGTTCTTAATCGCCCTACTTCCTACCTATGAAACCATTGGAATGGCAGCAGGAATTCTTTTACTTTTACTCAGAATGCTTCAGGGGCTTTCTGTCGGTGGTGAATATGGTACAACAGCAACTTATATGAGCGAAGTCGCCCTCAAAAATCGCCGGGGATTTTTTAGCTCTTTCCAATATACCACACTGATTGGAGGTCAACTTCTAGCCAGTCTCGTTATATTCATTTTAGCGCTTTATCTCACCGAAGATCAGCTAAAAGCGTGGGGCTGGCGTATTCCATTTGCCATTGGTGGATGCGGCGCAATTGTTGCGATTTATCTACGCCGCACACTCCATGAGACAACGACCAAAGAAAGTCGTTCTAGTGCACAAGCTGGTAGTATTAGGGGACTTCTGAGCAACCACCGAAAAGCTTTCTTTCTGGTTATTGGCTTTACAGCTGGAGGATCGCTCACATTCTACACCTATACGACTTACATGCAGAAATATCTGATCACAACCACTGGCTTTGATAAACATACAGCCACAACAATCATGACAGCTGCACTCTTTGTTTTCATGTTACTCCAACCCCTCTTTGGTGCTCTTGCAGATAAAATTGGAACAAGAACTTCACTCCTTATTTGGAGTGTCTTATCTATTATCTTTACCATTCCTGGACTTAATATGATTGGTAGTACTGATAGTACATGGATTGCTTTATCAGTCATTACTGGAATGCTCTGCATTATGAGCTTTTATACATCTATCTCTGGCATTGTAAAATCAGAAATGTTTCCCGCTTCAGTACGAGCAATAGGAGTTGGGCTCTCTTATGCTATTGCCAACGCACTGTTTGGCGGTTCTGCTGAATATGTCGCGCTTGGATTAAAAGATCTTGGATATGAATCTGTCTTCTATTTTTATATAACCGGCATGATGATTATTGCATTCATTGCTGTTCTCTTAATGCCAGATGCTCGCAAAAAAGGGTATTTACAAGGAGACGATATTCATTAACCTTTAATGTTAACAAACAAGGATTTTAATAAAAAAGCCCAGAGTACTGGGCTTTTTTATATCCTTTCCGATAGAAGTTTAAAGCTCACAATTTTTTATCCCTTCAAACACTCTAAAGAAGCAATGTTCCCTCCTGCACACGCCGCTTATAAAAATAAATGGCTTCATATTATTATGTAATAAATACTTCTTTAGCTTAATTTAATTCACTGAAGATAAAAAACGTTTGATTTATTTTAATATTCCCATGCCCACTCAAAATCGAAGAAAAGTGATTATCTTTCAAGAAATTTTATCAATAATAAAGATTACACTCATGATTTTGTTTAATACGTTCTTAATAGTACCCCCTCATGCAAAACAAATCCTTTCATGAAAAATAGAAAATACCATTTTATTATGAATTCGCACACTTTTTTGAGAAACATTTCTCAATGCACCCAACTCCATTTCACAACGGCACCCGTGAATGACATCACGTAAAAGCCCCGTAAAGTATAAACATGGGCATCACTCTCTTTACACTTAATAAAAGTGCAAGCCGCTATCATTATACTATTGAGGAACTCTTAATATTGTACTCCCCCTTAACACTTAAGATCATTCCTAAAAAGTATTTTAACTGATACACCAACCTAGCATGCAATAGTCAGTAACATCATTTTACGAAACAACATCAAGCATATAAACTAAAGAGTATCATATCTTCATAAACACTCTGCATATGCAAATAATTCACAATCAAACAAAAAATAATATTTCCTTAAGGATAGTAAAAAGCGTATAATTTACGCAATGTAACAACACCATGAGCCCAAAACACCACTGATAGCTCTAGAAAAAATCTTTATGTTTCCCTAAAAAATTATCATGATACAATAGCGTTTTTATAATGCACATCGTAAATAGCTTAAAAAAGAAGAAAAGTTATAAATCTAAAAGGGGAATACTTCATGAATAATCAAACAACTTTAGATCCACATGATACAAGGAAACGTATTTTTGCTATCATATCCAGCGCATCAGGAAATCTGGTAGAATGGTACGACTTTTATGCTTACTCCTTTGCATCGGTTTATTTTGCATCACAATTTTTTCCTGAAGATGAAGATATTGTTACACAACTGTTAAAAACGGCAGGAATCTTTTTTATTGGCTTTCTTATGCGTCCAATTGGAGCATGGCTCTTTGGATACATTGCGGATCGTTATGGACGTAAACGCTCAATGCTTATTTCTGTTTTTATGATGTGTGGTGGCTCTTTTCTCATTGCCATACTTCCCACTTATAAAACCTTGGGAATAACAGCAGCATTTCTTCTCCTTTTAATCCGTATGTTTCAAGGGCTTTCCGTTGGCGGTGAATATGGTACAGCAGCAACGTATATGAGTGAAGTTGCGCCCAAAAATCGTCGTGGTCTCTTTGCTTCTTTTCAATATGCAACAACGATCTCAGGTCAACTTCTGGCAAGTTTTATAATATTTATTTTAGCCATTTACCTTAACGAGGATCAGTTAAAAGCATGGGGATGGCGTATTCCCTTTATCATTGGTGGCTTTGGAGCAATCGTTGCAATTTATCTGCGTAGCTTGCTTCATGAAACAACAACCCTCAAAAGCCGCTCTGAACAACACGCTGGTAGTCTTAAAGAACTTTTTCGTAATCATAAAAAAGCTTTCTTTTTGGTTGTTGGCTTTACAGCTGGTGGATCTCTCACATTTTATACATACACCACTTATATGCAAAAATATCTGATCACAACCACTGGTTTTGATAAACAAACCGCAACAACGATAATGACTGCCGCCCTCTTTGTTTTTGTGCTACTCCAACCCCTTTTTGGTTCCCTAGCCGATAAAATTGGAGCAAGAGCTTCACTCATTAGTTGGGGGGCATTATCCATTATCTGCACCATTCCTGTACTTAAAATGATCGGTAATGCCCATAATCCATGGACAGCACTCTTAATTATTATTGGAATACTCTGTGTTATGAGTTTTTATACGTCCATTGCTGGTATCATAAAAGCAGAATTGTTCCCTGCTTCAATCCGAGCAATTGGTGTTGGATTTGCTTTTGCCATTGGCAACGCACTCTTTGGCGGTTCTGCTGAATATGTAGCGCTTGGATTAAAAAATATGGGATACGAATCTGTTTTCTTTTTTTACATCGTTGGTATGATGGTCATTGCACTCATCTCTATTCTTCTTATGCCCGATATAGATAAAGGAGGATATCTCGATAAAGACAATAGACTTCATTAAACTTATTTTCTGGATAAAAAAGCCCAAGAAATTGGGCTTTTTTTGATTCCCTCTCCACCCTAGTAAAGAACGAAAAGCCCGCCCCGCATTCGTCTTACAAACAACTCAGTTTCTCTTAAATTGTCTATAGTTACTGCCCTCTTTATGTAATTTACTTGATAAGATTCTATGGGCAGCCCTACCCTAAATATTTATCACGATATCTAAAAAACACCTCATACGGAAAACCTTATCTGAGGCTTACCTCACCCTCCTAAATAATGATGTGTTATGATACAATAAGATAATTAAGGACACAAAATCCCCTTTTACATTACTTAAGCTTTTTGAAATATTTTCAGTTTTGGGGCTTTCTGCTCATAAAGACCATCTCTTCTATAATCTTCCGGTATGCCAATAATTGCATTCTTCTCATAAAGTTTAAAGGTATCTTGATCTACTTTTCAATGTCCTCTCCCTTTAAATGCAACGTGATAACTTTTTATTCTATAACACAAGTAAAAATCTTAAAACGAATGACAACATAACTCTAATAAATCATCTTAAAGAGTTTCCCTAAGAAATTGTTATAATACCATTGAATTTTTCTGGAAATCATAAACAATTATGTTTAGAAAATATGAACTATAAATCCAAAAGGGGAACAATTCATGAAAAATGAAACAACTTCAGCATCACAGGATGCAAGAAAACGTGTTTTTGCTATTATAGCAAGCGCATCAGGAAATCTCGTAGAATGGTATGATTTTTACGTGTACTCATTTGCATCAATTTATTTTGCATCACAATTCTTTCCCTCCGATGGTGATACGATTACACCACTGTTAAAAACCGCGGGTGTGTTTTTTATTGGCTTTCTTATGCGCCCTATTGGAGCTTGGTTTTTAGGATTTGTCGCCGATCGTTATGGACGTAAACGCTCGATGCTTATATCCATTTTTATGATGTGTGGTGGCTCTTTTTTCATCGCCATACTTCCCACCTATGAAACCTTAGGAATAACATCAGCAATCCTTTTACTTTTAGCTCGGATGATGCAAGGACTTTCAGCGGGTGGTGAATATGGTACAGCAGCCACTTATATGAGCGAAGTTGCTCTCAAAAAACATCGTGGGCTTTTTGCTTCTTTCCAATCAGCCACCCTTATTACAGGTCAACTTCTTGCCAGCTTCATTATATTTATTCTAGCATCTTATCTCTCTGAAGATCAGTTAAAAGCATGGGGATGGCGTATTCCTTTTGTAATTGGTGGATTCGGGGCAGTGATTGCGATTTATCTGCGTCGTTCTCTCCACGAAACAACCACGAAAGAAAGCCGCTCTCACAAACACTCTGGCAGTCTTAAGGAACTTCTCACCAAGCATACAAAAGCCGTTGTCGTAATTGCATGCTTTGCATCAGGAGGATCACTCACGTTTTACACCTTTACGACTTATATGCAAAAATATCTGATCACAACCACCGGCTTTGATAAACATACCGCAACAACGATTATGACAGCTGTACTATTCATTTTCATCCTATTCCAACCCATAGCTGGTATCATAGCCGATAAAATTGGAACAAAAACTTTACTTATTATTTGGAGTATACTCTCTGCCATCTTTACATTTCCTGGACTCTGGATAATCGGTAATACGCATAGTATATGGGTTGCCTTTTCCGTCATTATTGGCTTGCTCTTCATTATGAGCATGTATACATCCATCTCTGGTGTCGTCAAATCAGCAATGTTTCCCTCTTCAATACGCGCATTAGGCGTTAGCATCTCTCATGCCATTGGCAACGCCTTATTTGGTGGTTCTGCTGAATACGTTGCGCTTGGATTAAAAAAGTACGGTCATGAATCACTCTTTTATTTTTATATAACCGTCGTGATGATCATGGCATTCATTGCTCTTCTCTTTGTCCCGAGTATGCGTAAAGGAGGCTACCTCCAAGAGGATGAAAAACATTAACCCTTTTTATCAACGAAAAAGCCCAAGAAATTGGGCTTTTTTTTATCATTATCACAAATTTAATATTGTTTAAATTTTATGAAGTGCATTAAGGTGCTTAGCAACTAGATAATAAAAAGTCACACGACTTTTTCTACGCTCTCCAGACATCATCTCAGCCACTTTTGAAACAGCCATTTTAGCACTCTTCTCATCGGCTTCTAAAACATCTTGAACCCATTTTTCAACACGTTCTAACTCTTTTGGATCCGATGTAGCAACAAGCGCTGCATCCTGCTTTTTCATCACTAAAGCTAAACGACGGCTAAGTCGTTCTACTGCTGCTTCATCGGGATTTAAATCATATAGTTTAATATCTGCTAGATTATTTGTCATTTTGCATCATCTCCTCTCCAAAAATGAGCGGACTATACTTTACAGCCGCATCATATAGCTCCATAAATAATTAGAGGATTAAAAATATTAACAACCCCCCTTTTCCTAAGACTGTTCTTCATCTATATTTAGAGGGCTGGTTTACCAGCTATGGTAATAAATGGACGGTGAAATAAACCTATTGGACCCGGGGGCGGTACCCGGCGCCTCCACCAAAATATAAAAAATCAAAATTATATTTTGGTGGGGGCGAAATAGGATCGACAAGGGTGTAAAGATCGCTCTTTTACTCGGCATTGTACCACCGTTATCGGGCTAAATGAGTAGTTGCAAATGACAACTATGCGGAAGCACGTCTCGCCGCTTAAGGTGGTGTGAATGTTTCAATTTAAGTCTTAAACCGTCGCAGGTTTAAGCGGGGTTCGGAGGCACCTGGCAACAGAAGCCTTCACTTTTTTAAATGTTGTTGATTGATCTTTCAGACATTATCAGACATTATTTACCATAGAGTTTCGTATTTATTCGATTTATTGAGGTGCATCGTAGAAAAAATCTGCTAATTTAAAATATATTCTGTCACACAATATCAATACGCCCCATTCTGCTACGTGAAATAAAAGGAATAAACTTCGATGGTTAAAGATCAAATCCGTTACGATATTCTCGTTCAGGATGCGCTTCGTGGAGTTATCCGTAAAGTTTTATCGGAAGTTGCCAAAGCAGGTCTTCCGGGAAATCATCATTTTTTTATAACTTTTTTGACAAATGCCCTAGGCGTTAAAATTTCTCCTCGGCTAAAAAATCGCTATCCCGAGCAAATGACAATCGTCTTACAGCATCAATTTAGAGATCTCAGTGTTTCAGAAACAGCTTTCGAAGTAACTCTCTCTTTCAGGGAAATAACCGAAAAGCTCGTGATTCCTTTTACTTCCATTCAGGTCTTTTATGATCCTGTAGCAGCATTTGAAGCAGCATTTGATCTGCCCTCAAATCTGACCTCTGGAGAAAGTGAAAATTCAGAAAATACCTCAACTACGCCTATTACCTTATCAAACAAACAAAAAATAGAAAATACGCTTACAAAAGAACAAAATCTCAGTACAAATAAAGAACCTTCAAATAACGATGCAAAACAAAATCAAAGTGCTGATGTTGTCTCTTTAGATTCCTTTCGGAAAAAATAATTTTTCTCATGACTGAATTGATTAATCTTCGCCAATTTCGAAAACAAAAAAAACGTACAGAAAAATCTCTTTGTGCTGAGCAAAATCGTTATCGTTTTGGACGAACAAAAACTGAAAAAAATTTTGAGCAGCAAAAATCTTTAAAAATGCAAAAATTTCTTGATCAAAATCGTTTGCGAAACGACGAATAAAGGTGGAAAAATGCACGAAAATAATTCTATCGATTGGTCAAAAGTCATTCCACGAAAGATATCTGTTCGCGTTGATGGACACGCAACAAGCGTCTCTTTAGAACCACCATTTTTAGATATTCTAAAAGATATAGCCCGCAAAAAAGGACAATCTTTAGCCTTTATTATTACCGATATTGATAGCAAAAGACCACAACAAGTAAATCTTTCGGCTTCGTTACGCGTTTATGCCCTTCAAAGCGTTCTCACCCAAAGCCTTTAATGGTTGTGCTTATTTTTTTACGTTCTCTTTCTGTCTGTTCAACTGAAACTGTTGTAACTTTTTAAGAGAAGTTTTTTTAATCTAGAACTTCAATAAAAAAAAGACTACAAAAGAGATATAATGAGTAATTTTTCTGATCACATCATACCTTTCTTTGAAGAAGATTCCCCTCCAGACCATGATAAGAAGAGCTCTGGTTTTTTCTCCCATACTCTAAAAGAACAAAAATCATATAACACAGACTATTTAGAACAACTCAATCCAGAACAGCAACAAGCTGTTATGAATACTGAAGGACCTCTTTTAGTTCTTGCAGGTGCTGGTACAGGAAAAACACGCGTTTTAACAACCCGTATTTCTCACATTTTACGCTCTGGACTCGCCTCACCTCAACAAATACTTGCTGTCACTTTCACCAACAAAGCAGCCCGTGAAATGAAAACACGTATTGGTGAACTTATTGGAGAAGTTGTTGAAGGTATGCCTTGGCTTGGAACCTTTCATTCCACTGGAGCTAAAATTTTACGCCGTCACGCAGAGCTTGTTGATTTAAAAAGAAACTTTACAATTCTCGATAGCGATGATGTTCTTCGACTTTTAAAACAACTTATTCAAGCTGAAGGATTAGACGATAAGCGTTGGCCCGCACGAAACCTTGCCATGATGATTGATTCTTGGAAAAATCAAGGACTTTCACCAACACATATCTCAAAAAGTGATGCTCATTCCTTTGGTAACGGCATGGGACGTGAACTTTATCACAGTTATCAAAATCGATTAAAAGATCTTAATGCTTGTGATTTTGGTGACCTTCTACTTCATTCTATCTCTATCTTCCAACATAATCCAGATATTCTTCGCGAATATCATTCTCAATTTCGTTATATTCTTGTCGATGAATATCAAGATACAAATACAGCACAATATCTTTGGCTTCGGCTTTTGGCCCAACATCCTCAAGGTCAACATGTTAATCTTTGTTGTGTTGGCGATGATGATCAATCCATTTATGGATGGCGTGGTGCAAAAGTCGAAAACATATTACGTTTTGAAAAAGATTTTCCTTCTGCTAAAATTATTCGTCTAGAACGCAATTATCGCTCAACATCTCATATTCTTAAAACCGCCTCCCATCTCATTGCTCATAATGAAGAAAGACTGGGAAAAGTCCTTTTTTCTGCTCAAGTAAAGAGTGAGGAAGAAAAGGTAAAAATTCATTCAGCATGGGATTCGGCAGAAGAAGCACGAGCAATCGGAGAAGAAATCGAACGTGCACAACAAACCGGTCATGCATTAAATCATATGGCTATATTGGTACGCGCATCATTTCAAATGCGTGAATTTGAAGATCGCTTTGTAACGCTTGGCCTTAATTATCGCGTCATTGGTGGTCCTCGTTTTTATGAGCGAATGGAAATACGTGATGCCATGGCTTATTTACGCGTTGTTGTCCAACCCACTGATGATTTAGCTTTTGAGCGTGTTATTAATACACCCAAACGCGGCATAGGAGATGCAACCCTGCGCATTCTTTATGAGAGTGCACGTGCACGTGCTGTTCCTCTCTTTTCTGCTGCCGCTGACATCATTGAAACAGATGAATTAAAGCCTAAGGCACGCAGTGCGTTACGAAGCCTCATTGAAAACTTCCGCCGCTGGCAAAATATGCTTCAAGACACTCCTCATAGAGAACTTGCCGAGATCGTCCTTGATGATTCTGGTTATACAACCATGTGGTTAGAAGATCGCTCACCAGAGGCTCCTACAAGACTAGAAAATCTTAAAGAAATGATTCGTTCCATGGAACAATTTGAAAATCTTCAAAGTTTTTTGGAACATGTTGCACTCGTTATGGAAACGGAAAATAATGAAAATATGGATGCAGTCAACATCATGACACTTCATTCAGCCAAAGGACTTGAATTTGAAACAGTTTTTCTTCCAGGTTGGGAAGAAGGACTCTTTCCCCACCAGCGCTCATTAGATGAAGGTGGACGTTCAGGATTAGAAGAAGAACGGCGTCTTGCTTACGTAGGTCTAACAAGAGCAAAAAAACATTTGCATATATGGTTTGTATCGAATCGAAGAATTCATGGACTTTGGCAACCTGCTCTTCCCTCCCGTTTTCTAGATGAATTACCAGCAGAACATATAGAAGTTGTAGAAATGGAAACATCCTATGGTGGTTATGGAAAATCTTCTTTTCAATATCACGATTCTTTTTATAATGACTATGCAACACCAAGACAAAAGCGTGCACAAAAAAACAAGAATATTGAAGGAAAAATTATCACGCAATCAATCTCTCATGTACCATCAGATTTTTCTGTCAATGATCGGATTTTTCACATAAAATTTGGTTATGGTCATATTACAGCAATAGACGATCATAAATTGACAATAATGTTCGAAAAAGCCGGAGAAAAGCGTGTACTAGACAATTTTGTAAACAAAGCTTAATTACAAGCAAACCATGATCCGTTTTTCCAAGAGATCATTTTGTTTTATTCTGACTATCATTTCCATTTACGAACAAAGGCTTCAATGGGCAGATTTTGCATATCAGGCAATGCGTCGTGAATTTTATCAAGTGGCCAATCCCACCAAGCCATATCTAAAAGGTATTCTATCACATGATTGGGAAAACGCATCCGCAATCGCTTAGCAGGCACCCCAACGACAATCGTATAAGGCATAACATCTTTCGTTATAACAGCGTTCGCGCCAATGATAGCGCCATGACCAATTGTCACTCCAGGCATAATAACCGCACCATGTCCAATCCACACATCATGCCCAATAATAACACGTTTTGCACAACGCCTTTCACGAAAACCACTATCTAATGCCATATAACGAAAATATTCGTTTGGACGATAGGTTATTTTATGCGTTGAAACGCGCTCCATAGGATGCTCCAACGCATTCATCCGTACATGAGATGCAATAGAACAAAAACGCCCAATATCGCTATAAATAGCCTCACTATTACGCTCTAAATAAGAAAAATCTCCAACGGTTACATCCCGTAAAATCACCCGCTCATTAATTTCCACATAGCGCCCTAATTTACAACCATGCAGCCGCGCTGTCGTATGGATACGAGGTTCACTTTCATGAAATCGAAGATCTTTCTCAATATTCATACATCTTTCACCAATGTTTTATCAATAGATATGGAAAGACATACCAATCAAGCCAATAAAATCAACCATGAAACAAACATTGCAAAACAAACCTGCCGATGTTACAATTTCTCGATCTATCTAAGAGAGTCAAACTATGAAAAATGTAATACGCATCTTGGGGCTGACAATCATATTTCTTGCAGGTGTTTTTATTTATGATACGCTGACAAATAAGCCTTTAGGTGATAACTTTACTCTCACTGATTCTAATGGAAAAAATATTACTGAGGCTGATGTTCGAAGCAAGCCTTCAATAATTTTTTTCGGCTTCACTATGTGTCCTGAAAGCTGCCCTACCACACTGATGAATCTTGATCGATGGCTTACAGCCCTTGGGCCTGAAGCTGATAAATTAGGTATATGGTTTGTGACTGTTGATCCTGAACGTGACACACCAAAAGTACTCCATGATTATCTCAGTAATTTTAACAATAAAATTGTTGGCATTAGTGGAGATCCTGATAAGGTTCATAAAATGGTCAATTCTTTCAACATCGTTGCTGAAAAAGTTCCTGAAACAGATGGAAACTATACATATAACCATACAGCAGCAATTTTTTTACTTAAAAAAGGTGGAAAATTAGCTGGCGTTATCCGTTATGACACGAAAGAAAGCGATAGCGAATTAAAAGATGAAATCGCCATTGAACGGTTAAAAAAACTCGTCTTAAACTAAAAAAACCGATCAAAAGAAAGAACAGCATGTCGCAACAAATTCGCCTCTATTATACTGCTTCTAAAAATGAAGCAGAACGGTTCTATACCCTTATAGAAACAGCCTTTGACGAAGAAGGTTATCCTCTTGCTCTTACAGAGATAGATGAACAAAATGCTGTATATGAGCTTTCTCTATATGTCGATCAAGACAATCAAGAGAACGCATTAAAACATTTTGCAAGCGTTCTCTCTATAGATTTTGATAAAATTAATATGGAAGTTTTACCCAACATTGATTGGGTACAAAAAAGCCTAGAAGGACTAAAACCTGTGCAAGCTGGTCCTTTTTTCCTTCATGGAAGTCACAACCGAAACGCCATTCCAGCAAATGTTCTCCCTATTGAAATTGAAGCTAATCAAGCTTTTGGCACCGGACATCATGGAACAACAGCCGGTTGTTTAGAAATGATTGCCAAAGTCATGAAACACGAAAATCCAAAAAATGCCCTTGATCTTGGTACTGGGAGCGGTGTACTAGCCATTGGTATAGCAATGCTCAAACCAATTACTGTGCTTGCATCCGATATTGACCCAATTGCTGTTCAAGTTGCACAACACAATATCGAATTCAATGGTGTCAAGGAATATATTACAGCTATTACAGCAACAGATTTTGCCCATGATGCAATTGCATCACGAACCCCTTTTGATCTCATCGTTGCCAATATCCTTGCTAATCCGCTTATTGAACTTGCGCAAGAAGTGGTAAAGGCACTTCAAAAAGGGGGATCACTTATACTCTCTGGAATTCTTGAAGAACAACATGCCCATGTTTTGGAGACTTATATAAAACAAGGAATGAAGCATATCGAAACATACCACCGGCAAGGATGGGTTACGATACATCTGAAATAAAATAAAAGAAAAGGACGTCGTTATGTATCAATCTTTTGAGGCGACAACAAATCCTGCTTATGCAGCAGAACGCATTTCTTGCCTTCGTAAAGAACTCGATCACCTTGGACTCGATGGTTTTCTTGTTCCGCGGTGTGATGAGCATCAAGGAGAGTACGTCCCTCCTCATGCTCAACGCCTTAGCTGGTTAACCGGCTTTACTGGATCAGCTGGGATTGCACTGATTTTAAAAAACAAAGCCATCATATTTACAGATGGGCGATATAAGCTCCAAATTCGCCAACAAACTGATCCTGATATTTTTAATTATGAAGATCTCATAACTTGTCCTCCCTCACAATGGCTTGAAAAAAATGGTCAAAAACTTTCTATTGGCTTTGATCCATGGCTCCACACGATTGCTGCCACCAATGCATTGAGAAATGCATTAGAAATGAAAGCAGGTGGAAAACTTGTAGAAGTTCAACATAATCCCATTGATTTGCTCTGGCATAATCAACCAAAATTACCACAATCTGCCTTATCAATTCACCCTCTCAAATATGCTGGGTGCGATACAGATGAAAAACTCGCTTTGATTTACAAAGATATACAGCAAACTCATGCAAATGCTTTTATTTTTACAGACCCCTCTTCCATTGCATGGACATTCAATATACGGGGCAATGA
The DNA here is from genome assembly GCF_042197365.1 of Bartonella sp. AA168HLJHH. Lineage (NCBI taxonomy): Bacteria > Pseudomonadati > Pseudomonadota > Alphaproteobacteria > Hyphomicrobiales > Bartonellaceae > Bartonella > Bartonella sp. AA168HLJHH. The sequence continues at coordinate 84,817 of NZ_JBHIRS010000006.1, read as the reverse complement.
TGTTTCCAACACGCCTTTTTCCCTTTGTTTTGCTCTCATTCCACTTAACGAAACACCAGCTTTATTCATTGACAGCAAAAAACTTGGTGTAGAACAGAAACAATATCTAGAACGTTATGCAAAATTATATGAACCAGAACAGCTTATTCCCAAGATCAAAGAGTATGTTCAAAAAGGGACAGTGTTTGCCTTAGATCCACAGCTAACATGCGAAAAATTACGAACTGTTATTGAAGAAAAAAATAGCTTTTTTATCACACTTACCGATCCTGCTGCTCTACCACGTGCCATTAAAAATGACACAGAACTCAATGGCGCACGCAAAGCGCATCTACGCGATGGTGTTGCCCTAACCCGTTTTTTTTCTTGGTTAGATAAACAAATACCAGGGTCAATAAGTGAAATTTCTGCTGCTCAAAAATTAGAAGAATTTCGCATAAATACAGCAAAAGAAATGGGAGAAAAACTTAAAGATCTTTCTTTTGATACAATTTCAGCAGCAGGAGAAAATGGTGCCATTATTCATTATCGTGTAACAACGCAAACAAATAAACAACTCAAAGCCGGTGAACTTTACCTCGTTGATTCAGGTGGACAATATCGTGATGGCACGACTGATGTCACACGCACCGTAGCAATTGGGAATATTGGAGAAGAAGAAAAACGCTGTTTTACGCTTGTCCTCAAAGGCATGATTGCTCTTTCAACTATCAGATTTCCAAAAGGCACACGAGGGCAAGACCTTGATGCTCTTGCACGCATTGCATTGTGGAAAGCTGGTTTTGATTATGCCCATGGCACCGGTCATGGTGTTGGATCTTATCTTTCTGTCCATGAAGGACCGCAAAATATTTCTCGCAAAGGGTGCCAAGAACTCATCTCCGGTATGATTCTTTCAAACGAGCCAGGCTATTACCGCGAAGGCGCTTTTGGTATCCGTCTTGAAAATTTGATGATTGTGAAACCAGCACAAAAAATTGATGGCGGAGATATAGAAATGCTCTCATTCGAAACACTCACACATTGCCCCATTGATCGACGGTTAATCCTTCCAGAGCTTTTGACACAAGAAGAACGACAATGGCTCAATGATTACCATGCGCGCGTTTATCAGATGAATGCACCTTACTTAAATGAAGAAGATAAAAAATGGGCAAAAGAAGCAACAATGCCCCTTTAAATGAAGCAACCTATAACTTTTACTCTTTCTACAAAACACAGGATTTTCTCTTTTTAAGGGAAAAATATTTATCTGCGTCAGGAAATATGAAAAATATTTCTACAAGATACTTCAAGTTTTTTGCTGGTATGGTAAACGCTAACCTAGGTGAAGCAAGATGAGATACACCTATACGTGGTAATACTTATCTTGGCGATCTCCATCTAGACATTATTATATCCCTATTTCCTTTATATGGAAACTTTCGTTATATTTTGTAATTTTCCGCGTTATATTTCTATTACGTCATTATAATTGGTTTATTACGGCATTTTGGATTAAATTATACATATTTATTTACAATTTTTACCTTGCTTCACAATGATAATTTATAAATTTTACTAATAATAACCTTGTATATTCTTCATCATAATAGTTTAAGTTTAATATTTAAGCTCAACGTTAATTATTTTAAATAACGTAATAAATATTAAAATATATGGCGCTCTGTTTTTGCAAAAAACAGCCACTATTATCCCTCTTTTTGATTTCATCCCCCAAAAAATGTAAGAGAGATAATCATACAAACAGCATACGATCTTCTAGAAAACATCCTCTAAACATTATGTTTCTCAATCAGCTGTAGCCAAGCCTCTTCATCGATAACCTCAACACCTAATTCCTCAGCTTTAGCCAATTTGGAGCCCGCTCCAGGTCCTGCAACAAGAAGATCTGTTTTTTTAGAAAGTGAACCAGATGTTTTAGCCCCCAATCGCTCTGCCAATGCTTTTGCTTCATCACGTGACATATGCGCCAAAGTTCCTGTAAAAACAATGATCTTCTCCGCTATTGGTGAAGAATCTGCTATGATAGGCTCCTCATCAAGAGGAGTTACTTCTTCAAGCAAAACAGATAAAATCTCACGGTTATGCTCTTCTTGATAAAAATCAACAATTGCGCTCCCTACCTGTGGTCCAATTCCTTCGATATTGGTAAGCTCTATCCAAGCCTCATTTCCTTCTTCATTTTCCTTATCACATGGCATAAATGCTTCCATAGCCGCAGTCTCAAAAGCTGTATAATTTTTATAAGCACGTGCAAGGCGGCGTGCATTCACTTCGCCAACATGACGAATCCCCAATGCAAACAAAAAACGGCTCAAAGGAATTTCTCGGCGCGCATTAATGGCATCATACAATTTCCGCACTGAAACAGTACCAAAACCTTCCATATTTTCCAAACGTATCAAAGATTTTTCTTGGCGCCGTTGTAACGTAAAAATATCGGCTGGTGTATGAATACAAAGCGCTTCATCTTGAACATGGAAAAAAAACTCTACCTGTTTTTTACCCAAGCCTTCAATATCAAAAGCATTGCGTGAAACAAAATGACGAATACGTTCAATTGCTTGTGCAGGACAAATAAGCCCCCCTGTACAGCGACGCACGGCTTCTCCCACTTCACGAACAGCATGACTCCCACAAGCTGGGCACAAATGAGGAAAAATAAAAACAGCAGCATCTTTCGGGCGTTTTTCAATGATAACATCAATAACTTGAGGGATCACATCACCAGCACGTTGTACAATCACGCTATCACCTACACGGATATCACGTCCTTCACGAATGGGCTCTCCTTTATGACCAATTCCCTTAATATAATCCTCATTATGCAAACTAGCATTGGTCACCACCACTCCACCAACAGTAATAGGCGTAAGACGTGCAACAGGTGTCAAAGCTCCCGTGCGACCAACTTGAATGTCAATATCTTCCAAAAGCGCTATCGCTTTTTCTGCTGGAAATTTATGGGCGATAGCCCAACGCGGCGAACGAGAAACAAACCCCAAACGCTTTTGGAGCATCAAATCATTAACCTTATAAACAATACCATCAATATCATAGCTTAAAGAATGACGGCATTCTTCGATATCGTGATAATACGAAATAATTTCTTTTACTGTCTTAAAGACTTTTGTTAATGGATTGATAAAAAAGCCATATTCTTTTAGCTTTTTCATCATCTCCATTTGACTTTCTGCCAATATTTCACTCACCTCACCACAAGCATAAGCAAAAAATTGAAGTTTTCTGCTAGCGGTTATCCGTGAATCAAGCTGACGGAGTGAACCAGCCGCCGCATTTCGAGGATTGGCAAAGGTTAACTTGCCCTTCTCTTGTTGGCTGATATTCAGCGCTTGGAAATCTTCCCGCCCCATATAAACTTCACCACGCACCTCAATGATATCAGGAAAATCACCTTGCAAAACTTGTGGGATATCAGCAATTGTTCGGGCATTTGCCGTCACATTTTCACCGACAGTTCCATCCCCACGCGTTGCCGCACGCACAAGCCGCCCCTTTTCGTAGCGTAAAGACAAAGATAAACCATCAATTTTTGGCTCCGCTGTTATTTCCAACACTTGTGTTTCTGGAAGCCGTAAAAAACGACGAATACGCTCAACAAATTCAGTAACATCTTCAGAGCTAAACGCATTATCAAGTGAAAGCATAGGCTGTGCATGAACAGATTTTTCAAATTTTTCAGAAATTGGTGCTCCAATTTTATGTGAAGGAGAATCAATACGTATAAGCTCTGGAAAAAGAGCTTCAATTTCTGCATTACGACGACGTAAAGCATCATATTCTGCATCAGAAATTTCAGGCTGATCATCACGATTATAAAGCACATCATGACGTGCAATCTCTTTTGCCAACCACTCTAATTCACGTTCTGCTTCAACAGCTGTGAGATTTTTATATGCATCTTTGTTCATAAAATCTATTCCACATTACAAGCGCTGCCACAAGGGCCTCCCACGCCTCCTCATCAAGTGAATCTCAATAAATATAAGCTTTCTAGTATTTTTATCGCTGACTAATTACCTTTATGCTAGAAGCTTTTGAGCCGCTGCACGCGCTTCTTCAGTAATCTGTTCTCCAGCCAACATACGGGCAATTTCTTCTGCACGCTCATGTTCTTTCATTTTATGAATCGCAGTAACAAAGCGTCCTTTATCATGACTCTCAATTTTTGAAATAAGAAAATGACCATGCGCTTTCGATGCAACCTGTGGAGCATGCGTAATAGCAAAAACTTGGACATGTTCTGATAAGCGTTGCAACCGATGCCCAATAGCCGCTGCAACAGCCCCCCCAACGCCTGTATCAATTTCATCAAAAATCAGCGTCGGTGCTGATCCTCGATCAGATAAAACAACTTTTAATGCCAGCAAAAAACGAGATAATTCACCGCCAGAAGCCACACTAAGCATCGGCCCAGCACGTGTTCCAGGATTTGTTCGCACCCAATATTCAATACGATCACATCCCTCTGCACTCCGCTTTTCCATATCACTTTGCATTTCAACAATAAATTCAGCCCTCTCTAATTTCAATGCCGGCAACTCAGCCATAACACTTTCAGATAAATGTTTTGCTGTCTCCCGACGCTTTATTGTTAAGGCTTGCGCCAATGTATCATAATTTTTCTTTGCCTGCTCTGCCTCATCTTCAAAACATGTCAATATAGTCTGAGCCTCTTCAAAATCAGCGAGTTCTGCGTCCATTTTATCGCGTAACTGAATCAATTCATCCGCAGAAACTTGATATTTACGAGCAAAACCCCGAAGAGAAAAAAGACGCTCTTCTATCCGTTCCAATTCATCAGGTTCAAAATCTAATGCTCGTATTGCCGTCTCAATACCTTCTTGTGCTGTTGCAAGTGCATGCAATGCCTCATCAATAGATTTCACCACTGGTGCAATAAGTTCTTGCGCCTCAGGAATTTTCCGCTCCAAACGCCTCACCAAATTAGAAAGCACTGGGATTGGTGATTTTTGACCCGTTAAAAGATCATCCGCTTCTTTAATATCTGTCGCTATTTTTTCTAATTTAAGCATATCAGCACGACGAAGAGAAAGAGCTTCCTCTTCACCAACTTTAAAATCAAGCTTTTCAAGCTCTTCTACACACGCACGAAGATAATCAACCTCCCGTACAGCACTCTCTACTTTAAGACGCTGCCGTTGCAAACGCTCCTCAAATTCACGCCATGTGTGATAACACTGACGCAAATTTTCCACTTCATTTTCAAGACCACCAAAGGCATCTAATAATTGGCGATGTGTAGCAACATCAACAAGCGCACGATCATCATGTTGTCCATGGATTTCAACCAGCAAACGGCCAACACTCCGCATCAATGCAACACTAGACGCCTGATCATTGATAAAAACACGGCTACGTCCATCACTTGATTGCACACGTCGTAAAATAATATCACCCTCATCATCAAGACCATTCTCACGAATAAGTTGACGTGCAGGATGTGAAACAGACACATCAAAAACAGCTGTGACCTGCCCGCGGTCAGCCCCATGACGCACAAGCGAAGCATCACCCCGCCCCCCTAGAGCAAGTGATAAAGCATCAAGGAGAATAGACTTCCCCGCACCCGTTTCTCCAGTTAAAACCGTCAACCCCGCTGTAAAATGAATATCGAGCGTTTCGATCAAAACAATATTATGAATCGAAAGCTGTACCAACATAGAGAATCAACGTACCCTCTTCTTGTCACCACCTAAAGCATTTGAGATCCAAGAAGATTTATGCTCACGTGGTGATATTTTATTCTTCTGCAAGAGATTATAAGAAAATTTATACCACTCACTTTTGGGATAATTACGTCCTAAAATAGCTGCTGCCGTCTGTGCTTCCGACGTTAAGCCGAGAGCAAGATTAACCTCAGTCAAGCGGAAAAGTGCTTCTTCAATTTGATTTGTATCAGAATACTCTTCAACCACGGTACGAAACCGTCTACTTGCCGCAAGATAGCGCCGCCCCTCTTCATAATAACGGCCAATCTGCATTTCTTTACCAGCCAGTTGTTCGCGACCAAAACGGATTTTATCCTTAGCATCCTTGACATACTCAGAATTAGGATAACGCTCTATAAGAAGCTGCATAGCAGCAATAGCACGTTTCGTGTCACGTTGATCACGCGTAACATCAGGAATCCGACGGAAAGAAGAAAGACCAATAATATAGTATGCATAAGCCGAATCAGTCGACCCTGGATAAAGAGTAATATAGCGTTGAGCCATACTAATTGAATCATCATACTTTCCGAGTCGATAATTAGTAAAAGCACCCATGACCAAAGATTTACGTCCCCAGTCTGTATAAGCGTACTGTTTTTCAATCTTCAAAAACTTCTTCGATGCATCCCCAAGCCGCCCACTTTCAAGGCTAGCAAGCGCCTGATTATATAAAACATCTGGTGGCTCTATTTTCAAAACATAAGCAGATGGATCAAGGGTATTTTTCTCTTTAAAGAGGCATCCCGCTAACATACAGGTGCTTCCCAAAAGCACCACCCCCAATATCTTGCGTACAATGTTAGATTTTCTATATGTCATATTTCCAATGCACACATGAGATTTTTTCATAGTTTTTCCGGCCTCCACAGAATATCACCTTGTAGCAAAAACAATTTATCAAAGGTTTTATACCATATCACTTTAAAATCCACATAACCAATTTAGCAGTTTAGGTCAATCATCCCCTTAAAAATCAAATAAACGATAAAAAAATCTTGCCAATTTTTTTACTTTTTCTCTAAAAAGCTTTTTTCATAATATGATTCGTCTGCCAAAACAGCCTTCACCAATTGCGCATTAATTCTATGCCCACTACAATAAGAACGAAATAATCCAATAAAAGGTGCCCCAAGCAAAGCAGCATCACCAATCGCATCAAGCATCTTGTGCCGAACACATTCATTCTCCCAATAAGGACCATCGGGATTTAAAATTTTATCATTAAGGTCGATAACAAGAGAATTTTCCAAAGAAGCGCCTCTCGCCTTTCCAGAAAGCCTTAATTCTTCCACGTCTTTGATAAAACCAAAAGTGCGCGCACGTGACAAATCATCCCTAAACCCTCGAGTGGTAAGATCAAAACTGAAATGTTGCTTACCAATAGCAGAAGAAGGAAAAGAGATCGTTATATCAAAACGACGTCCATCGAATGGCAAAAGCTCTGCAACACCATGAGCTCCTTCAACCCGCACCGGCTTTTTTATAATGAAATAAGAACGCAACGCATTTTGCTTTACAATACCAACATCTTCAAAAGCTTGGCAATATAGCCACGCTGAACCATCCAAAATAGGAATCTCATTATGTGATACTTCAATAACAAGATTATCCAAATTATAAGCAGCAATTGCCGCCATCAAATGTTCAATTGTTTCAACCCTTACATCTCCATCTCCAAGTACTGTTGATAATTCAGTTTTTCCTGTTTGCGATGCATGGGCTTGAAATACTTTCTCTGTTCCGTCTAATCCACAACGCTTAAAAACAATACCACACCCAACATCCGCTGGACAAACCTTTACCACTGATAAACAGCCACTATGAACGCCAATCCCCTTAAATGTTACTGCTTTTTTAAGAGTAGACTGATATTTTGGTACTAAATTCATCATATCATTTTATTAAATTGCTTGTACATCTTTTAACAAAATTTATAAAACTATAAAAAATATTCATAGTAAATAATAAAAAAAAACCGCTTATTGTAAGCGGTCTTTTTAAAACAAAGTATTTTATCCAAAAAACAGTAATATATTTTACTGTATAATTTTTGACTGAGCATTAAAGAAATAATAAAATTTCTTACTTTACCTCATTTTTCATCAATTAATTTGCCTGACGACGTAAAAATGCTGGTATTTCCAACTGATCTTCTTCACTTATAAAAGTACGCTGATCTTGTGGTACCTGAGGATGCAGCTCACCAGAACGACGTGGAACATAAACAGAAGCATCTTGAGAAAGCGTCTGAGAATTTTTATTGTAAACATGAGAATCTTTCTGCTGAGACGATCTAACAGCAGGCTCCAGCCTCGCTTCTGGCTCAGCTTCTTCACGATGTGTCAAGCTCTGTTTCAAACGCTGCCAAAGATTACGAGGACCTTGATCAGTCACAAATGTTCTTTGACTTTGTCCATGAGCAACAGGTGGAAAATCCTTTAACTCAGGCATACGCATTGGAGCGCGCGCTTGCATTTGTTGCATTTGTTTTGGTTGCACTGGCTTTTCTTTTTGCTTCACAAGCCCTGTCATCTCATCAAGAACATGCGCTGTTGCCTCCATACTCACAGGAGCCGTCATCGCCTGTTGAGAACCACGGCTTACTTGCATACGAGGCACATTGGATCTCTGTTCCTGAACAGCATTTGAACCATACGCAACAGCATTCGTGGCACTTCGTGTCGTCATTGCTTCTGCAGGTTGTGCAAAAATTTGACTTTTGGGACGGAACTGTTCTCCGGTTGATTTACCCTTCTCTATTTCAAGTGATTCGATCACTTCTACCATTGACTCAGAACGCAGAGGCGATGATTGAACATGAAAAGAACTGTGTGACGTTCCAGGATCGCTCTTGCGTATTGAAGAAGCAGGCCTTTGAATCTGAGGATGAGAGGACTGAACCACATCACTAACTTCACGATCAATACCGGTGGCAACCACAGAAACACGAATAACACCTTCCAATGACTCATCATCAATAGCGCCAAAGATCACATTCGCATCAGCATCTACTTCTTCACGAATACGATTAGCAGCTTCATCAACCTCAAAGAGAGTCATATCACGACCACCCGTAATAGAAATCAATAAACCACGCGCCCCACGCATAGAGGTATCATCCAACAATGGATTTGCAATAGCAGCTTCAGCCGCAGCCAAAGCACGCCCATCACCAGATGCCTCACCCGTTCCCATCATGGCTCGACCCATTTCGTGCATAACAGAACGAACATCAGCAAAATCAAGGTTAATCAAACCCTCTTTAATCATCAAATCCGTAATGGAAGCAACACCAGAATAAAGCACTTGGTCAGCCATAGCAAAAGCATCAGCAAACGTTGTCTTATCATTTGCAATACGGAAAAGATTTTGATTGGGAATAACAATCAATGTATCGACAGACTTTTGTAATTCTTCAATACCTGCCTCTGCCGTTTTCATACGACGTGCGCCTTCAAACTGAAACGGCTTTGTCACAACACCAACAGTCAAAATACCTTTTTCACGCGCTGCGCGAGCAACAACGGGAGCAGCCCCTGTTCCAGTTCCTCCCCCCATACCAGCAGTAATGAAAACCATATGAGAGTCTGCAAGATGATCAATAATTTCATCAATACATTCCTCCGCCGCCGCTTGTCCAACTTCAGGCAAAGCCCCAGCACCCAAACCTTCTGTCACAGCTGCCCCAAGTTGGATAACACGTTCAGCCTTTGACATAGCCAAAGCCTGTGCATCCGTATTTGCAACAACAAAGTCAACTCCCTGAAGACCAGCATTTATCATATTATTCACGGCATTCCCGCCACCACCTCCAACACCAAAAACGGTAATGCGTGGCTTCAATTCCGCGATATCTGGCCGATGCAGATTAATCGTCATTTTCTTTTCCTTCTCATAAGACACCGCAAGCCAAAGCGATGAAATTTATCCAACTAGACTTAACTAAAAACTCTCACGCAACCACTGACCAACACGCTGAAAATATCCACGCGTGCCCATCGATAAATGATTTCCTGCCGCCTGCATTGTTTTTTCTTCAAAACCCACCAATTGCGGATAAATTAACAACCCAACAGCAGATGTAAACGCCGCCCCTTTTGCAAGAGAAGGAAGCCTCGAAATACCTAAAGGCCGCCCGATACGAACATTTCTTCCTAATATAGTACGTGCCATTTCTGGCAATCCTGTTAACTGGCTTGCTCCCCCAGTCAAAATAACACGTTTACCAATGATGTGACCAAAACCAGAACGATTTAAACAATCACGGACCATTTCTAAAATTTCTTCAACACGCGCACGAATGATACGCCCAAGAACCGCGCGAGGATATTGAGTTTCACGCTGTTCACTCCCAATTTCTGCTACATTAATCATTTGCCGCTCATCAGCACTTGTTAAAAGTGCTGAACCATAAACAACTTTTAAACGTTCCGCCTCTGTTAAAGACATAGAAAATCCGCGCGCAACATCAAGAGTGACATGATGCCCCCCAACAGCAAGAGCATCTGCATGAATAAATTTCCCCTCAAAAAACACTGAAAATGTTGTTGTTCCACCACCAAAATCAATACATGCAGCCCCTAAACGCGCCTCATCATTCATCAAGACAGCAAGACCACTTGCAAAGGGAGTAGCAACCATTGCTTCAACACTCAAATGTGCACGATTAATACAAGTTTCCAAATTACGCAAAGAGGCTGTTTCTGCTGTTACCACATGCACATCGACACCAAATGTTTCCCCTGCCATGCCAATAGGATCAAAAATTCCTTTATCTCCATCCAATACATACGAAACTGGAACTGAGTGCATAACATGACGTTCAGCATCAAAGGCTTTACGCGAAACATCTGAAAAGGCCATACGCATATCACGCTTGGTGACTTCACGACCATTCAAATGAACCTTTCCATTAATCAAAGCACTTTGTAATCGACTTGAGGAAAAATTCACAATCACTGAATCCACCACCAAACCCGCCATTTTTTCTGCCGCATCAACAGCCAATCTTATTGATTGTTCTGCTGCAAACATATCCATGACAACACCGGATTTAATACCACGTGAACGCTGCACTCCAAAGCCTAGAATTTCCGTAGAATGTGTACGACCATGTAAATAGTGCGCATGCTTCAAAGGACGCAAACAAGCAATAAGACAAACAATCTTACTTGAACCGACATCAAGTACCGTTAAAAAACGTGTTTTACGCCCCTTCAAATGATGTGATCTGAGTAGCATCATAGGCTTCCTGCCTTTCGCGCTTTTAAAATACGTTCTTCTTCTGCTACAGTAGCATGATAACGCTCCAACGTTTCATCTGATAAAGAAACAGTAATTCGATCAGCAAGACGTAAATCAACACTGAGAATATCGCGAGATAAAAGATCTTGCATTATACCGGAAGAAAAAAGAGAAGAAAGCCTTTCAAGAGCACCATTTTCAGGCAACATAACGCGCATTCCATTATTCAAAACAAGATCCCAACGTCTATCACCTACCCGCACAAAAGCACGAATACGATCATATACTTTCGGATAGACTGACAGCGCTTGAATAAACACTTTAGCAGCATTTTGTGCACCCTGCCCAACCACAAGAGGTAAATCCCGAACAATTTCTCCTTTAAAAGGCACAATGACACGACCTGTATTATCAACAATATCCATTATGCCATCATGTTGCCAAATGGCATAGGGTTCACGCTCCACGATGGAAATGCGCATTCTATTGGGATAAATTTTCTGAACATTAGCCGATTGCACCCAAGCCTGTTTTTCCAACAGAGAACGCGCTCTTTCAACATCAAAAGTGAATATAGAAGGCGCAACATCAAGTTTTAAAATTTTAAAAATATCCTGCTTTGCCAAGCGCTTATTACCGCTTATATCGACATGAGTGACCACAAAACTACTATCCAATATGATCGTATTTACGATCACAGCCATCTGACCACTTGATGAAAGTCCATAAAAAGCCGTAACAAAGAAAAACCACACAACAGCAAAAGAGCCGAAATGGCGTGGAATATGAATATTGACAAAAACAAACTCAAACATAAACCGAAGAAAACGACGATAAAGACGTGGCAAAGCCGGCACTGAAAGCACCTTCATCGGAACATTTGTTTTATTAACATTCAACGCATACATGATGCGTCCTCCACCATCCATTGAACAATATCGCCGTAAGTACGGCCGCTCGCTTTTGCAATATCAGGAAGAAGAGACGTCGAGGTCATACCTGGTTGCGTATTAATTTCAAGCCAAACCAATTCTCCCGTTTTTTCATCAAAACGAAAATCAGAACGGCTAACACCTCGACACCCTATCGCCTGATGGGCTGCTAAAGACATTCTTTGCACACTTTGGTAAATATTTAGTGAAAGTTGTGCAGGACAAATGTGAAGAGAACCACCCGTTTTATATTTTGAGTCATAATCGTAGAATGGAAAGTGTTTATCGGGAAGAATTTCACACACATCCAGCACTTCATTCCCCAAAACAGCACAAGTCAATTCACGACCAGGAATATATTTTTCAATCATCACCTCATCGGCATACCCCCACTCAGCTCCCCCAATATTATGCGGCGGTGCAGCTTCATTTCCTTGAACAATGACAACACCAAAACTTGATCCTTCACACACAGGTTTAATTACATAAGGAGGCTCCATGGGATGCGTTCGGCCCAAAGCAAAGCGGCTCATGATACGAGAAGGAGCAACACAAACCCCAACATTTGCAACGATAATTTTTGCACGTCCCTTATCCATTGCCAAAGCAGATGCCATCACGCCAGAATGAGTATAAGGAATTTTTAAATATTCAAGAATCCCCTGAATCCGACCATCTTCACCAAATGGACCATGCAATGCATTGAAGGCAATATCGGGCTGCAACTGTTCAAGAACAGAAGCAATATGAGCATCAACATCCACGCGGCTCACGCGATACCCCTGCACCTCTAAAACATCAGCACACGCCGCCCCTGAAGATAAACTTATAGACCGTTCAGAAGAAAAACCTCCCATTAACACAGCTATATGTTTATCTTTCATAATAAATCACCCTCTTTCGCATACTATATGTAGCCTATATAGAATACATCAGCACTACATACAGGAAAAACAAAGTTTATCCTTGCGAATCAATAACCTAGCATTTTGCATAATGAATCAGACTCAAAAGCCTGATGCAAGAGATTCTTTGTTAATTTATTGATTCTTAATAGAAATTTTTTATTATCTCTTTGAAATGACTCAATTTTTTATTTTCACTTTTTAGTGAACAATAAATCAATGAAATGGATCAAAAGGAGAAACACTTCGACCACGCTCAAATTGACCAATACGCTCTATTTCCCATTGTAAAAGGTGGGCTGAATTTGCAAAAACACGCGCACGCACTGTTTCTCCCAATGCTTCAAGATCATATCCTGTTGCTTGCCCTGTATTAATCATAAAATTACAGTGCATTTCACTCATTTGAGCGCCACCAATCTGTAAACCACGACACCCTGCTTCATCAATCACGCGCCACGCGGATGTATTCTCAGGATTTTTGAAAGTTGATCCCCCTGTTTTTTCGCGAATAGGTTGCACTGTTTCTCTGTGGAGGGCAACTTCATCCATAGCAGCACGAATATCATCTTTATTGCCGAGTTTTCCTTCTAATAAAGCAGCCGTAAAAATAAAATCTTTAGGAATATCACAATGGCGATAGGAATAATGCATATCTTTCACACTCAAGATATGACGTTGCCCTTTACGATCCAGCGCATAGACCTCGACAACACGCGCTGCGGTTTCAACACCATTCGCACCCGCATTCATTTTGAGAGCTCCCCCAAGACCTCCAGGAATACCATGATAAAAATGAAAACCTGCAATCTCAGCTTCTAAAGCGGCAGCAGCTAAATGTTTATCCGCCGTACCAGCACCAACTAAAAAGCCTTTTGGAGAAACTTGTTTCACTTGCCCAAATTTTTTTGGCGAAAGACGAATCACAACACCAGGAACCCCCCCATCACGCACCAGAAGATTAGAACCAATACCGACAATTGTTACAGGAACAAATTCAGGCAAATTTTGAAGAAAGAGAGCCAAATCTTCTTCATCAACAGGCTGATAAAAAAGCTCTGCCAACCCGCCCGTGCGAAACCACGTTACCTTACGCATCTCAACATTAGGTGTAAGCTTTCCTCTCACGCCACCCAACAGTGGTTGCAATTGCGCCAATAGCGCCTCACCATCAATGTGCTGAAAATTTATCATGACCATCCAATACCGCTAACTGATGAGGCAACGCACAAGCCCATTGTGTGATATTGCCAGCACCAAGAAAAACAACATAATCCTCTGCCTGAGCAAATTTTGAGACAAGAGACACAACATCTTCCAAACCATGTATCAAGCGCACATCACGATGACCCGCCATTTTAATATGCTCTACCAATTCTTGAGAACCAAATCCTACAATAGGCTCTTCACCAGCCGCATAAACGGGCGTAATCAACACTGTATCTGCATCATTAAAACAAGCAGCAAAATCATCAAATAAATGATACAAACGCGAATACCGATGGGGTTGTGCAATCGCAATAACACGCCCTTTTGCACTCTCACGTGCAGCACGCAAAACTGCCTTTATTTCAACAGGATGATGTCCATAATCATCAAATATTTCAATGCCACGCCAACTTCCTGTTCGCGTAAAACGCCGTTTTACTCCGCCAAATTCTGCTAAGCCCCTTTTTATAGCTTCATTTGAAATACCAAGTTCATGTGCAATAGCAATCGCCGCCGTTGCATTGGCAACATTATGCTGCCCTGCCATGGGCAAAAGCAAATTTTTCAACTCAATCTTTCTTCCTGTTTTGCGTGAGCGAACAAGAACATCAAAATGCGTTTTTTGACCATCCATCGAAAGATTAAGAAAACGAACATCCGCTTGTGGATTTGCACCATAAGTGATCACCCAACGATCATCAATACGGCCCGCCAATGACTGAACCTCTGGATGATCAAGACACAAAACAGCAAAACCATAAAAAGGAACATTTTCTATGAATTGCCGAAAAGCCTCACGCACAGCATCAAAACTTCCATAATGATCCAAATGCTCAGCGTCAATATTAGTAATAACAGCAATATCAGCAGGCAGCTTTAAAAATGTACCATCACTTTCATCAGCTTCAACAATCATCCAATCGCCATCTCCTGTACGAGAATTCGTACCATAAGCATTAATAATACCGCCATTAATCACCACTGGATCAAAATGACCAGCATCAAGAAGGGCTGCGACCATTGATGTGGTTGTTGTTTTACCATGTGTACCACCCACCGCAATTGCACGCCGAAACCGCATCAGCTCCGCCAGCATTTCTGCACGTCTGACAAGCGGCAAATGTCTTTCCTTTGCAGCAATATACTCAGGATTTGTTTTTTTAACGGCAGTAGAAAAAACAACAACCTCTGCATTCCCTAAGTTTTCAGCACAATGACCTATATGAACGTTAATTCCTTTTTTCCGCAAACGTTCAACATTTGCACTTTCAACTTGATCTGACCCTTGAACTTTATAGCCAAGATTATAAAAAACCTCCGCAATTCCACTCATACCGATCCCCCCGATTCCGATAAAATGGATAACGCCTATATCAAGTGGCATTTTCATTAAAAAGCTCCTCTTTTATATTTGACAACAATCGCCCTGCAATTAAGGATTCAGCCATATCAGCAAGGCGACGGGTTGCATGAGGTTGTCCAACTTTTTTTGCAGCAAGCGCTTGTTTTTCCAATAAATGGGGCGCACAACAAGCGTGCATTAAAAGAGAAGAAAGCTTTTGTGCATTTAAATCTTTTTCTGATATAATTTGCGCTCCCCCCACACGAGCAAGCAAAGCTGCATTGGCAGCCTGATCATGATCTAAAGCATGGGGATAGGGAACAAGCAGAGCAGGTCTACCAATCACCGCTATCTCACAAACGGACGAAGCCCCAGCGCGCGACAAAATAAAATGAGCATGTGCCATACGTTCAGCCATATCATCAAAGAAAGGAGCAACTTCTGCTTGTACCCCCATATCACGATAGATTTTGATCAACCTTCCTGCTTCACCGCGGACTTGCTGTACAATTCGTAAACGTTTACGGTTCTTATCATCAAATAAAGCAATAGCTTCTGGAACAATATGTGAAAAAGCAGAAGCCCCTTGGCTACCTCCAAAAATCAAAAAATTAAATGGCTTTTCTCCCTCTGAAGAATGATAAGGAATTTTGGCCGCCTTCAACACAGCCTCACGGACAGGATTCCCCGTCAAAAGTATTTTATGAGCATAAGCGCCATTTGGTGACAACAAACCACCAGCGATTGCACGCACAAAAATTGCCAACATCCGATTGGCACGCCCCATAACAGCATTTTGTTCATGAATAAATGTCACACGCCTCGTTAAAGCCGCAATAAAAAGAGGAGGAAAGCTCGGATACCCCCCAAATCCTCCAACAAGAACAGGACGTAATTTATAAAACAACGCCAACGATTGCCCCATACCCCTTAGCAAAGACCAAAACGTCTTTATCAGAGCAAAAGGATGGCGTCGTGTAAATGTTGCCGATGAAACGATATGAATATGCTCTTCATCAAAACACCGAACAAAAGAGCGTGCTCTTTCATCTGTTATTAAATGAACATCATATCCACGCTGCCTTAATTCAACAGAAAGGGCTTCAGCAGGAAAAAGATGTCCACCTGTACCACCAGCCACCAAAATAATAACTTTTTTATCATTCATAAGGGGTATCCAAGACAGAAGAGGAAGAAAAAGCTGAAAGGCGCGCTTCTGGCCAACGACGTGTTAAACTAAGCAAAATGCCCATTGAAAACGCAATCGCCACCATCGAAGAACCACCATAAGAAATAAAAGGCAATGTCATACCTTTTGGAGGAATTAAGTGAAGATTAACGGCCATATTAATAGCTGATTGAAAGCCAATCATCATTGCTATGCCAGTAATACCAAGACGTATAAAGGAATCACGTGTATTCATGGCTATATACAATGAACGCATAACGATAAAGCCAAACAGCATCATAATTAATAAACAAAGAATAATACCATATTCTTCAGCAGCAACGGAAAATACAAAATCTGTATGGCTATCAGGAATGATACGTTTTACTGTGCCCTCCCCAGGACCTTGCCCAAACCAACCACCATTCAAAATAGCCTCACGTCCCACATCCACTTGAAAAGTATCTCCTTCACCTGTCAAAAAACCATTGATCCGCTCGCGCACATGATGCAGAAAAAAATAAGCTAAAATAATTCCTACAACGCCTAAAATGAGAAAGAGAAAAATAATAGTAAGAGGGACACCAGCAATAAAAAACAGCCCCCCCCATGTTGCACTTATTAAAACTGTTTGTCCAATATCAGGCTGCAAAACCAGAAGCACACAACAAATGGCATAAAGTAGAATCGCTAACGTATAACCCAGAATGCCCCTCTTGCGTATCTGTTCCGAAAAAAGCCAAGCGGACATAACCACAAAAGCTGGCTTCATAAACTCTGACGCCTGTACAGAAAAACCAAATAGTAGAATCCACCTCCGTGCTCCCTTTAATTCTGGACCCCAAAATAAGGTTGCAACCATAAGAGCAAGCGTTACAATGAGCAAAAGAGCACATAAACGACGAATATTAGAAAGCGAAAAAAAGGAAATGGTAACCATCGTAAAAAATGCTGAAATGCTAAAAATGATATGCCACCGAACAAAATAAAAACTATCAGCAATTCCGATTTTTTTTGCAATAATAGGGCTGGCAGCAAAAGACAGCATAATGCCAATTCCCATTAAAATTAAACAAGCTGCAAAGATAGAGCGATCAATCGTCCACCACCAATTAGCAATTGGATCTCTATCTGCACGCGTCACCATGGTATCCACCTTATCCATTTTATAAATTATCTCAAAGTGATATGGTTCCCCAGCCTGTTTAACAAACACTTTAAAAACTAAATTACACAAAAAAAGATTCTGGAGTCTTAACGCAAAAATATTTTTTTATAACTGATGCTTTTTTATTGTAACTGCATCACAAAAGAGACAAATGCTTCGCCTCGCATTTCATAATTTTTAAATTGGTCATAACTTGCACAAGCAGGTGACAAAAGAACCGTCACCTCTTTTGCCTGAAAATCCATTGCGTCAACAGCTGCTTCACACACCGCATTTTTCAAAGTTAAGCTCATAGAAAAGGGAAAAGCAGATCCAATAGTGCGAGCAAATTCTTCCGCCGCGCTCCCAATTAAATAGGCTTTACGAATTTTAGGAAAAAATTCTCTAAGAGACTCTATTCCTCCCTTTTTTGCCTGTCCCCCAACAATCCAAAAAATATCATTAAAGGTGGAAAGCGCAGGAGCTGTTGCATCTGCATTAGTAGCCTTGCTGTCATTGATAAACAAAACCGCCCCCATTTTACGCACCTGCTGCATACGATGATCCAACCCTTTATAACTTGCCAAATGCTTGTTCACAGAAGGATCAGTTATTTTTAAAGCCTGCAATGTTGCTAATGCCATAAGGGCATTTTGCGCATTATGACTCCCACGTAACACCGCCATAGGAGCAAGATCTGCAAGCATATGACGCTGTCCTTGACGAACAGAAAAGAGCTTGGTCCCATCTGCATAAAAACCATTTTCAACAAAATGATCCTTGGAAACTGCCTCAATTTGCTTCCCATCATGAAGTAACTGTTGATATAAAACCCGACAAGCTGCATCATCAACTGAAATGAAAGCCTGAGAAGCCTGAGCAATCAGATGCCTTTTGGTTTGCACATAACAGGCAAAACTCCCATGTCGATCAATATGATCAGGTGTTAAATTCAATAAAAGTCCAATGGTCGGCTGAAGAGAGGGAGTAAGATCAATTTGAAATGATGAACATTCAATCACATAGATACGTTTTTTAACAAACGGTTTAAGGGTCAATATTGCCTTTCCGATATTTCCCCCCACCTGCACATCATAGCCCATTTTTTCCAACAAATGCGCAAGTAAAGCCGTTGTGGTTGACTTGCCATTCGTCCCCGTAATCGCAATGAAAGGAACATCTTGGTCACACAAACCATAAAGCTGTAAAAAATCATGGCGCGCACGAACAAATAATTCAATATCACCGATAATTTCTATATTTTTTTTTCGTGCTTTTTCAACAACCCAATGGGGTTGAGGATAATTTACAGGAACTCCAGGAGCTACAATCAATGCAACAAATTCTGACCAATCTTCATAACGGAGATCTCGTGTTGGAATATTGTGCTGAAAAGCCATTTGCACGCTTGAAGGACTATCATCCCACGCCACCACTTCTGCGCCACCGCACATCAATGCTTGTGCCGCCGCCAATCCCGACGTCCCTAATCCAAAGAGAGCAACTTTTTGACCTTTATAACACGCAACAGAAATCAAAATCTCACCGCAATTTAAGTGTTGAAAGACCTATGAGAGCGAGAACAATCGAAATAATCCAAAAGCGTATCACGACTTGGCTTTCAGTCCAGCCTTTTTTCTCAAAATGATGATGTATTGGTGCCATAAGAAACACGCGTTTTCTTGTTAATTTGAAATAACCAACCTGAATAACGACCGAAAAAGCTTCCACAACAAAAAGCCCACCAATAAGAACCAAAACAATTTCGTGTTTCGTAGCAACCGCAACAGTCCCTAAGAGTCCTCCAAGAGCCAATGAACCAGTATCTCCCATAAAAATAGCTGCAGGTGGTGCATTAAACCATAAAAAACCAAGCCCTGCCCCAACAACAGCTCCCAATAAAACAGCCAATTCACCTGTTCCCGATACATAATGGATTTGGAGATAATCAGCAAAATTCATATTACCAGAAAGATAAGCAATCAGAGCAAAAGATAGAGCTGCAACCATCACAGGAACAATAGCAAGCCCATCGAGTCCATCCGTTAAATTAACCGCATTACCCGTCGCAACAATGACGAAAGCAGAAAAAGGAATAAAAAACCAGCCCAAATTGATAAGATAATCTTTTAAAAAAGGCAAAGCTAATCCAGATGAGCCAACTTTCAAGATGGCAAAAGCCGCAATTGCCGCAACAAAAAACTCCAAGCTTAATCGTGCTTTCCCAGAAAATCCTTTGTCTGTTTGTTTTGTGACCTTAAGATAATCGTCATAAAATCCAATTCCCCCAAAAGAAAGCATAACCAATAGCGATACCCAAAAGTAAATATTCGATAAATTACCCCATAAAAATGCCGATACCACAATGCCGATTAAAATCATCAATCCACCCATTGTAGGTGTTCCAGCCTTTTTAAAATGTGTTTGAGGACCATCAGCACGTATCGGTTGCCCCTTACCCTGCCGCAATTTAAGAGAAGCAATGATGCTAGGTCCAAACAAAAAGACGATAAGCCCCGAAGTAAGCATAGCCGCTATCGTGCGAAAAGTAATATAACGAAATACATTCACACCTGGAAGCCAATCACTAAACGAAGAAAAAAATAGCATCATGGAATAAAAAAACCTCTTAAAACTATGAAGAAACCGCTTTATAGCGATCAAACAATGCAGTCACAATATTTGATGAACAAAGGCTATTGGATGATTTAACCATAAGCAGATCCCCAGAAGAAATTTCTGCTAAAAGAAGCGATAAAATTTTCTCAATATTTTCAGCATAATGAACCTTAACACCAGCAGACAAATCACTGACTAAATATTTCATCGCCTCACCAAATAGAAAAACCGGATTAGCACCAGAAAGACGTATTGGTTTTATTAAATCACGATGAAGCTTTTCACTATACTCCCCTAACTCTAGCATATCTCCTAAAATAGCAATTCGCCGCCCCCCTTTCCCTACAGGTCCTGTAGCAAGAAGCTCAAGTGCAGCACGCATAGAAGCAGGATTTGCATTATAGCTTTCATCAATGAGATAAAATTCACTCCCATTTGATAAAGACAGTCGATAACGAACACCTCGCCCCTTTTGAGAAGAAAAATGGCGAAAAGAAAGAAAAACAGGCTCTAGCTCAACCCCCATAGCATCACAAGCAGCAATAACCCCTAAACTATTTTGCACAATATGGCGCCCAGGAGCACCAATTTGGACCTCCCTATCCCGCCCCCCCATACGCACAATCATAGAAGAACTATCGGTTAGAAGACGTATATCATGCGCTTGATAATCAGCATCTTTAGTCTCACCAAAGCTTAAGATCTTTTTTACACCGCATTTCTTTGCTTTTTGAACGAGATAAGAAAAAAAATCACTATCCGCATTTAAAATGGCAATGCCTTCCTCATCCAATCCTTCAAAAATTTCAGCTTTTGCCTTTGCTATTTCTTCAAGATCCTTGAAAAAACCCATATGTCCTGCACAAATATGCGTAATAAGAGCAACATGCGGACAAACCAGTTTGACCAGAGGGCGAATTTCATCTCTGTGATTCATGCCAATTTCAAAGATACCATAATCACTCTCCACAGGCATCCGCGCTAAAGTGAGTGGAACCCCCCAGCAATTGTTTAAAGAAGCGAGATTCGCATGAACATTCCCAGCCGTTGCAAGTGCTTGTTTCAAAGCTTCTTTTGTCGTTGTTTTTCCCACTGATCCTGTTACCGCGATAATCTTAGCTCTTGAACGTTTGCGTGCAGCTTGTGCAAGTTGTTCTAAGGCGTGCGAAACATCAGGAACGACAATGAGTGGAGCCGATATCTTTTTCATATCCCTCAAACGGTGTTCCGCAACGATAAGAACGCCTGCACCTCGTTCATAAGCTTGCGCAGCAAAATCATGACCATCAAGATGATGCCCCTTAATGCAGAAAAAAACATCCCCTTCCGCAAGAGTACGGCTATCAATGGAAACCCCAGAAAAAGTTTCTGGCATGCTTCCCATTACAACACCATTAATTGCAGCAACAAGTGCTTGCTTATCCCATAAAGCTGTCATTTCTTTCGGTCCTCTAAAGCTTCTATCGCTTTCAGACGATCTGAAAAAGGATAAGTTGTCTGCCCTATAATTTGGCCATCCTCATGACCTTTTCCAGCAATGATTAATGTGTCACCAACTTTCAAAAGCTCCACCGCGTAAGAAATAGCCTCACCACGATCTGCTATCTCTATTGCTGTTGGCACCGCCTGTAAAATATCCTTGCGTATTTTTTCTGGCATTTCTGTGCGAGGATTATCATCCGTTACAATAACAATGTCCGCTTTATCCGCCGCAATTTTTCCCATCAAAGGTCTTTTTCCTTGATCACGATCTCCTCCACAACCAAAAACAACGATCAAGCGCCCTTGCGTAAAGGGACGAACAGAAAGCAAAACCTGCTCCAAAGCTTCTGGTTTATGGGCATAATCAATATAAACAAGCGCATTATTTTCTGTCTTTCCCACAAACTCTAATCGCCCAGGTGCCCCCTGCAAAGTTTCAAGCGCAGAAAAAACCTTACGAGGTGAAACGCCCGTTGCAATTGCTAACCCCGCTGCCATAAGCGCATTGGCTACCTGAAAATCTCCAGCTAAAGGCAAAACAAATGTATAAATATTGTTTTCCACACGACACTCAATACACTGTTTTGAGCGTTGATGTTCGACACGATTAATCGTGATAAATTGCCCCTTACGACCAATTGTCAAGACACGGCGGCGCGCTTGTGTAACAACATCAATAACCTTTTGTGAATAAACATCATCAGCAAAAATCAAAGCAGGAGCAGATACAGGCAAAAGTGTATCAAACAACCTCATTTTAGCCCGCAAATAATCCTCTACCCCCGTGTGATAATCCATGTGATCTCGCCCTAAATTAGTAAAGGCACCAGCCGTTAAACGGACTCCATCAAGTCGTCCTTGGTCAAGCCCATGCGAAGAAGCTTCAAGAGCTGCATGAGTCACACCTTCATAAGAAATTTCATAAAGAAGACGGTGCAAGACGACCGGATCAGGTGTTGTGAGAGAACCATAAACATTCCGTTTAGGAGAAACAACACCAACAGTTCCTATACTAGCAGCACAAAATCCAGCATAAGTCCAAATTTGCCGAAGAAAAGAGACAACAGATGTTTTACCACTTGTACCAGTCACAGCAACAACTGTTTCCGGCTGAGATCCGTAAAAACGTGCAGCTGCCAACGCTAAACTATGACGAACATTAGAAACACGTAAAATGGGAACAGATAAATCCTCAAGAACAGCATGACAGTCTGTAACGATTGCTCGTGCGCCACGCTTTATTGCATCATCTATATAGTGTCTTCCATCACTTTTTTTCCCTTGAACAGCGACAAAAACATAGCCCGGCAAAACTTGCCGAGAATCCACACTTATTCCTGTTATTTCTATTGAAGAAAGACTTTCATCTTCAACACATTCTGTAAAAACTGTTCCCAACAACATGATAACGCACCTTTATATTCATTTTACCGTTGTTTAACGAAACTTGAATTGCTCTTTTTACTTAAAAGAGGCTCATATTCTTTTTTAAAATCGGGTTTTACACCAAGAAAACTAGCAGTGCGACGAACAATATTAGCAAGCATTGGTCCAGCATTCATCGCCGCTGTTGATGAACGCTGTCCCTCTGCAGGCTTTGGTTCATCGATAATTGTTAAAACAACATAAGCAGGATCATCAATAGGAAAAGCAGCAAGAAAACTATTGAAATTTTTTGTTTTAGAATATTTTCCATTTTCAACTTTCTCAGCTGTTCCTGTCTTACCACCTACACGATAACCTTCTACTTTTGCATTACGTCCAGACCCAATCTCACTATTTAATTGATAAAGGTAACGCATATTTTGACTTGTTTTAGCATGCAAAACCCGTTTTGCATGGTGCAAAGTTTGTTCTTTTGTCCGTTTTAAAAATGTCGGAGCAATTAACCAACCACCATTCATTAAAGCAGCAGCCCCAACAGCTGTTTGCAAGGGAGTTGTTGCCATACCATGCCCAAAAGCAATCGTCATAGATTGGATATCCTTCCAATGATGTGGCACAATAGGATGAGCAACTTCAGGCAACTCTGTTGCGAGTCGATCCAGTAGCCCAAGTTTTTGCAAAAAATCACGATGTTTATCAATCCCTATCGCCAATGCTTCTTTAGCAGAACCAATATTGGAAGAATAAACAAAAACCTCCCATAACGTTAAGGGACGATTTTTTCCGTGAAAATCATGAATAATATATCCACTACTTGCTTTTATGGGCTTTGAAGCATCAATAATACTGTTTAAATGAAAAATATTGGAATCAAGTGCCATGGCGGTCGTAAAACTTTTAATAATCGATCCCATTTCAAATGTTCCGGCCGTCATCCGATTGAGACGATCACTTTTTAAAGCTTCAATAGGATTTCCAGGATCAAAATCTGGTAGAGATGCCAACGCCAAAACTTCCCCCGTATGTATATTTAAAATAACAGCTCCTGCAGCAATTGCCTTATAACGCTTCATAGCCTGAATAAGTTCATCATGGACAATTGCCTGAAGTCGCACATCAATCGAAAGCTGAACTTGTTTTAATGATTCTTCCATGGCAAGACCAGCAGCACGCAGAGCACTCAAACCCGCATCATCAATATATTTTTCCATACCTGCAATGCCTTGATTATCAACATTCACCATGCCGAGAATATGGGAAGTTACAGGTCCATCGGGATAAAAACGACGAATTTCAGTCCGAAAACCAATTCCTGGAATACCAAGGGCCATAATTTGTGTCTTCTGCATTGGTGTTAACCCACGCTGTATCCAAGAAAAACCAGTTTTTCTTTTTAAGCGCTTATAGGTTTCCTGCCAATTAAGATCAGGCAAAACTGTTGAGAGCAATTCAATGGTTTCATCCACATCAATAATACGTCGTGGCTCAGCAAAAAGTGAATAAGTTTTAATATCTGTTGCCAATAAACGACCATTACGATCAACAATATCAGGCCGCGCCGTCAGTTGAAGAACTCCTGGCCCCTTTGCTTCTTCAATCTGTCCACCTTCCAACCCATAAGAAATAAGGCAAGCCCCCATGATGCCATATAAAACTAAAAAGCAGAACAACGAAAAAAGCAAACGTGGACGACTAGAATAGGGACGACGAACAGAAACATTATGATTATTCAACGAATTCTTAAAGTGCTTTTTCTTCTGTAAGAATAAAAAAGTCGACTTCATCACTGCACGCCTTTTTGGACAACACCATTCATCTGAGAATCCCGACGATTTGCCAAAATATCTTGATTATCTTCCAAGATATTTTGTTTAATCAATTCTTCAATTGGATCATGTACCCGTACCGGAATGTCTTTAAATTCTACGATTTGACGCGGCTGTATAACTTCTAATCCAAGTTCTTTTTGATAACGTTTCGCAAGTTTTTGCATGCGCGAAGGCTTGATCATCACAGCCCACTCAGCATGAAGCAAACTCACCGTATTTTTTGCTGCAGCAATTTCATGCTCAAGATGAAGAACTTCATTCATTCGTTTTTGAACATCATATTTTACCTTATAAGTAAGACCTGCCATACAAATCATAATCATCACTAAAATCATATCAAATGTACGAAAAACTGTCATTTCTTGCCGCCTTCAAAACTGGCAATCTCTGCTAAACTAAATAATTTCATATCTTCTGTAAGAGCCTCTGCTTCAGTCCGTACACCAATACGCAACCGCGCAGAACGTGAACGAGGATTTTTCTGTAACTCCTCTTTAGTTGCCGTGACCCCACCTCTAAACAAAGGAAAAAATGTTGCTGGAGCAGCCTTTATTTCTGGCAGATAGCGTGATCTCATACGTTCTCCAGAACGAGTCGAAAAAAATCTTTTGACCATACGATCTTCAAGAGAATGAAAACTGACAACCCCCAAACGGCCTCCAGCTTTTAAAACGCGTTCAGCAGCAAATAAACCACGCGCCAATTCACCAATTTCATCATTAACATAGATACGAAGAGCCTGAAATACACGTGTTGCAGGATGAATACGATCTCCCGGTTTACGTCCTATCAACGTTTCGATAGCATACGCCAAATCACCCGTACGCAAAAAAGGCTGAACAACACGACGTTTTTCAATCATCCGTGCAATTCGTCCCGCATAACGCTCTTCTCCTAATACCTTAAAAATACGTGCCAAATCTCTTGCTTTTAAATGATTGACAACATCGCTAGCTGTAAAACCAGTCTGAGCCATTCGCATGTCCAATGGCCCATCTTTTTGAAAAGAAAAACCTCTTTCTGCTTCATCAAGCTGCATTGAAGAGACACCAATATCCAAAATAACTGCATCCACCTTCTCTTCAACGACACGATCAAGCTGTGAAAACGCCATATGGACCAAACGAAGGCGTGGAAAAAATTCTTCAACAAGCAATTGTCCTGCACTGATAGCATGAGGATCACGATCAAGAGCAATCACCTGTGCCCCTGCCTTTAACAAAGCGCGCGTGTAACCACCAGCACCAAAGGTGCCATCAATCACTTTTGCTCCAACCAATGGCATAAGCCCAGCCAAAACTGGCTGTAACAACACTGGAATATGGCGTTCAGCTCTTTGATCCTGCTTTATCAAAATAATCCGTCTTGAAGTTATGCTGTCTTAAATCAACAGCTCTCTCATGGCAACTGATCTTAGAATAACCTGGCCTTCAACTTTCACATTAATCACAATGAACGAAAAAACTAAAGTTATCCTAAAACAGATCCTAACGCATTATACTTAAAGAAATGTTATAATTTTTTAAAACACTCTTTGCTCAAGTGTCCATTTCAAACACATAGACTCCATAAAAGACCATATATAATTGATCTTATAAAATATCGCGTATCATCATGAAATATCAGTCGGCCTATAAGCCGGGTTCTGTAGAGTAAAGCTTACACTTTACATGGCAACCATTCATCTGGGACGGATGTTACCATCCGCCTCGTGCAACCTACCCGAATGACTCGCCCGGAAATCGGCTGCAAATTAAATTTTGCACGTCATTTCTATTTGGTCTTGCTCCCGGTGGGGTTTACCTTGCCACATTCATTACTGAATGCGCGGTGGGCTCTTACTCCACCCTTTCACCCTTACCTATAAAAATAGGCGGTTTACTTTCTGTGGCACTTTCCCTAGGGTCACCCCCGCCGGGTGTTACCCGGCACCGTCTTTCCATGGAGCCCGGACTTTCCTCACCTGCCGCCTTTCAGCATTGGACAAGCGCGGCTGCCCAGCCGACTGACATACTGATTTATAAAACATTTTTTGCTCCGTGAAAATAGCATCTTAAAATATTTTATGACAAACCTCTCTCAACAGATGTTTTTATTTTAATGAAGCCAGATAAGTCTTTACTTTTGCGCAATATTTCGCTGAAATGGAATTCATTTTTTTTGCAGCATGACCTGCGTTATATTTAAGGATTGTACCACACGTACTTCCACCACTGAGTTTATAGGCCCTTGCCAAATAACGCATACCATATTCAAGATTGGTCGCAGGATCGTACAAATCCTGTACAGAACCACTAAAACCCAATCCTCGTGCCGTAGAGGGTTTAATTTGCATCAAACCTATTTCACCAGCAGCCCCCTTTATACCTGCCTTATAATTACTTTCAACTTTTACAACAGCATGTGCTAAATTAACGGGAACATTATATTTATTCGCAAGTTTCTGAATAAGAAACTCATAAGGACGAGCAGAAATCTTAGAAGCAACAATCACTGAGGTTTCTCCTGATTCCGCAACATTTAAGACACTATGAGTCCAACTTATATCAAATACAAAAAATACAGCACATGCTGTATTTAACAAGATTTTCAAAAATTGCATTTTCTTTCTCTTCACTCAAACATTCTCAAATTCTAGCCGCAAGTAATTTGCAAATGTATTATACAAAAAAGAAAGCAAAAGAACGTCTTTAAAAAGGAAATAGTAAGACAATTTCAAGCTAAAATTATGAAATAAAAGAATATATCTTTATGCACAAGTCTCAGATTTCTCTATATCATAAAATAAAAAAATAAAAAGACTATAATTAATCTTATAGCGTATCAAATAAAATGATATAATCTATAACTTTCGGCTATCACTGTTGTATCAATCAATTTTTATATTAAAAAAATAGCATCTGAACTAGATGTAATATTTTTTACATAAGATTATTAATTTTTTTATTGAGATCAATCCCTCAAAGAAAGAGAGACAAGAGCATCTTTTTACCGAAGATGCTCGATATCAAAAAAGGTTCACAAAAAATATAAACCGTTATCAACGCTTCTCTCTGATTAATAAACACCCACTGCACTCTTTATGTCCGATAAAACCTCAAAAAATCACAAAACAAATCTCCCCATCATTGCGCATAAAAAATTCATAAATATATTAAAACCATCATACTCTTTACCAATTCAAAATATTGGAACAGACTTTTAGCTCTCAAGATGTCTCAAAGAAGCTTTTTAATTCCTTTTTAAAAGAGTTTTTATCCACACAAGCCTCTACTTGTGGTATACAAGAAACTGATTTTAATTTTTTCACCATGGATAAATTTAAAATGAGAGGATTTTACAATTCTTAAGATTCTCATTCAATATAAAATGATAAATTATCATTATAAAACAATATACTAAAAAAGTTATATCCGTTTTTATCCCTACAACAAAGCTTAAAAATTACTTGTGTCTATTTTTTTGAAAAATGTTAGAAAACTCAATACCCCCAAAGCCTTTTTAAATAAAAATAGACCTCTCATCTTCATTCAAATATTTTTTCTTTGTTACAGACTATCATCTTATCAGTCTTGCACCTCATTTTCAGAAATCATACAAGTGGATAAATATCCTAAAATCCGTAGAACAAAAAAAGCTTAAATCCTTTAAAAAATTTTATTTTCTCATATCAAATAAAAAAATAACCGGCATATAAAATGCAGTTAACGTGTTTTATTATAATCAATACTGCTTTTGTCATTGTAGCGATTGATAATGCAATTAACTTGGACCAATACCCTTGATAGACTTTCTATCACTCCTGTAATGATTGCAACATTACCCTTATACTCCAATTGCTTACCTTTTGAGAGATAAATTTTGTTAATACCTTAAAAATTGATTATCTCCTCGCACTTTTCAAAATTTCACGAAAAGCTCTTTCTCCTTAAAATAAAACCCAAAAGCGCAATTAAAAAATAGCTAAAAATAAGCATTAGCAACGGAAGGACGAGAAATCGCTTTTGAGAGAGCCATAGCAACAGTTTCACCAGATTTTTGAGCCTGCTCACGACTCTGACCACTTTTAGAAGCAAGCGCAATTACATCACGACGCAGCTGCGCAATAAACAACTCCTGCTGTTGAGGGGTCATCTTAGAAAGATGCTTGATAATATCTGGAAAAGATACGGATAATCTCTCTAACAACTCCTCCTCTGTTACATCAAGCTGCTGAGAAGAAAAAGAAGAGCGACCGGAAAAAAACTGATAAACAGCACTACTTTGAGAAGCAAAAAAGACAGCGCCAGAAATAAAAAATACAAATAAAATAAAAATAATACGATGTGAAAAAGATCCCATTATCTCTTACCTAAAGATCACAGAATACAAACATAGCTTCCTTTTATGATTCTTCTTATAACATGCAACAATGCCTCAATAAAGAAAAATCAAATTATTAAAAATGAATACGCTAACACTATCCGCCCAATAAGACTCGCCCCTCTATGTATTTAGGTACTATAGGCGAAACAATAACAGATCTTACACTCCCCCCCTAATAACACCTTACATTTCCTAAAATAATTACAAAAAGCCTGACTGAGGAAATCCTCAGTCAGGCCAGACAATCTAGGGGATCCACGCGGGGGGGGGGGGAGGAGGTTCCCCGATTGTCCTCTTACATCAACCACTAAGATAGCCGATGCAATATTCTTGCTATGGAATAAAATTCTTTAAACAACAAGAAATTCTTATCATCTTCTACGCAAAAAAACATAAAAGAATTATAAATTATTTAAAAATGTTTAAATTTAGGCAAAAAAAGTTTAAAATGACCCAATTTGAAGCAATTT
Source organism: Bartonella sp. AA168HLJHH (assembly GCF_042197365.1). NCBI lineage: Bacteria > Pseudomonadati > Pseudomonadota > Alphaproteobacteria > Hyphomicrobiales > Bartonellaceae > Bartonella > Bartonella sp. AA168HLJHH. Next base: position 54,960 of record NZ_JBHIRS010000006.1, on the reverse strand, counting down.
TATTTCAATAAGCATCAATTAGAATCTACCATCATTATAACTTTTAAATAGTTTCTTTCATAACTCTGATGATCATATTAAAAAACCGTAATTTCTACGTATCCACCCTATAAAAATCAAACTACGTAAAAGTAGAATCACTTTTCCAACAGCAATCACCACAAAAAGAAAAACGTAGATTTTTAAAATCTTACACAAATAACCGTAAAAAATGGAAAACATCTTCTTGCAAGAAAGCTATGAATTATTTAAATAAAACAATAAATTAGAGAAAATAAAATCTTATCTATCTTTATAAAAAATTTCTGTAAATGATCATTAAAATATTGTTACATCCCTCATGTAACAATCAATGAGGAACTTAAACAGCTTAATCTTATGAGAAAATGAGAACTCTGAAGGTATTTTTTTCGAATCACGCCCCATCGTCATTCCAAATAACGATAAACCATTTTACAATAACCAACAGTCTCTAACGCATTTTAACATAACAAACCGAAATCAATGCAGACATTTTCTCTTAATCTCTATCATTTAAATGATCCCGTAAAATAATACACACAGTAGTTTCTATGCTCAAAAATTTTTATATTCTGTTCTTCTAACGTAAACAATTCATTAATTTACAATCATAACTCATCATTTTACAATTTACATGAGAAACCTCAAGAACGTAAGATTCCCATATTTTCAATCTTCGTCTATTGAATTAATGAATAGCCATACTATCGCACATCACAAACAAGAAGAAGCATATGGATAAAAAACATAAAACGATGATGCCGGCTTACAACTTTTACTTAAACTAAAGACGATGGTGCCCTATCAATTTTACGCTATAACCACGGACTGCGTCATAAGATGAGCGGCAAACATAAAAAGAAAGAAAATACTTTTGGCAAAAACAATGGACTTATTTAATAATCTTCATAACTTCTCATGATAAAGAGATACGAAACTTTAGTGTAATATCACGCTTTTCTTTCCTACTTTCAGCCACAAACTATCCATAGATCATCGCCGATCTTATTTTATGAATATAATGCATTGTCTTACCCTTTTACTTTTTCGTCTTTTTAGAGCATCTTTTTGCACCCCTCACTAAAAGTTCCAAGGTACTCCTTATCTAAAAACCTGTTTTAAAGAGATATTTTAAGATCTATTGGGCACCACCATCTCTGATATTTATAAAGGTATGAGCCTTCACTATGATTATATTGTGCGGCATTATATCATATTGCAGCCGCTCTCACATTTAGAAAATGTATTTTCTTTTACAAACGGTATCATTAAGATAAATACCTTCTTTTGTAGCAGACAAACAGACTCTTTCGGATTCTGAAACAGGAAATTTGAAATGAAACAACATTCCTGTATTTAAACCTCTTATTGAGTCTAAAAAAATCAATGATCTTTTAAAATCAATATATTGGCTAATAAAATATAATATCAAGACACCTTAAATAATGATCCTCGTAGGCTTAACTCTATAGAAGGTGCTTCATTATACAGCCTACACGCCGCTATAAAACACCAATACTTCCATATAAAAACATAATACAAATGTAAAAAACAATAGCTCATCAATGATTGAATAAAGTTTTATCTCTACTCTATTCCTTGAGAAAAATCAGAGTATAAAGCACGTTAACAAACGCGATTTATGCAAAATCTACTTGTTTATCTTTGATATCGTCAACCAATAAACGCGGATCATGAGCAAGCCAAAGCGTAGCAATCCCCTCCTCACTGTTTTCATTTTGTATAGGAGTAAGACAAACCGTTTGTTCTAGAACAAGTCCCGCATTTTTAAGCCATTGTTCTATTTGTAAAGCCGAAAATCCAAAACGCATATGCACTTGATCAGAATATGAAGACTCAATTTCATGATAACCAAAATCCACAATCAATAAACGGCCATGAGGACGCAAAACACTTGATATCTCATGAAGGAATATTTCAGGATTTTCAAGAAAATGTAAAACCCAATGAAGAATAACTAAATCAAAAGTTGTATCTCCAACAGACAAGTGAAAAACATTGCTATCAAGCACAACTTGAACCGCATGCGTATAAAGATTAGAAAACAATTTTAAGATAGAGTCTCCACCTCTTCCAATATTCAGCATCGTCTGAAATGGTTTATCGCCAATGATTTCAAGTAAAGAGTTTTCTACACGATGATCTGCCATATAGGATGACCGTAATACATCCCGTTGCAACGCATTTTGTAAGAAATGCTTCTTCCTCGTTTTTTGACGCTGCTTTTTAACATCCTTCAAACGTTCTAAATCATGCGCTAACAACACATCATTCTTTGGCAAAGCCGAAAGAATACCCATCACAATGTCTTTACCCCAAAAATCATGACAAAGCTTAAAATAAAGGCTATCCCCCTTCTGATAACGCTCAATCAATCGTGCTTCGTACAATAAACGTAAATATCGTGATATACACGCTTGCGACTGATCAAGAATAAAAATAAAATCAGGAATTGTTAAATCTTCATGATGTAAGAGCCTAAGAACACGTAAATGGCTTACTTCTGCGACCGCTTTCAGCAGCACAATCATTGCATCTAAACTTGCACTTTTTTTCATAATTATCCCCTAAACATTCCTATAAACATTTGTTTATAGGAAAAAAAGTCAAGCATACAACGCATATTCTCATCTATTTTGTTCTCTCTATTTTATCATACTATGAAAAAAATAGGCTAATGTAAAAAACAAACAGATCTTATCTCCCTGCTTCTCGTTATAATGAGAATACATTGATTTATAATAATAATTCATTTTTAACTTGAATAAAAAACCGTAATACCGTAGATTTTCCTCATTTCAAATCTATTCATGATAAATCAATCCAAATCATTCTCTTACAGCTCATAAACGGAGGGGACAGATGGATAAAAATGCCTTTTATGCCCACCTCAAAACAAGAACTGCATACTATTGAGAAAAAATAACCCTATTTAGGTCATAATTTCATAAAGTGTCTCTTACTCTTTTCAATGAATAAAAACTCCCACAGAGTACACACACACTTTATTTATGAAATAACAAACGCAATAAAATACACTATTATTCTAACAAAGTTGCGATAAGATAAAAAATTCTAGCGTGTAAGAGGTTTATAATTTGCATGCTTAGGATTAAGAGATTCCGCCCCAAGACGACGAACTTTATCAGCCTCATATTCAGCAAAATTACCTTCAAACCATTCTACATGACCATCACCTTCAAAGGCTAAAATATGTGTTGCCAATCGATCAAGAAACATACGATCATGCGATATGATAACTGCACAACCAGCGAAATTTTCCAATGCATCTTCCAATGCACCCAATGTTTCAGTATCAAGATCATTTGTCGGTTCATCAAGAAGAAGCACATTCCCCCCCTCTTTTAGAAGTTTCGCCAAATGTACGCGATTGCGCTGCCCTCCTGATAAATTTGCCACCTTCTGCTGCTGATCTGCCCCCTTGAAATTAAAAGCCCCGCAATAAGCGCGGCTATTCATCTCATATTTGCCTAATTTAATAATGTCATTTCCACCAGAAATTTCCTCCCAAACAGTTTTATCCCCCACCAAGGAATCGCGACTCTGATCCACATAACTCATGTGAACTGTTTCACCGATACGTATCTGACCTGAATCGGGCTTTTCCTGTCCCGTCAACATTTTAAACAAGGTCGACTTTCCCATACCATTGGCCCCAATAACGCCGACAATGCCACCAGCAGGAAGTTTAAAAGAAAGAGAATCAATCAATACACGTTCACCATAAGCTTTAGAGAGATTATCAACCTCAATAACAACTTGTCCTAATCTTTCTCCAATAGGAATAATGATTTGCGCCTCTCCAGGACGGCGCTCACGTGCTGATTGAACCAACTCATCATAAGCCTTAATCCGAGCTTTTGACTTTGCTTGTCGCCCTTTTGGACTAGAAGCAATCCATTCTTGCTCACGTGATAAAGCACGTTGACGCGCTGCCTCTTCACGGCCTTCCTGAGCCAAACGCTTGGCTTTAGCCCCCAAATAAGCAGAATAGTTCCCCTCATAAGGAATACCTCTACCGCGATCTAATTCTAAAATCCAACCCGTTACATTGTCGAGAAAATAACGATCATGGGTTATCAAAAGCACAGCCCCAGGATATTCACGTAGATGCCTCTCAAGCCAAGCCGTCGTTTCAGCATCTAAATGGTTTGTCGGTTCATCCAAAAGTAATAAATCAGGTTTTGACAAAAGCAATTTACAAAGTGCAACACGCCGCTTCTCACCACCCGAAAGTTTTGTTACATCCCCATCGGCTGGCGGACAGCCAAGAGCAGCCATAGCCATTTCCACTTGACTTTCTAAATCCCAAAGATTCTGACTGTCAATAATGTCCTGAAGCTGTGCGCTTTCATCAGCCGTTTCCTCGCTATAATTCATCATCAATTCGTTATAACGCTCAAGAACTTCCTGTTTATCTGCAACACCTTCCATCACATTACCACGCACATCTTTGCTCGCATCAAGCAAAGGTTCTTGTGGTAGATAACCACAGCGTGCTCCTTCAGAAATCCATGCTTCTCCCGTATATTCCTTATCTAGCCCAGCCATAATACGTAAAATAGTTGACTTCCCTGCACCATTCGGCCCTAAAATACCGATCTTCGCATCTGGATAAAAAGACAAATGAATATTTTCTAGAACTTTTTTATTGCCGTAAGACTTGTTAAGCCCAGCCATATGATAGATAAATTGACGTGCCATAAATTTCTCTTTATATTATGCGATATTAAAGATTAGGATTTTGAAAAAACTGCTTTTGCTTTTTGAAACTGTACAGTAAATAGCACTTACGTCGTATCAAAAGCTTTCGCTTTATATTGGTACATTTTTTCTAATCTCACAAGCCCCAGTATGGTCCTGAATGCAAAAAAACATCCCCCTAAAGAGCAAAAAGCAAATCTTTTTAGCTGTACCTGAAACCTGTTATCAAACATTGCCTCTCTTTTCCATACCAGATATAACATTGTATTTTTATCGTATTAAACCGACTTATCAATGTAATATGATACCACAAAGAAAAGCAATTCTCTATGCGCCTTCTTTTCTCGCTTTATGGGCTTTATATTACGCAGTAAAAAATCCTTCTCTTTTTTCATCGATTTTTTGCTACGGAAAGCAATGGACTTCACCCCTTGCCTTGATATGGCTTAAATTACGTTTACAAAACGACCGCCGCCTTATGGGATCTGACGTCCCAAGCCCAATGATCATGAAAGCTTTGCATCAACACGTAGCAACAAATGACTACAGCGCACTTCCCATTGGTACGTGGTTACAATTCGTAAAAAACTATAAAACCAATTGTAAAAACTTATCCATCCCCCTCTTTTGGCTTGATAATTATAAAAATAATATCAATATCCAGCACATCATTTCAAAACTTCAAGACGACATATAGCTTTTTAAAAATACGATAAAAGCTCATCTCGTATAGGAATATATTTATGGAAAAAAAAGCCTTAATCGTCATTGATGTTCAAAATGACTTCTTACTAGGTGGAGCACTTGCCGTACCTCAAGGTGATGCTATTTTACCCGCCGTCAATAATCTCATAAATCATTTTGACCACGTTATCTTAACCCAAGACTGGCATCCCAAAAACCATTGCAGCTTTGCTTCCTGTTATCCTGAAAAAAAGCCCTATGATACAGTCATTCTTGACTATGGTCCTCAAATACTTTGGCCTGATCATTGCATACGAGGAACACAAGGAGCAGAATTCCATCCATCTCTTAGAGCAGAAAAGGCACAACTTATCCTTAGAAAAGGCTATAATCAAAAAATGGATAGCTATTCTGCTTTTCTTGAAAATGATCAAAAAACACCAACAGGTTTACAAGTTTATCTCAAAGAACATGGTTTTACTAAGCTCATTATGTGTGGCTTAGCAACTGATTTTTGTGTCGGATTTTCTGCTCTTCACGCTATACAATGCGGTTTTAAAGTCAGTGTTTCATTAAATGCCTGTGCTGGTATTGATGTAAACGGATCACTAAACACTATGCTTAAAACAATGAACGAAGCCGGTATAGAACTTTTAATGGTCTCTTAAAATATCCTTCTCTAATCTACCATTATAATACACTGATTTATAAAGGATAAATCATTTTGCACATATTTAAGTAAGAGTCCAGAATATCGTAAATTCTCTCATTTCAAACCTGTTTCAAAAACATTCTTTTACACGTTACAAAGAGAATCAATGTATGAATAAATCATTCAAAAAAACAGTAAGAATGCTTCTTATGACCCATTAAATGCAAGAGCTTGTCATAATATTGAAAGCTGGTAAAAAGTATAACATCAGCTTTCTATCTTATATTTAGGTCAAAAAGTATCCTAGAGATTGTACATTATTGGCTTCATGGGTAGTATCATGCAATGAACTCAACTTTAAAAAAACACAAATAAGCAATAAAATAGTATTTTATTTTGCATAAAAGACCTCTTTCTATTCAAAGATATGCGATAAACAAAAGTGTGAAAAAGGAAGAAATCTCCATTACTTAGATACAACATGTTTATCTAATTGACGATGCTTAAAACGAATCGAAGAATATAATGCCATTCCAATAATACAGACTCCCACAAGTCCTGTTAAAACTTCAGGAACCGATATAATCGTTTGCAGATACATAATCACTGCAAGAACTAGAATTGCATAAAAAGCACCATGCTCTAAATAACGATAATGCAATAATGTTCCTGATTCAACCAACATAATTGTCATAGAACGAACGTAAAATGCTCCGATACCAAGACCTATCGCAATAATAAAAAGGTTGTGTGAAAAGGCAAAAGCACCAACCACGCCATCGAAAGAAAAACTAGCATCAAGAACTTCTAAATAAAGAAACGCCCCTACTCCCCCGTGAGCTACTGTTGTTAAAGTCTTTTGAGGAGTATCCAAGAGATGACCGACAACTTCAACACCGATAAAGGTCAAAAGTCCATAAAGTGCTGCCAATAAAAAAGTTATTTTATTTTCTGCATCAATCTGAGCTGAAACAAATAAGATCAAAATCAAAACAATTGCAATATCAATTCCAACAAGCGCCCCAAACTTTTGAGCAGGTCTCTCTATAATATTAAGCCAATGCACTTCTTTTTCAGAATCAAAAAAATATTTTAAGCCAACCATCATAAGGAAAGTTCCTCCAAAAGCAGCAATCCCCATATGCGCATCGGTTAAAACTTCAGCATATCGATGTGGTTCCCATATCGCTAATTTGACTGCCGCAATTGGATTAATCCCAACAGCAACGACAACCACCAATAATGGAAAAACAATTCTCATCCCAAATACAGCTATCAAAATGCCCCATATAAGAAAACGACGACGCCACAATGGACTCATTCTACTAAGAACACGCGCATTGATAATAGAATTATCAAAAGATAAAGAAATTTCCAAAATTCCTAAAACAAAGCAAATAAAAAAATATTTAAGAAAACCAGTAATACTTTCCGTTTCAAACCAACCAATAACCCCTCCTAAAAAGACACCAATAATCGTGAAAAAAAAAGCAAACCCAAAATAGCGTAATAGGGCCATGATCATTCCTCAAAGTTTATTTTCTACTTCATCTAAGCACACCCAGTACCAATCCAAAGTTTGCATCTCTTTAAAGTTGCATCTATTAATGCAGAGGTGTATAGAATATATATGGTAAAGTTACATGAAAATTCTCTCAAAAAAAGCAAGAGACAAATGTAGCAACAAGGAATTTTGTTTTGAAGTGAATATCAATTGTCAATACAATAAGTGCAAGATTGCTTTCTATCTACACAAATAAAAAAAAACAAGAAATTAAAGCTATAATATTGACATTATATCATAGAATATTAATACATAGTGTGCTTTTATTATTTAATGATTTATACCATGATGATTTACCGAGGGAGATAATTCGTGGCACGTCCTGAAACTGAATCAAAAACCATATTTGGAAAACGTTTACGTTATGTACGTCTTGCTTTAGGCGATCCATCACGTGAAACCTTAGCTAAAAGTTTTAGCATGACAAAAAATTCCATTGCTTTTTATGAGCGTGGAGAGAGAGAACCCAATCTTAGTGTCTTACAAACATACCGCACGTTATATGGTGTCAATATTAATTGGCTTTTAACTGGACAAGGAAAAATGTTTGACACCGAATATACAAAAGGTGATTTTGACTGGAATTATTTTATTAAAAAAATCGAAGGACTGGAAGAAACACTTGCCGATAGTGATCGTAACGAAAAACTAAATCAAGAAAAAATCGACAGTTCTTATGAAAAATTGCAGCAATATTTGTCAAGACAAGGTTTATCAAATGGTTTTAACCCTAAAACTACAACCTCTCTTATCGATATGAAAGCTAAAATGGCCAATTCTTATACCCTTAGCTTATTCATTGATTTACTCATTCGAAGCGTATCCCAAAAAGAGGTTATAGCTAATCAATAAACGTCTATTTCAAAAGAAAAAGCAAGAAATGATTAAACACCAGTATGGAAAAAAGTATTTTTTACTTTATCCATGCTGGTGAAGTTTTATATAATTTATAGACTTTATTTCTGTAACGACAGAAAAATATTTGCATTGTAAATGAAAGTATAGTGTCTTTAAATTAAAAAAAATAATTTTATAGTATAAAATTCTCATTCATGTCTTATTGACAATATTTTTTTTCTTGTTAAAAGAATAATAGCTCTCATAGAAATTATTTTTTAAGGTCAGAAAATTTAAGGGGAATATATTGACGACTTCCTAGAGAGACATACATTAATGTTTACAAGTGGATTAGTTAAATATTTATCCTGAAAATTATCAGCTATTTTATGAGGTGGGAAGCATGTATTTTGAGGTGTTTCAAGGAGTTCACAATCAATGGTACTGGCGTTTAATCTCAGGAGATGCACAAAAAATTGCTTTTTCTAGTAAAGGTTATCCAACAAAACAAGATATCCTAATCAATATTGAGCAAATAAAAGAAATTACACATAAGGCTCTTATTAGAGAACTACAGTCCTAACATTCTTTACCATTAAAACAAGCGTTTATTTTGTATAATGGTATGGTAGTTACTTTTGTGACAAATGAAAAGTGATTGATTTGCCCTCAATGAGAGGAAGTTTTTGTATTATTTCTGACACTCACAAAGAACATTCATATTCTTACAGATTATATGTTTATTTTCAATCATACTCAAATCTCTATAGCCTTTATCAAAAAGAAAATCTCTTAAGTTTTGTATTTTTCATAAAAAATAAACGCACATGAAGAGAAGATAAATCATCAATGAGAAATATATTTACTCTACAAGATATTAATATCTTTTACGTTCATATTCCTCTTCTGTATCTGATAATCATAACTGACTTACCCATTTCATCTTCATAAAAAGCAAATATCTCTTTCTTTCTATTATCATGCAATTTTTTATACCTATTAGCTGAAACTATCGTAGCATTTATACCTTACATCTAAAAAGAACGTGCAAAACTGTTTCCAGCAATAATATAAAATTGCTGGATTGTATAGACGCGCTTTTTAATAACTAGCCTACCTATAAACTGGTTTATCATCATAAACTCTTATTTTATGATCAACGACGCTCTGTCTTATAAACTTAAATGTTGTCATAAAATCAGAGTAAACTTGAATATTCTCTTCCAATACAATCTCTCCATCAGCACCATAATTGGCTTCATTAAAGTTTATCTCTCTCGTCATTCCAATCTTCCTAACACATTTCCAAACCCTTTAATGCAAAATATGAATACAATCACTCTTTATCATCTTCAGATTTAAGCATTTTTTTATATTTCTTTTCATTTTTTTCATATTGCTTAATTTGTTTTTTCAGTTTTTCAATTGCTTGGTCGCGTCTTTTAATCACCATACTTTGCTCTCTAATAGCCCTATCTCGTTCTTCAGTCATCTTCATAGTATCTCTTAAAAACTCATGCTTTATTCTTCTAGATTCCTCTTTTAAAATTTTCACTTGACTGCGATAATATAAAGAAAATCGAAATATAACCCCGCTGCACAACAAAACAACAATCATTGCTCCCAATAAAATTTCGTTTACACTCATTTGGATCTCCCTTAATTGTCGCTCAAGTGATCATCTTGACCAATTTGTTTCATCCTCAATCAAAAAAAGAATGCAATAAATCGCATGTTCCAAGTGTGAACAATCACTCTCGGCGTTCTTATTTTCTCCATTAAAGCATTGATAAATGACGCAAACAAATCTCTGAAAGCGGCTAAATCTACACTCACACCAATTATTTGCGACATATTTATTGACACAAAATACAAAAAATAAGGAACGTCAAATAAAACTAACGACGCAATCCAATCATACAAGCCTTGCCCAAATCGTTCCTATCTTCCTTTTTACGCCATGTGGAATGCGGCTATATATAAAAGTTTTTCATTATTACAAAAATCTTCAGTGTCACAAAGCACAGCATTTCTGTAAAATTTTGCCTTCCCACAAATCTTTACATCACCACAAACTAAAGCATCATTATAAACTCGAGCCTTTCTAAAATCACGAGTATCACCACAAAATTCAATACATTGAGCATTCAAAACTTGATCAAAAAAGACCGCATTAGCATAAACATATGCATCTCCACTCATATTCAAATAACGATAAAGTTCTTATTTTTCATAAACATGCGAACTCTTACGAACCACTAAACAACCATATGTTAATGCATTGTTATCAATAACAACATCATTATAAACACAGACTTCATTATAAACCGCAGCATCATAAAAACACATTCATCCCCATAAGGGCATTGATCGAATGTACAATTCTACCAAACAACCACCTTTGTGGATCAGATTACCTTCCTGTTTAATAAAATATCCAAGATCACTTTTTTGATATTTCCCATTTTTTTTACGCATATATACGATATACCATCTGATAGTGATCTAATTTATTACAATAAAGAAGAAATCAGTATTCTTTGTCTATGCAATTTACATTTTTTCTACAGCCATTATCCTATCTCTTAAGGCTCTAAAGCTTCGTTATATTCACACACTACCTCAACGCAGAATTTTTTTTACAAATTCTGATGTTGGGGTATATCTTGATTTATAATGCTGCTACGTATACTATCATAGTGAAATCTCATAAACATACGAGTGTGTATCGCCCTTTCTGGTATACACATTTACTTTTTCACAACCGTGGAACTAAGCAACCATTTTTATTGATTCGAATCTGAAAGTGTATGGGGACATTTTGTTATTAGTTAAAAACAACTCTATATGCTTCCTTAGCGAAGAGCTACACATGGATATTTTCACGCTCCTTGTATCATATATTCTGGATTCGCAACGCAATATTAACGCTATAGCGTAAATATGTAAAGGTCTAAAAATGACAAAGACTGAAAAAGATTGGTTCCAACGCTTAGTTGAATTGATAAAAAGTGACGGACGAACAATGATTGAAATAAGCAGAGCTGCAGGCTGTGGACAAAATTACGTCCAACAAATGATAAATGGAGGCAAGAGACCTTCTGTAGATAAACTCATGGCTATTTTGAATACACTGGGAAATGCTAGTGCCATATATGTAATAACTGGTTTCAACATCTCCGATGAAGACTTAAAACTCATAACTTTGATTTCGTCTGGAGATAAAAAGAAGATTGAAGCCTTAAATGTTCTGTTGAATGAGCAGAATCTGTAGCATTTTCTACTTTATCCAATATCGCTTGCTTTTGAGACGTCGATAAAGACTCCCATTTCACAATAATATCAGATAAAGTTGTTTCAAATTTTTTATCATTCTTCATAGTCATACTCCATGTAGTCACACTATATAACGCTAAAGCGTTCAAAATATATCTCATACCTTAGAAAAAAATATTTGCAATAGGCAGTATGGAAGCAATTGTGTACAAACTTATTTTACAAAATCAGATGAAGTTCTATTAGTCATGTACCATAGTGAAACAGAAAGCATCACACGATCCAGACCTTCTTATGAAAATTGGTATAATCTATCAAAAACGCGAATAATGTTACGCAGATCTTGCGATTCGGACCAATAAAAACTAATGTGAAAATATCCCTGAAGACACTCCTGAACTCTATATAAGAGAACACGAAAAAGCTTTTTTGAAAAAAATACATCACAATTTATTCTACATAGCACCATCTATGTTTTTTTAACAATATTGCAAAGCAAGAATATAACAATGTTATAGGAATAAATTCTTATAAACAGAGCCACACTACCTAAAACTCTGTAACACATTTACAGGTAACCTCTCCTCTAAACGCACCTTGTAAATACTAATATAAGTCTCTATCATAAGCAAAAATGATACTATTAAAAAATAAAACGAATCATCACGCACAATCTTTGTACGTAAATTTTATACAGATTTACAACAAGAGAGAAATCCCCTTATGCAAATGAAGAATTATATTTTCAAAGTATGACTTTGAAGAAGAAGTATACTTTTCCAAAAAAACACCCTCCCTGCCAATAATTTTTCATAAGAGAAAAAACTCATAATAAAGATAAAACTCTCTATACGATCAATACGAGAAAAATGTTAGCAATACAAAAAAGTGCTAGGGTTACCGCAATATTGCCAATTCCTTATCAGAGTAAAATCAAAAAAGACATCTGCTCTTCAATAATAATTCGGATCACATGAAAACTCTATAATTTAAACATTAAGCAAAAAATACACAAAAACAGAAAATGGCATTTTAACAAATTTTCCAATATCATAGAAAACATTTCTTACAGAATAATAAAATGCTTATTACAATAGAATCTGGATGATGCAAAGCGATAGAAACAATCACTCAATTGACTTTTCAAAGAACAATTAATAAAATTCTTTTCAGAAAACACGCCACCGTCACTATGAACAATATTTCTCAAAATATTAAATAGAATTCCTTTCTTGAGAAAAAGAAAATATCAACAAATGTTATCATCGTTGCCCCCATGATACATATGAATGCCCATAGATCACATTCTCTTATACACTAACCTTTCATCACAATGATGCTATTCGAACGTCTAAAAGACATTAACATCACTTAGAAAAAAGCAAATTTACACTAAATGTTTTTTGAGCCATTTGTTCTGAAAAGGTACAATCTTTAAAATTGGTTTTATTGAGGTCTGTTTATTTGCAGAACAAGTATAAATAAACTTATCCAATGAAGCTTTTAGCCTTCTATTTTATGAAGAACACCATATAGAAAAAGTACAAAACAGTATATGAATTAAGAAAGTAAATAGCGACCCATATCAGTTAATCCAAATGCTAAAAGGTTGCAAATGAGAGAACTTCTTTGATGAGACTAAGAAAACATACCATCATATTAAAGCGACTGAGAGACAAAACTGCAACAAACAACGACCAAAAGCTTCTAAAACAAACAGGAAAATAAATAAAAAACGAAAAAGGTAGAATCTCAAAACTTTTATATAAGCGATCCATTTTTCTATTGTACATTTCCCTATTGGTGGGCCCGGAGGGACTCGAACCCCCAACCAAGCGGTTATGAGCCGCTGGCTCTAACCAATTGAGCTACAGGCCCTAAATAGGTTGTTTCTCTCTAAACTAAAATGCCCTATGATACAAGAGCTGACAAAGATTATAACCCATCTTTTTCTCTTTTCTATTGGTTTTTTTTTCAGTGCTCTAATTTCTTTACAAAAACTCTTAAAAATGAGAGAATAATTAACTGACAAATATAAAGGTATAGATATGATAGAAAAGAAAATTCAACCACTGAAGAGTTCTCGGGTTAAAACAGTTATATTAGCATTTACACTCTTAGCCACATCGTTGACTGTACGTGCTTATGCTGAAGAAAATAAAATGAAAAATGCAACGATTACAGTGACAGCAATCGGAGAAAGTCAAGCAACACCGGATATGGCCATTATTAATCTAGCCGTTGTTACCTATGACAAAACTGCCCAAAAGGCATTAGCTTCCAATAATCAATCCATCAATGATATTATAAACGCTTTTAAAAACAATGGCATCCAAGCAAATGATTTGCAAACATCAGGCTTATCCATTTATCAGTCGACCTCTGATAAACACCACGAAAAAAAGAATAATGAAAAACTCTATCATGTTTCAAATTCTTTAACCGTGCGCATTCGTGATCTTACCAATGCTGGTAAAATCTTTGATCAAGCGATGACACTAGGTGTTAATTCAGTTAACGGCATTACTTTTACCAACGCAGATACAAAGCCATTTTATCAAGCAGCACGTAAAAAAGCCATTACTGAAGCCATTGAAAAAGCGCAAACGATAGCGCAAGCAGCCGATTTAAAATTAGGAAAAATTATTGAAATCAATGAAAAGGATGATTACTATCACCCAACACCACGTCTCATGAGTAGAGCAGCAGATGTAAGCTACGCAAATACAAATTTTGCAGGTGGTGAATTAAATTATAACGTGAGCGTCACTGTAGTCTTTGCGATCGATTAAGTCACAAACAAGTTGTATAAAAAATCATATTACTGGCCTTCACGTAGAAGACCAGTAATGTGATAAAGATAATCTTCCTCAGATAATAATTCGTCTTCGTAAATCTCTATTTGTCCGCGTGCAGAAATATGCGCTGTATGTACCGTCTGACAATCCCCTGATACCAATGGATGCCACCAATGAAGATCTTTTCCCTCATAAATTAATCTATAAGCACAACTTTCTGGGAGCCAACGCACTGTTTTAACTGTCGTAATATCTAGCGATATACAATCTGGTACAATTGATTTACGATGAGCATAATCTCGACACCTGCAGGTTTCCCCATCTAAAAGACGACAAGCAATACTGGTTGCATAAAGGTCACCCGTATCATCGTCCTCAACTTTATGGAGACAACAACAGCCACAGCCATCACAAAGGCTCTCCCACTCAGAAATGGAAATCTCTTCTAATTTTTTTACTTTCCAAAAGGGAAGTTCTCCACTCATAAACTCAGACACACCTTTTTTAATTAAGACGATCTATAAAAAATGAAACGTTTAATTTCTATAATTTTATCTATTTCTGTCTCTTAAAAAGATTCAACTTAATGTATACTTTAAACCATGTTCTTAAAAGCTATCTGAATAAAAAGAGAATATTCAAAAATAGCGCATATAAATGAACATAACCTATTGAAACATCTCTTTGTAAACTTAACGAAGAATAAAATGCGTCACCTAAAATGATAGAAAAATTCCGCAAAGAATATACATTTTTCATCAAAAAGTCCGTATGTTGCAATATAAGTTTATTCCTAATAGATCTCATTTCTTAAAAACGAGCCGCGCTATACGCAAGGTAATGTTTTTATCGTTCATTTCTTGAAAGCCCCCCTACTCTCTACTCCATAACCACCCTTTGCCCTATATCTATTCTTTTGAGACAGAGAAGTATAAAGCCCCAAAACTAAGAAAAACATTAAACATCGAAAACTTTCTAGATTGTTCAAATTCTTCCTATGTTTTTCTCAAGAAAGCATCCAAGTACAACATGAAGCACCTCCCCCCTTCATTAGGAAGAAAGAGGGAGTTATTAAAATGCACACGAATTCTTTTATTTAAGAATCGAGAAAACTGCGCAATTTTCGTGAACGGCTAGGATGTTTTAATTTACGAAGTGCCTTTGCTTCAATTTGACGAATACGCTCTCTTGTAACTGAGAACTGCTGTCCCACTTCTTCCAATGTGTGATCGGTATTCATCCCTATTCCAAAACGCATCCGCAAAACACGTTCTTCTCGTGGTGTTAATGAAGCAAGAACGCGTGTTGTCGTATCTCGCAGATTAGCTTGGATAGCTGCATCAATTGGTAATAACGCATTCCTATCCTCAATAAAATCACCCAAATGGGAATCATCTTCATCACCAACAGGCGTTTCGAGAGAAATAGGTTCTTTTGCAATTTTAAGAACTTTTCGTACTTTTTCTAACGGCATAGAAAGCTTGCTAGATAATTCTTCTGGTGTTGGTTCTCGTCCAATTTCATGGAGAATCTGACGCGAGGTACGAACGATTTTATTAATTGTTTCAATCATATGAACAGGAATACGAATTGTACGTGCCTGATCAGCAATTGAACGTGTAATAGCTTGACGAATCCACCATGTTGCATAAGTTGAAAATTTGTAGCCGCGCCGATATTCAAACTTATCCACAGCCTTCATCAAACCGATATTACCCTCTTGAATAAGATCAAGAAACTGCAAACCACGATTAGTGTATTTTTTTGCAATTGAAATGACAAGACGCAAATTAGATTCTACCATCTCTTTTTTTGCAATTGTTGATTCGCGTTCACCTTTCTGCACCTGCATAACAATCCGACGAAATTCACCAATCGAAATAGCCGTTTCTTGCGCAAGATTTTGTATCTCACTTCGCAGTTTTTGGATTTCTTTTGCTTCACGCACCGAAAACTCTTTCCAACCAGGTGTAGGCAAAGCAGCAATATAATTCATCCAATCTGCGTCCAATTCACGCCCTTGGTATTCTTTTAAAAAATCCTCATGGCCAATACCATAGCTATTGGCAATCCGTTTCAGCTTACCTTCATTATGAATCAATCTCTTATTAATGTCATAAAGCTGTTCAACCAAAGCTTCGATACGATTTTGGTTTAAAGAAAGAGATTTTACTGCTTGAATCAACTCACCCTTTAATTGAATATATTTCTTCTTCTGAGAAGATGTAAGGGCCCCCTCTTTACGCTCTGCCAAACTGCTTTCAACATGCTGATCTTGTAATTTTCGTAATTTTACATAGGTTTGAGCAATAAAATCCAATGTTTCCATAACTTGAGGACAAAGTTCATTTTCCATTGCAGCAAGCGATAAGTTAACATCGTCCTCGTCCTCTTCATCATCGTCTTCAATGTTTCTCTCTCCTGCGCTCTCCCCCATATTACGTATACCAGAAGACATTTTTTCTTCTACGGTCTTATCAACTTCACTTCGCTCAATAACAGGAGCCTGCTTTGCTTCTGGACCAGCATAAGTCGTTTCAAGATCAATAATTTCACGAAGAAGAATACGCTGCTCTTTTAACTCGTCACGCCAGATAATAAGAGCCTGAAAAGTCAAAGGACTCTCACAAAGTCCTGCAATCATTGTCTCACGCCCTGCTTCAATACGCTTAGCAATGGCAATTTCGCCTTCCCGCGAAAGAAGCTCAACAGCTCCCATCTCACGCAAATACATACGCACCGGATCATCCGTACGATCTGTTACTTCGCGTTTATTCGTTGTCGTTGCAATTGCGTGGCTAGAGGCTTCTACTAAATCACCCCCCTCTACCGTAACTTCTTCTTCATAATTTTCAGACTCGACTTCATCCTCATCATCCACAACATTAACCCCCATCTCAGAGAACATCGCCAAGATATCTTCAATTTGTTCGGATGTAACCTCGTCAGAAGGAAGAACAGCATTGAGTTCATCCATTGTTACGTAACCATTTTTTTTGGCAAGTTTAATCATTTTCTTGATGGCATCATCAGAAAAATCAAGAAGAGGACTATCCAAACTCGCTTGGTTTGTTACTTCTGCATTATCTTTCTGTTTAACCTTTGTTGCCATACCATAACTCCACTCGATCACTTCACAGTTTCCATGTAACCATAGTTTCCATGTGACCAGTTTTTTTGTTCTCACTAAAATCTACCAATAGTTACTCATATATACTTCCTGTTAAGAGATTACCATTGGAAAGAATACATTTTGTATACGCCCTGACATCCAGACAAACTTGACATCCAGACAAAAACGCGGGAAAACTCCAGAAGTTTCCCCGACACCTCTCAGCCCTTCTGAGATAATCTCTGCACCCTATCGTAAGAACCAATTTCCCGCTTTTCCTAAAATTTACCCGCTTTTCCTAAAATTTAATTGTCATCTTTATAAAAATGTCACTCCACATAAACTTCCTCATCTAAAATTTAAGTGACTGATTCGCATTAAAAAAGCGAATCATTTTATCGTATCTTGTGTATTCCCGTCTATTTTTTCATCCAACCAACTTCCAAATCCTTCAATTAACGCTTCTGTTGCCTGCATCTGCTCCAGCTCATTTTTTACCTCACGAAGCAGATCAAAAACCTCACTCTTAGGATTTTCTACAAGTTGCTCTTCAATATCCTGTAACCTCTTATGTAGGTGGTGTTCTTGAAGATGCAAGTAGACAGCTTGTTTTAATATAGCACGCGCATCTTCTATAGGGGCTCCACCAAGAATAATACGCATACCAATATTTTGCACAAGATGTTTCATACGCTCTAACAGAGCCTTTTGCCCTCTTTTTTCTAAGAACGCAACCATCGTCTCTTTATCATGAAGCTGTTGGTCCCCAAGAATTTCCAACATAGCTTGATGAAAAATTATCAATTGAGTATTTTTTAATTCTAACTCAGAAAGAATTTCAAAATTTTCATACCACAACTCAGGATTGTAAGCTAAAGTGAGTAAAATCACTGCTTCACGCAAAGGGATAGATTGCGAAGAATTTCGTACTATTTCAGAATTTGCTAACAGAGAAAAGGTTTGATCTTTAAAGGTCCTATTTGGTGAAGATTGACCATATCGCCCTTCCCCCTTTTGTTTTGAAAAAGAGGGACGAAAAAAATCAAAAAGGCGTTTTTTTACATCTTGCAAATAATAACGACGGACATCTTCATCCTTAATCGTAAAAATTTGTTGTTTTAGTTGTTTTTCTAGCGCTGCTCGTGCCTCTGGAATTTCAAAATGCTTTCCATAGGTAGCACGCCACCATAAAAGCTCACTCAAAGGAATAGCTTTTTGCAAAAAAGAAGAAAAAAGCTGAGCTCCACCAGCACAAACAATTTCATCAGGATCTTTCCCTTGTGGCAACAAAACAAAGCGTACACAAACCCCAGCCTTTAAAAGAGGCAACACACGATCAGCAACACGAAAAGCAGCTTTTAAACCAGCATCATCACCATCAAAACACAAAATAGGTTCCTTCCCCATCTGCCATAAAAGCTCAATTTGCGCTTCCGTTAATGCTGTCCCTAAGGGTGCTACAACTCCTTCAAAACCAGCTTTAGTCAATGCAATGACATCCATATACCCCTCAACAACAAGGAGTGAATGAATTTTTTCATCGCCAACAAAGCGACTATTTTTGCGAGCTGCTGCCGCGTTATAAAGTATATTTCCTTTATGAAACAGCACTGTTTCAGGGCTATTGAGATATTTTGCTCGTGTCTCTTTCTCTAATGCACGCCCTCCGAAAGCCACCACACGTCCACGCAAATCTTCGATAGGAAACATAATGCGATTTCTAAATCGGTCATAAGAATCCGCGCTCTCCTCATGCACTGAGAGAAGCCCACATTCTTCCATTTGCTTTATTGAAATGCCCCGTGTACCTAAAGCTTCTTTCAAAGCCGTACGCCTTACCGGTGCAAAACCAATGCGGAAACGCTCTACAAGCTCTGGTGTAACACCACGTGCATCCAGATAACGACGTGCTTGTATACCTCCTTTATCGCGTAAATTATATTGAAAAAAATCTGTGGCAATTTTCATCACATCATAAAGGTCAGCTTTTTCCAGTTGACGTTTATGACTTTGTGAATCCAAAATAGGGAGTTTCATTCCCGCAAAATCAGCCAAACGCTCTACACTTTCTGAAAAGTGCAATCCATCAAGCTCACACAAAAAGGTAAAAATATCTCCACTTACACCACAACCAAAACAATAATAGCGCCCTTTATGATCATCACAATGAAAACTTGGCGTTTTTTCACCATGAAATGGACAACAACACCAAAAGTCTCCCCGTGAAGGCTTACTTTTTCGAGGATCAAAATCCACCCGTTGACCAATCACTGTTGAAATTGGGAGTCTCGTACGCAGTTCATTAAGGAAATCGGGCGGAAAACGCATTATCTCTCACAGAGTTTGAAAATTCTTTTTTGCATATTTAACGACTTTAGAGCATAATTCCAATACTTCCTCTTAAGCAGTTGTAAAATTTTAAACCCTCAACTGCATATATTTTTAGAAATGGAGAATAAAAAGTGATCGAATTTATTGCTCAATATCCTTGGTTAGAGGCTATTTCTTGGCTTGTTATTCTTACTATAGCTGCCCTTTTAGTGAACTTTCTAGGACGAAAATTACTTATTCACGGAGCAAAAAAACTCTCTTCTTTTCTCCCCCAAAATACAACGATCGATATTAATAATGCTATTCAATACATAGCGGATATCATTTCAGCTTTTATTCTTTCAATTGGTGTTAATTTTATCTCAACATTGCCCGATGCATTTAGCACTGTCATCAGTAATGTTGCCAACGCCTTCATTATCTTCTTTGTCGTCCTGACAATTTCTTCCTGTCTCAATGTCATTAACATCCTTTACGAACAACGACCAACAGCACGACTAAAACCAATAAAAGGTTATATTCAAATTGCTAAAATTGCACTTTTTGCTGTTGCAACAATTTTAATGGTCGCTACATTGATTGACCGCTCCCCTCTTATTCTCTTCTCTGGTCTTGGTGCAATGGCCGCGGTTCTCATGTTAATTTTTCAAGATACGCTTCTCTCTCTCGTTGCCGGTATTCAAATTTCATCTACTGATATGGTTCGCGTTGGTGATTGGATTGAAATCCCCAATCTCGGTGCCGATGGTGATGTTATTGAAATTGCCTTGCATACTGTTAAAGTTCAAAATTTCGACAACACCATCACCTCAGTTCCTATCCGTAAACTTGTGACCGACCCTTTTAAAAATTGGCGTGGAATGCAAGAATCGGGTGGAAGACGCATCAAACGCTCCCTTTTTATTGATCAATCAAGTATCCATTTTCTCACAAAAGAAGAACAAAAATATCTTTCCCGATTTAATTTATTAGAAAATTATTTCACGCAAAAAGTAGCAGAAATCGAACAATGGAACGCTCAATTAGATAAAAATCATGATGTCTTAGCCAATACGCGCCGTTTAACCAACATTGGAACTTTTCGTGCTTATGTTTTTGCTTATCTACAACAGCATCTAAACATCAACCCTAATATGACCTATATGGCACGACAATTACCTCCTACAGAAAATGGTTTACCCTTAGAAATCTATTGCTTTACGAACACCACCGTTTGGATCGACTATGAACAAATTCAAGGCGATATCTTTGATCACCTTTATTCCATTCTACCCTGTTTCGGTCTAAAGGTTTTTCAAAATCCAAGCGGTTATGATTTTAATCAAGTATTAAAAGCAAAAGTGAAATAAAAACAATAAACTTCAATTTATTAATTTGAGGCAACCACATTCACAACAACAAAGAAAGAATAAAGTATCATGAATGGTTCATTGGTACTCCTTCATCTTGCCGGCGCTATTTCTTTACTTCTCTGGGCCACACGCATGGTGCGCACAGGAGTTGAACGCGCCTATGGTGACAGACTTAAATATAAAATGTGCCACGTCGTTTCAAAACCATTGTTTGCCGTAAGTTTTGGGCTTTTTACAGCAATGATTTTACAAAGCTCTACAGCAATAACACTCCTCGTTGGCTCTTTCGTTGAATCTGGTTTTGTCTCTGGAGTAGCAGGACTTATGGCTGTACGTGGAGGAGAATTAGGATCAGCAATCGTTGTAAAAATTCTCACCTATGACCTCACTCTTGTTGTACCCTTGTGTCTTTTAATTGGCACTTGTATCTTCATGACAACAGAAAAACGTGAATGGCGTCAAATAGGACGTATTGTCATCGGTATTGGTCTTTTGATTTTATCTTTAGAGATGATAAGTACCGCGACAGAACCTTTACGTGAAAGCGAAATTTTACCTAGCATCATTCGTTATCTTTCAACCGATCCTATTTCCACTTTTTTGTTGGCTGCTGGCTTAACCTACCTCTTACATTCATCCATTGCAGGAATCATTTTGCTAGTCAATTTTGCCAACTACGATCTTATCCATACGCAACTCTGTGTTGTCATGGTTCTTGGTGTCAACTTTGGCTCTTCTCTTATAGCACCACTTTTAACGCGCAACGCCTCTCCTAATACCCGCCTCGTTCCCTTAGGAAATTTACTCATGCGTGGGGCAGGGTCAATCCTTATACTTATCTTATTTCTCTCCTTTCACCCTCCCATCACATGGCTTGGCAATAACGCCCCTACTCAAGTGATCAACGCCCATATCATTTTTAATGTTTTCATTCTCCTTGCTGGAATACCTCTTTCAAAATGGGTTTTAAAATTAACCACTCAGATCGTGAATATAAGTGCAAAAAAAATGCAAGCCGACAAAACACTCAATTTATCCGATCAAACAGCTCTTGATGACAGTGTTCTTGATCGCCCAACTCTCGCCCTCTCGAATGTCATGCGTGAAGTCATTCATATTTGTGATCTTGTAGACATCATGCTAGAAAAAATTATGGGACTTTATGAAAAGCCTGATCCCAATATTATTCGTGAACTCAACCAACTCAACACCATATTGGACAAAAAACATATCGCCATCAAACTTTATCTTGCCCGATTAGCGGGACAAAAATTATCTGACGAAGAAGCTCTTCAAACGCAAGAACTTCTAGGCGCCTGTATAAAATTAGACCAAGCAGGGGATATCATTATTCATAATATGTTGATGCTGGTTAAAAAGAAACAACAAAAAGGTTTACAGTTCAGCAGCGAGGGCTGGAATGACCTCCTTCGTTTCCACGCCATTGTACTAGCCAACGCGCATATAGCATTTAACGTTCTCGTCTCACGTGATACACACACTGCACACCTATTGGTACAAAAAAAAGATCAGCTACGAAACTTAGAAAAAGAGATGAGTTTAAAACATTTTAAACGTCTGCGTGAAGGGGATCTCAAAAATGTAGAATCATCCAGTCTTCATCTCGACACTGTGCGCGACCTTAAACAAATCAACTCTCTTTTGACCTCAATGATCTACCCCATTTTAGAAGAACAGGGACTTCTTCAAAGTTCTCGTCTACGCAACCCTGCTGAAGAACAAGCAGAAAAAACTTAAACTTTTCAAATAACTTGAATAAAACACACATCACATCGATTATTCAATTTTGAATATGGTCAAGATATTGATCTAATCAATAATATCTTATTATTCGACAATTTAAATGAGCTTTCTTCATCGTAAGTTTCTTTCATTTAAAATCTATTCATGATGATTTGCTCAAAGTCATTTGCTTGCACATTACAAACAAAGCAGCATGTAGAATAGAACTCTTGAAGAAAGATGTAAAAATGCCTAACCATCTCAAAGCCAAGACTGTTAAACACATAAAGAGTAGGTCAAGAGTATGATAGTTCCAACCTAAACCCGCCTTGTAAAAAGGGAACCGCTTCACAGTAGCAGCGAAACAGAAATACTCTATAAGAAATACAAAACCCCACAAAAATGCAACATTTATATCAAGATTGGTAGAGGTTCAACCTATACAGCCATGCTATAACGTATCAACGAAACAGTTTTCATTTCAAACATCATTGATATCAATTGGCAAGCTCCAAACTTTTAAATATCCATTTTACTTATTGCTTTAATCACAATTGTTTTTTTAATTTAAGAGAGAGATTTAAAAAGCTTATAAATACACTTTATGAGTTCTTAGAACATTTCTACTAATATTTTCTTCTTTTATTCATATTTATCAAATAATTAATTTATTTATAAATTAAAATATGTTGTATATTTATACTTATTAAGTATTATTATGATATAAATGTGAATATTATTTTTATATAAAGGAAAGTAATAAGTAAAATATCTAAAAGAAATATCCTTTCCACTGGTTAAAAAAGGAATAAACCTTGATTTTTACAAAGTTTACTCTAGTTACAATTTAAATTCAGGCAAAGGAGGGTATCATGGAAAATGCAAACATCGGTTGGATTGCTGCTATTATTATCGGCGGGATTGCAGGTTGGGCAGCACAGTATATTATGAAAAGCCAAACAGGAATATTGTTAAATATTATCTTAGGGATTATTGGCGCTGCACTAGCAAGCTTTCTTTTTAGTCTTTTAGGTGTAAGTTTTGCTGGTTGGCTTGGCTATCTTATTTCAGGTTTTATAGGAGCCTGTATTCTTATATGGATAGGACAAAAAATTCGATCATAGAGTATTTATTTTTTACACCTTTTGGGATTCAATACAAAACTAGGAAACAACGAGCAGAGTTTAAAATATTCCCCTGTAACTTGTTGTTACCAATTTTGATATGATGGTGAGATGCTTAAGCTGTGATTTTAGGCATACACCATCACCGTATTATAAAACCAAATGCAGTAAAGAACTTTATAACGCACCATTTCATACCTATATAAACTTACGCATATCAGAGGAGAGATATGTTGCGTTATTTTAACAAAATACGAACTGATTTTTGTACCACGTGCGCAAATCCAGCATATCTCACTGTAATAACAATTCATAAGGTTACAAAAATCACTAACGATGATTAAAGATTTTACCGTATAATGCTTAACACCTATACACTCTATCAACAATACCCTTTTTACCGAAAAACTCGAAGCGCTTTTTTACATTCTTAAGAAATAAAGAGAGACGGCAAGAATAAAATGATAAATATTTTTTTCTAATCTATGAAAGAAAATAGTATCTAAAATAAATATAAAAATTAAATTATAATGTGTTTTTTTAAATTTATTTTTAATAATAAAATATATAAGTAAAAATTAATAATATTAATGCAAATTTATTATAAAATTAATACAAATTATGTGATGTAATATTTCAAAATTTTAATAATATAATATATTTTAGAGTTTGCAAAAATATATGCATTAATATAAACTTCTTTATTATAAAGAATACGATCTCCTTTACATCTCAATTCAAAAGATTTGAATATCTCTTCACTTTCTAAAGTATAAAATAAAGTTTTGTTCCTCTTAAAATTTCCTCTTTATATCATCTTGCATAGATGAATTTTTAGCTCTTCTTTATATGCGTTACAAACGAATTTTAAAGCACGAAACATTTTTCCCATTGCTCTCATGCGATAAAGAAATTTCCGTAATGCATTGTGAAAGCGCTTTGAACAAAACATAATACTTTATTTTGCTTTTTTAAATGAAAAAATCCTATAATATATACTTCCTGCATATCTTCTTTTAAAGACCTTTGCTTTCGATTTTCCCTTTGATATCTTCCTGTTAAAATCTTGCTGCTTTTATACTCCTTGTATTACAATAGAGCTATCTATTTAACCCAACATAACATATGGAATAAGACTTTAGCTGTGGAGTAAAGCGATGTCTGATCTTGAAGATTCCATCTTACCGCCTCTAACGTGGTTCTCTGATCAAAATCCTCCAATACCAGAAAACGTTCGCGATTGGCTCATGGAATCGGGCTCGATGACGCTTCGATTAAAGAAATATTGTACCTGCCTCCAAGTTCAACCACAACGCGAATGTTTTATTACGCAAGATAAATTAACAGAAGAAGCAGAGCATCTCCCCGAAAATGCGCGTTATTGGCTACGCGAAATCATATTAATGGGAGATAATAAACCTTGGCTCCTTGGACGCACTGTAATTCCACAAGAAACCCTCCTACACAATCAAGCCTTGATGCATTTGGGAACTGTACCTCTAGGACATTATTTATTTAACAATGACAAATTAACCCGCGATTACATTCATATTGGTCAACAAGGTGCGCTATGGGCACGCCGTTCCCGTTTGCGGTTAACGGGTAAGCCATTGTTGCTAACTGAACTATTTTTAACAGATTCACCACTGTATCCCCACAAATAGAGGTTACTCATTTTATTCTGCATAACTTATAGATTTCATATAGCTTATAAGGGATTTAATCAGAGAAAAGAATTTCAAAATTATCTCAAGAACACATTAAAAACAAAGATTTCTTTTCAAAATATCCTTTTATTTCATCAACTCAGCTTAAAAAATCTCTTCCCTAGAAAAAACGTTCTAAAATTCTGATTTTCTTATCATTAAAACCAGCACTTGAATTAAAAAGATACACACCATATTGATAAAACCATCTATATTTAAATTTCTTGCTGAATAATCACTACTCTAAAATACGGTAACTCTTTATCAAACAAATGCTTTGAAACAGCAAAAAAGACAATAATACACTCCCCAAAATTGGAAATCTGTATCAATTAGCTTAATCATTCTGTTTTAAAATTTTTAACAGTGCTGACAATAGATCTTTTTAAAAAAGTAAAAACTCTATAATCTTTTTGTTTTTTAATGGTCTAACAGCTTTGAAGAACAGAAAAATATAATACATAAAAGATATTTCATTGCTCTATGAGAGCCCAAAAAGTTTAGTTGATATCAAAAAGTTATTTTTTTGATAATAGTATGTAAGTACAAGATAAATGACATTTATCAACATCCTACTGATTTACAAAGGCGACGCACAATAAAAAACATTTTCCAATCCCCTTGAATTAACAAGATCTATTGCAATTTCTTACGAAGACTATTGCACACTTTAGAAAAATTCATTTGCCCCGCATACCGTTCCTTAAGCCATGCCATCACCTTACCGATATCGCGTAATTTTTCTGCCTTTGTTTGTGCCAAAGCTTCACAAAGAACCTGTTCTACTTCCATCTCCTTAAGTTGATAGGGAAGAAATTCACGAATAACTTCTATTTCTGCTTGTCCTCTCTCTGCCAATTCCAAGCAACCAGACTCTTTATAGGCTCGCATCAATTCTTCACGCTGTTTAAGCATTTTAGTGAAAACAGACTGTATCTGCTGATCATCCACTTCTAGCTTCCCTTCATCATAATAAAGAATATCACGATCCCTAACTGCAGCATTCATTAAACGAAGTGTAGCAAGACGCGCACTATCTTGCGCTTTCAAAGCAGCCCTAAGAGCCCCATCAATCTGGTTACGCAACATAAATTTATCCAATTTTTGTTCAAGAAGAAGATGCCTTTTAACCAATCTTTATCCATCTTGCAATGGAGAATAAAAAATAATTAAGGACTCGATCTTCGAAAAGCTAAAACAAGACTTTACCTCTTCATGGAATGTACTTATACTGCCTACTTCAAGCGAAACGTTACCAGAATAATATACACAGCATCTGCTAAAGGTATGATTTTTGTGTAAAGTTGATCATTATACCTTTCAGAGAATAAATTGTGGATACATACTATGATACAAGCGACTTCACCCAGCCACCCTTGGAGTATCAAAAAACCGACAGCCCTCTTAGTCTTAGCAGATGGAACCGTTATTGAAGGCAAAGGAGCAGGTGCTACAGGTATAGCTGAAGCTGAAGTGTGTTTTAACACCGCCATCACAGGCTATGAAGAAATCCTCACAGACCCGTCATACACACAACAAATCGTTAATTTTACTTTTCCTCATATAGGAAATGTAGGGGCAAATAGCGAAGATATTGAAGATCTCTCTCCTCTCAATTGTCATGGTGCTGTTGGCGCTATTTTCAAAGCAGACATTACACATCCCTCAAATTATCGATCCAATGAAAATCTTCATCAATGGCTTAAAACGCGTAAAATTATTGCACTTTGTGGTATTGATACACGTGCACTCACAATTCTTATTCGTGAAAAAGGTGCACAAAATGCTGTCATTGCACATGATGCTAATGGAAATTTTGATATTCCTTCTTTAAAGAAACGTGCGCAAAAATGGCAAGGTCTTGTCAATCTTGACCTTACGAAAGATGTGACATCTCAATCATCAATGCAATGGGATGAAAAACCATGGAGTTGGAATAAAGGATACGGTACAAACAATGTGCACAATCTTCATATCATTGCAATTGACTACGGTATTAAACGTAATATTCTTCGCCTTATGGCAACACAAAAAGCCCGCATTACTGTTGTGCCTGCCCACACAACTGCAAAAGAAATTCTGGCAATGAACCCTGATGGCGTTTTTCTTTCTAATGGACCAGGAGACCCCGCAGCTACGGCTCAATATGCCATTCCAACAATCAAAACATTAATTGATTATAATTTACCAATTTTTGGAATATGTCTTGGTCATCAACTTCTCGCTCTTACGGTTGGTGCAAAGACCGTGAAAATGCACCAAGGACATCATGGTGCCAACCACCCAGTTAAAGACCTTAACACTGGAAAAGTTGAGATTGTATCGATGAATCACGGTTTTGCCGTAGATTCTTCCTCTTTACCACAACATGTTCAAGAAACACATATTTCTCTCTTTGATGGCTCAAACTGTGGTATTCGAATCATTGGAAAACCTGTTTTTTCTGTTCAATATCACCCTGAAGCTTCTCCGGGACCACAAGATAGCCACTACCTCTTTCAGCATTTTAGTGATCTCATTATGAATTATAAAAAAATATCTTAAAATAAAAAGCCTCACCTTTTAGCTTCTCTCCTTTAAATTATATCATCTTCCTACGCACAATTATATTATTTTTATACCTACAACTTATTGAATAAATATTCTTATTGATCATTCTGAAACTAAAAAGAGCGCTCTGAATAGCTTAAATTTTTCTCATTCCTCTCCTCTTAAGGTCGTATCCATCAAAATCATTGGCTTCTCCCCCCAAGCAAGATAAGTGGGTCGATAAAAACCATTTTTAAAAAGAGTAAAGTGCCTAATATTCAAATAAGCATTTGATTCACAATATAATTTTAAGCATTCTATTGTGCATGAGAAACATAATCCCTCCTAAAGAATAAAAAAATTAAAGTGTAAGACAGTGCAACAAATCTCTACTTTTTAAAAGATATTGCCGTAGATGGTTTTGAAAACTGTAAAGTCGAATAAAAAAGTAATCGCAAAACAGAAAACATCTTTTCAATTTTACAACTTTATATTCTTCCAAAATGAGGTTTTCTTTCGATTCCAGAAATGATGCCAACAAATATAAGCAATATTTTACTTCCAATTTGCCATATAAAATTTGGAATTGTTCATACAATACTGATACATCTAACTCAGATACGTTTTAATCTTTTTTTTCAATATGCTGCTACATTAGCACTGGATATTAATTTGCAAGCAATAGAAAAAATACGGTCTCCCCTATACAAACAATATCACAAAATAAAAAAATTATTTTCACTAAATGAGAAGGATATATCGATATTCTATACAACACTTTGTGAAACAAATATCACAAAAAACTTTCTGCCTATAAAATGATACATTTTGTTTATCTTGTGCATTCTCTAGCAAAATAGTACGTACCAGCCCCTCTCAACAAATTAACGTACCCGCAAGACAAAAATAACTGTCGCAACAACAAGAAGAAAAAAGCCTCCAACAAAAGGAGCACCAGAAAAATAAAACAGTGCATTTTTATCTGTAAAACATTCAAAAAGAAACACATAAAAAACAGAACCAAATGTTAAACTCAACGAAATAACAGATGTCATCGCTCCTTGCAGTTCTCCTTGTACATTTGTCGGTACCTGCGCTGAAGCAATAGCACGTATAGGTGCATGAACAAGATACTCAAGCATAGTACACACACAAACCATATAAACCATCCACCCCTGCGTCGCAAATGTATAACCCAGCATAGCAACAGAGGCAAACAAAAGCCCTACTATAACAATATGCCAATCACTCCATCGTTTAGAAAAATAAGGCAAAATGAGAGCGACTACAATAAATTGGCCTATCCCAAAAACACTATAGGAGAGTCCAATAGAAAAAGAACTCCAATCATAGCGTTCTTTTGCAATGAAAGCCCAAATGCTTAACCATACAGATTCCGCAAACCAATAAAGAAAAAAGACCAATAACACCCAAAGAACCATCGGGTATTGTTTCAGATGCCAAAAAGCACCTAAGGGATTTGCCCGCTTAATATCAAAAAAGCGCCTATTCCATAAAGAAAGGGTTTCTGGAAGCATAACCCAAGAAAAAATAAAATTAATGAGTGAAACACCAACAGCAAAATAAAACGGAATACGCGGACCAAACTGACCTAAAAAACCACCAATAAACGATCCTAAAATAACCCCCAATGCGGATGCAATGCCTAACAGACCAAAATTGCGTGTACGGGTTTTATCATCAGATATATCCGCAAGATAAGCTGTACAAGTTGCAAAACTAGCGCCACTTATCCCTGACAAAAGACGCCCGATAAATAACATAGAATAGCTCCATGCTATAGCACATATGAGATTATCAAGAGCAAAGCAAATAATAGAGAGAAGCAAAATAGGACGACGACCATAACGATCAGAGAGATTGCCAATAACAGGAGCAAACAAAAACTGCATCACTGAATAAGCTGCAAGTAATTTTCCTCTTTCTACAAAAGATGTACTGACCTCTTTTCCAGTTAATTGAGAAAAATATTCAGGCAAAACAGGACAAATGATCGCAATACAAAGAATATCTAACAATAAAGTGATGAACACTAAAATGAGCCCACGCTGAACAAATTTCGGATTGAGCATTTGGTCTTGCATAACATACACACTATTTTACGCATACAATGACTCCCCCGCTCTCTTTTAACTCCCTTTTCCTTTTAAAAGTATTCTATGCTGTATAATTTTCATATATGAAATAATAACAAATTAAAAATTACAAAAAGAGTCAAGATAAAAATATAAAATTATTTTTTACTTGATATATCATTATCAAAATATAAAAAATATATTTTATATTAATTTAAAAAAATACTTATGAGAATAAATCATTAAACAATTCCTCGTAAAACATAGAATATCAAAATAATTTTATAATACATTATTACAACTTATCATACTGCTAATTTTTAAAACATCAACTCTATTAGATAAATCAATGCCATATAATAATTTAAATATTTAATAATCATCGTAAAATATATTAATACTGTAAAAACTGATTATATTTATTGAATCAATCAATATTATATGTTATTACTACATTAAAATCTAATAAGCATGAGAAAACAGTTCTTTTAGTACGTGTTGTCCGTGAATTGTTAAATTTAAAAATGGTGTGTAAAATGCAAAAAATATCCCTATTAATTCTCACTTTAATGCTAGTGATAGGACGTGATGTCCAAAATTCTTATTCACAAGAGGGGGGGATAGAAAATAAAATAGAAACACAACAAACAACCAGCGTAGAGCTAGATCCCTATACTTTAAATAAATTAAATGCTCTTCTCAAAAAGCGTTCAGAAATAAA
This sequence comes from Bartonella sp. AA168HLJHH, assembly GCF_042197365.1. Lineage (NCBI taxonomy): Bacteria > Pseudomonadati > Pseudomonadota > Alphaproteobacteria > Hyphomicrobiales > Bartonellaceae > Bartonella > Bartonella sp. AA168HLJHH. Next base: position 23,668 of record NZ_JBHIRS010000006.1, on the reverse strand, counting down.
TGATCACGAAAAAGGAGCCGTGATTGACTTTCTTTCTGAAGCTTTTTTAGGAACACCTTACAAAGCTAATATGTTACATGGCTCAGAAAATACACCAGAAAAACTGATTATTGATTTTAGAAGCTTAGATAACTTCACTTGTATGGATTATGTTGAAGCATTGCGCAAATCAACATCCCAAACAGAATTCATAAATAACGTCATAAAAACGCGTTATATTAACGGTAATGTTGATTTTTTAAATCGGAAACATTTTTTTACGGATTGGGCTTATAGAGAATATAAACTCGCCACTGATATTACCGCTGAAATAAGTCCCCATGCGGTAAAAATAGAAAAATATCTCAACAAAAAAGCTGATGGTGAAAGCTATCTTCCTGGACTTCCAGTTGTGAAACGCACAATAACGTATATTCCAAGTAACTTTATTAATGAAGAGGTTATAAGCCGTTTAAAATCAGGGGATTTCATTGGTATTTATGCAAAACTTGCTGGATTGGATGTAACACATGTGAGTTTCTTTATCATGACAGATAAAGGGCCGATGTTACGACATGCTCCTTCACACAAAGAAAATGAAAAAGTCGTCGATACCCCTTTTATGGATTATGTTGCAAAAACACCAGGAATCGTCGTTTTAAGAGCCCTTGAATAACATCATAGCGATATGAAATAGCTTTTCTATTCTTAATAGATATACTGAAGCTATTCAGATAAACGTCTAACTTTGTATAATCTACACGGATAAAATCATATTTGAAGAATGGCGGTTATAATTACCTTTACTGACTGAAGGCTGAAGGCAAGCAAAACTCTGTTATTTCTTGTATCATACTTTCTTTTCATATGCTCGAGCTAAGAATTATCTATAGACCACCGCCATTCTAATCTTTATGAATATAAAAAATATTTTTTTGCAAGCATAAGTAAAATAAGGTATGTTATGATTATTGTCTCACAAAGTATTTTATATAAAATTTATAATTAAGCTCTATTTCCTCTCGCCCTCAAAACCAAGAGATCTATTCTTGACAGCCCCGTAAACAATACATCTTCTTAAGCCAATTTCAGCGGATAACCATTTCATGTAATTCAATTAAACGCCACCAGCAAGCCTTACTGCTCGGCATTGACCGCGCACTCAAAAAATGCTTAAGAGATCAAATTTTATAGGTCTTATCTCACCACACCTTAAATGACAGTGTACGAAATAAATCTTGCCTTAAGAGACTCTGTTTAATCTTCCCCTTTATTGATGCAAAAATACAATCAACAAAAGAGCATCATCGTATTTTCAAGAGATATGAGTTGCCACACCGTAAAAAATTAATGTTCGTAACATGACAACCCATTTGAAAAAATCTTTTTATATAAAAGGGATCACCGTTGTACCAGGAGGCAATTTTGCCTCATCTTCAGGCTCGACATGAATAGAAATACGCACATTATCAAATTCTTTTTGAAGAACAGCTTCGATTTTATCACAAATTTTATGTGCTTCTCCTACCTGCATTATAGCAGGCACAACCAAATGAAACTCTATAAAAGTAACCCTCCCAGCAACACGCGTCCGCAAATCATGGACCTCAAGCGCACCCGATGCATTTGCAGAAATCAGCTCACGAATCCGCATGCTTTCATTCAATTCAACGCCAACATCCATTAATCCCTGAACAGCATTTCTAATCACCTTCCAGCCCTGTAAGAGAATATTAACGGCAACGATTATCGCTAAAATTGGATCTAAAGCTCCCCATCCTCCGACAAAACCGGCAATCAAACCAATTAAAATTGCAAGCGACGTAAAAACATCAGTTATAAAATGTACTCCATCAGCTTTAAGAGCCGGTGAGCGATGGAGTTTTCCCTGCCCAATAAGAACCATTCCCCACATACAGTTTATGACAGTTGCAATAAGATGAATAACAAGCCATATTCCAGGTTTCTGCAACAATTTAACGGTAGAAAGAGCTATCCATGCTTCTCTTAAAATAACAATTGCCGCAATAATAATGAGTACCCCTTCAAGAATTGCGGAAAAATATTCCGCTTTATGATGCCCAAAGGGATGATCATGATCTGCTGGCTTCATACTCACTTTAACAGCCCACCATGCTGCCAATGACGCAAGAATATTAACGATTGATTCCAATGCATCAGAATAAAGTGCAACCGAATCTGTGATGTGATATGCCCAATATTTCAAAGCAAAAACAATACACGCAATAAAAATAGAGTATAAAGTTAAGCTTTGTATATTGATTTTTACATCCATGAACCTCATCCTTTTCTTCACGAAATAGGGAATTAATATTTTCAACCATATCATTATACTTTTGGCATAACGACGATCTTTCCTCAATATTACAGAAGCTTCATCATACAATAAACGCCTCAGCTCACCATTATTATCGTAAAAACTGCTCAGTTACACGAACAGCACCAATAAATAAAGAAGAGAGAAAATAATAGAAAAAAGAGCTTTCCCAAGAGCAATCAAACACATAACCTTCATTATTAATCGTTTTCTGAATAACTTAAAGCCATCTCACTTCTCATAAACGAAAAACTTGTTTTTGCTCAAATCTATCATGATCATGCATTATTTTTCAGTCTTATGATGTGCATTATAACCCATCTATAAGCCATCTTTGCACCTTAGAAAAAATATCTTAGCACTCTACGGTAACTTTACAGGTCAACAGGATTTTAAAATATGATTTACTGAAAAATTTAGATATAAAAAGAAGAACAATGATTACCCTCAAAAAAAAGAATCTGGGCATTGGGGACCCAGATTCTTTTCCCTTAAAAACTAAGGGCATACAGAACTTGGGAAATAGCGGGGACCCAAGACACTGCACCCGATACGAGAAAAAATATATGATTCCGTATCAGTATTTTTACATTATACCTATGGTTGCATATTGTCAATACAAATTCTACCATAAGTTTTAAAAAATATTTTTTTATCTCTTCTTTTTAAATAAAACAAATTCTAACATCTGGAAATCATAAGAAAAAAGCACTAAAAATCTCGCATGCATTTGAATATCATAACAATCAATGAAACAGATGATCCACGCCTAAAAGCCTATCATAATATCCGTGAAAAAGATCTTGTTGGACGGCAACATCAATTTATTGCTGAAGGCAAAGTAACATTGTCCGCATTACTACATTCGAAAGAGTTTTCTGCCATCTCACTGCTCATCGTAGCAAACCGTCTCTCTGGACTTCTACCGCTTTTAGAAAAAACACAGCCCCTATGTCCCATTTATTGCGTTCCACAAAAAGTTATGGATAATATCACCGGCTTCCATGTTCATCGTGGTGTTCTGGGTATTGGTAAACGCAAAATACTGCCATCCTTACAAAGTTTTTTACAATATCTTCCAGAAAAAGCTTTGATTCTTGTTTTATGTGGTATCTCGAATCACGATAATATGGGATCAATTTTTCGTAATGCAGCAGCCTTTGCCAGTAATGGCATTATTGTCGACAAAACCTCATGCGATCCACTTTATCGCAAATCAATAAGAGTTTCTGCCGGCGCTGCTTTAAAAGTACCCTATACGCAAAACGCTGATATAGATGACATTATAGCTGCTCTAAACGATGAAAACTTTCATCTTTATGCACTCTCCCCTTCTGCCTCACACACTCTCAAACAAGCCAACAAAAGCAAAAGAATAGCACTTATTTTTGGAACAGAAGGCGATGGCTTACCACTCCACATACTAAAACAATCAAACACCTTACGTATTCCCATGACTGACGGTTTTGACAGCCTTAATGTTGCCACAGCCTCAGGTATTGCACTTGCTCATTTTACCAACTTTGACCACTAAAGATGATAACACTTCAAGTTATAGAACATACCTAATGTTGTATGTTATCTACCAGTCTCCAATAATATTGCCGTTCCCTAGCCTTTGAAAGCATTGATAAAAAACATTTTTACATTTTTTTCATCACTTTCCACCCCCTAACCCCGCTTATGACGTGCAGAAGATATAATTTTGATGGATTCAATCATAAAACAAACTTTCAATGAGAAAATCTTCCGGAAGTCTCTCATTCAAGTTTAAGATTAAAAAATATCATTATAAATCAATCTACTATGCTTTATAAAGCTGTTGTTTTTAGTTCTGAGGAAACAGGATCTTTTGTTTCGAGATTGCATAAAACGCGCTTCAACATCATTTCAGTATCAGCTGCACGTTCTGAATGTGTTACAAATCCTCCCCCAAGAATACGCGCCTCATGACCATTTCCATCATAAAGAACGCAAGCTTGCCCTGGTGCCACACCATTTTCACATTCCAATAAATCAACAGAAAAAATACCTTCTTTATAATGTAAGCGCGCAAGGTGAGGAGGACGCGTTGAACGCACCTTTACAGCCACCTCAATACCTTGAGAAGGGAAATTATCTAACGACTCATCACCAAGCCAATTCACATCACGTAAAAAAAGCTTATGCGTTTCTAACATTTCACGCGGTCCAACAATAACACGTGCATTTTCCACATCGAGATAAACTACATAAAGCGCTTCACCCGTTGACACCCCAATACCACGACGTTGACCAACCGTATAATTAACAATTCCCGAATGTTTACCTAAAATCTTTCCATCAATATGGACAATAACGCCAGGATTAGCTGCTTCTGGACGCAGTTTTGCGATAACATCTGAATATTTTCCTTGTGGAACAAAACAAATATCCTGACTATCATGCTTATTGGCAACCACAAAGCCCATTTCTGCTGCCATTTCACGAACGCGGGCTTTTGGAAGGTCACCAAGTGGAAAACGCAAATAATCAATCTGTTCTTGTGTCGTTGCAAAGAGAAAATAACTCTGATCACGATCATTATCGAGAGGACGAAAGAGTGCTCGATGCGCTCCGTTGGAACGCGAACGAATATAATGTCCCGTAGCCAAAGCATCCGCCCCCAATTCGCGTGCGGTTGCTAATAAATCAGCAAACTTAACCGTTTGATTACATGCAATACATGGTACTGGGGTCTCTCCATGAGCATAACTTTCTGCAAAAGGATCAATAACAGCTTCGCGAAAGCGCTTTTCATAATCAAGAACATAATGCGGTATTCCTAATGTTTCTGCAACGCGGCGTGCATCCTCAATATCTTGTCCTGCACAACACGCCCCCACCCGATGCGTTGCTTCCCCATGATCATAAAGCTGCAACGTAATGCCAATAACATTATACCCTTCCTTTTTCAAAAGACCTGCAACAACCGATGAATCAACCCCCCCCGACATTGCAACAACAATGCGAGAATCCTCAGGTTGTCCTGGTAAATCAAGACTGTTTAAAAACATGTATTCATTCTCTATTTAATGCTCTGTTTAATGGCTAGCCATATGTTGACATTCTGATGCACGCTCTTTAGCACTTTTACACGATTGATTGTCTTTATATTATTTTTTTATCCTTTCCACAACCATAGGCATTACTTTCTTAAAAGCTGCTGCAAACAAAAAAAGAATGATGGAAATAAGGCATAATGGTAATCGTTTAGGAGAAATCCTTTTAGAAAACCTTTTTTCTCTTTTGAAAAATCCGGTAAAATATTGCAAGAATCTCTTCTACACACTTCAACTTGAGCTTCTTTTTACATACCCAATCACTTTATTAATTTTCTTTCAGCGCTTTTAGCTCTTTTTTAAATTTCATGCTCTATAAACGAATCAAGTCCTTGACTAAAGGTAGAGGATACGAATGAGCAACTTGATAAAAACACAAATGAAATATGTTATTGGGCCAGATGGAAGTCCGCTTACAATTGCCGACCTACCGCCGCAAACAACACGGCGCTGGGTGATTCGTCGCAAAGCTGAAGTTGTTGCGGCTGTCAGAGGTGGATTGTTAAGTCTTGACGAAGCATGCCACCGTTATACTTTGACTGTAGAAGAATTTCTTTCATGGCAAAGTTTAATCGATGAACACGGTTTAGCGGGATTACGAACGACCAAGATTCAACACTATAGGCATTAAGTTGCCATTGATTAATAACATAAAGCAATCTATAAAACAGCCAAACTTGATAGAAGTTTGGCTATTTTATACTATATCCAAAAGATAAACCTAAAAGAATGGATTTTTCAATAATTGCTTTTATCATCCAGCCATTAAATTAGCCAACCATTGAATTAGATTGAATCAAAATATCCTTATCATCCGCAGCAATCTTCTTTTCTCGTGCTTCCAAAAGCTGTGCACGTTGCAGCTCTGTATTAGCTTCATGGAGAGCAATTTCAGCATTTGTTTTTTGAAGTTCTAAATCACGAATTGAATTGATCAGATTATCACGTCTTTGCCGCGCTGCACGCGCAAAAGCAGAATAAGCAAAATGGTGAACATCATTGTTTCCAGATTTACGTTCTTCATGAGTAATCTGTGCTTCCAACTCTAACACCATTCGTTCAAATTCTGCGATCATCATCTCAAGCTGTGCAATTTCACGGCGCTTTCCACGCACTTGAAACATCCTCAATCGCACCATATTTTCTCGTGGCTTCATACTCACTACTCCTTGATTGCGCCAACTCAAAACTCGTATTCACACCCAATAAATATCTTTTAGTTATATATCTATCCGACAAAAACAGTCTCTTAACTTGAAATTATAATAATTTTTGCCTTGCATTAAAGCATCTGAAAATACAATCTGCTTTAAAGAGCAATAACTATTTCTTTAACTTTTCCCCCCATTATAAACTGAAGAGGTTTAAAGCTCAGTAAATAAACACTGAAATTGTAAAAAAGTAATTTATAAAGCTCTTTTACAAATTTTTTTAAGTTAAAGTTTATAGAAAAAGCCCTCCTTTTTTATTATGTTAAAAAATATAAGATTTTTCTAAAATAATTTTGTAGCCTCTTTCAAAAATAAAAATATTTTGTTAACCACTATCATGGATAGTGGGGAATTTAGTAGTGATTGTTACGCGTACTACTGAAATGTTCATAAACGCTTTTTTATAAGTGTTTGATTTAATGAATTGTTTTTATAACAGTGGTTTTGCTAACTGATATAAAATAGAAATGCTCCTTATGATTCGTGAAGGAGCAAAGTGAGGGATCTAAAATGCGCGTATTATTAATTGAAGATGATAGAGCAGTTACTCAAAGCATTGAGTTGATGTTAAAGTCGGCAAACTTTAATGTTTATATCACTGATCTGGGTGAAGAAGGTATCGATTTAGGAAAACTCTATGATTATGATATCATTTTGCTTGATCTGAATTTGCCTGACATGTCAGGGTATGATGTCTTGCGGACTCTAAGGTTGGCAAAAATAAAAACTCCTGTCCTAATCCTTTCTGGTATGAATGCCATTGAAGACAAGGTTCGTGGTTTTGGCTTTGGAGCAGACGACTATATGACGAAGCCTTTTCATAAGGATGAGCTCATTGCACGTATCCATGCAGTTGTTCGTCGTTCAAAAGGACATGCACAATCGGTTATTGTTACCGGAGATCTCACCGTTAACCTTGACACAAAAACTGTCGAAGTTGCAGGGCGCCCTGTTCACTTAACCGGTAAAGAATACCAAATGTTAGAGCTTCTCTCTTTACGCAAAGGTACCACCCTTACCAAGGAAATGTTTCTCAATCATCTCTATGGTGGAATGGATGAACCAGAACTAAAGATTATCGATGTTTTTATTTGTAAATTGCGGAAAAAATTGGAAGCAGTCTCTTCCAGTGTAAATTACATTGATACAGTTTGGGGACGTGGTTATGTATTACGTGATCCAGTTGAAGAGAACGTACGAAAAACCGCTTAAGCAGTGAACATGCACATTGTAAAATCTCGGAGTGTAGCGGGCCGAGATTTTTTCCCGAGATCTTTTCTCTATTAAAAGTAGAGAACTCGCGCACTAAAAATCTCATATAGAAAGCGCTTAAAGCTTAAGAAGTAACCACACCCAATTTACACATATAACCTTATCGCTCATAAGTTCAATCGAAGCCACTTTTCCCAACACAGCTTAAGCGCTTCTCTCTTATTCAAAGCTTTTTTACACTTTCTAAAACAATACAACCATCACTTTCATCAATATTTATTTTCATCTCTGTCATCTGAGCAAGTAACATTGTGTAATAAAATTGGATGACATGTGCATCAATAAGCTCTTCTTGAACTTCTCCACGAAATAACGCAAGAAAATGAGGGGGTATACGGAGAGTTCTACCGAAAACCTCAAATCGAAAAGAACGTTTATTTTCTTCTTGCAAAATCATAACAACAATTTCACCACCACGAGAAACTGTTGCGTTTGCAATCAATAATAAATTAAGCAAAAGTTTAACTTCATCTTTTTCTAACAATAAAGAAGAAGCTTGCCATTTTAAAGTTGCTTTTTCTTCTTTCATATATTGTTGAGCAACCTGCTCCGCAGCCCGTGTATCTATTTGTCCTCCACTTGCACCAGCAAAACCAAAAGCCAATCGCGCAAATTGTAGACGTGCAGCAGCACTCGCAACGGATAAACGCACCAATTGTAAAGCATCTTCTTCAGCTCCTCCTTCATCATAAAGCTCCATTGCATTTTGAATAGCCCCCACAGGTGAAATCAAATCATGGCAAATACGACTACAAAGCAAAGCAGCAAGATCCATAGGCTTCAAAGAAATATCTAATGTCATAATGATTGAAAACTCCTAGATTCAAAAAAACAAAATTTATTTTAAAGAAAAACTCTTAACATCTGATGCATAATAGGAAACATTAACAATCATGCTAAAAAATTCAGAAATAAATTCAAGAATTTAAATAACCTTATATCTTATTTTTTATTTGAATAGAATGAAAATTCTAATATTATCTTTTTGTTTATCACTAATAAAAGGAGAAAACTCCATGGCTCTCTCTCTGCTCAAATACTGGTACAAAAATATTATATCTTTAATCTTCCTTTTATTCATCACCATAAACACTACACAAGCTCGACTAAAACCAATAGAGCAAAACGAACCTCATTATTCACTCCAAGAAATTATTGATTCTGGTCATATTTTTTTTGGAAAAACAGCCAGTGGTCTGGCTGTTGCAATTCAAAATATTTTTTCAAAATACGGTTATCCCAATGCCTATATTTTAGGAGAAGAAGCTTCTGGTGCCTTTTTTGCTGGATTAACCTATGGCGAAGGAATGGTTTTTACCAAAAGCTATGGTCAACATAAAGTTTTTTGGCAAGGTCCCTCAGTAGGATGGGATTTTGGCGGCCAAGGCTCCCGTTTAATGATCTTAGTTTACAATCTTAATGGCATAAATAATTTATGGAGACGCTATGGTGGTATTTCAGGTTCGGCCTATTTAATTGCAGGTGTTGGTTTTCATGTCCTAAAATACCATAATACCTTGTTAATCCCAATACGTACAGGAGTCGGCGCACGCCTTGGTATCAATATAGGATATTTAAAATTAACACATAGACCGACATGGAATCCGTTTTAAACGGTTTCTTATTTGAAAAGGGGTATTATGCTTATTCAATCATTTCTTTTTTTTATACTTGGAGTTGCTTTCACTTCTTGGTTACTGGTGCTTTTATCTCCTTTTATTTGGCGTAAAGCCGTTCATTTTGCGTATAAAGATGTTTGTGCGAAAATGCCATTATCACTCGCGGAAATAGAAGCAAATCACGATTTTCTTCGTGCACAACATGCTGTAGAATTAGCAAACAACCAACAAAAGTACGAATTTTTGCAAAAAAAATATGTCCAACAAAAAATACAACTGAGCCAAGTAACAGAACAATTTTATCGGCTATGCCTCCCCACAAAAGATACTCTCACCAAAGAAGCGATAGCAATCAAACAAAATATCGCCACACTACACACTTCCAAAGGAAAGACAAATGATGCGTGAAAAAGTCGCACACTATCAGCAACGCTTACAAAAAATCCAAACTCATGAGCTGGACACGACCGCTAACCACCAATTGCTAGAAGAACTCCGAGAAGAAACAAAAGAACTTGCAGCAACATTGGCAGCTCAAATAGCGCTACAAGAGGGGAATACATCACCCATCAACACATTGATTCAAAAATCCAAAAGCAAAAATGACCTAGCATCACGTATTCGCCAAAAAATAACTTTTCTCTCCAAAAGCCCTGTTAAATAAGTTATCTTTTAAAACACCTTAAATGAAGAGTAAAATCAACAAAGGTTCATTGTAACTTTCATAACCCAAATCCTTTTTACTAAACGTGACTTTTTTGCTAAGCTAAAGGACAAAGTTTCTTAGCCCATACCGTTCTGTTAAAAAATATCTTCTTGTCTAGAAGCTTCACTTTCTAATCATATCACCGCTCTAAAGGACAACATTTCATAGGTCCTAGAAAGGAAATAATACCAAAATATTGGCCACACACTTTAACAAAAAATACCTTCTAAGATGGATCACCAATAGAGCTTTGACCATAATTTTAAGGATAAAAACACGCTCTCAAGAGTGATAAAAATCTCTTATTTTTTTGATAATCATATCCTGATCCGTTTGTGTCAAGTAAGGATGCATTGGTAAACTTAAGACACACTCTCCTAAAGACTCTGAAACAGAAAGGGAATCTTTTACATAAGGGAAGTGTTTATAAGCTGGCTGTTGATGTAAAGGAGTTTTATAATAAATCATTGTAGGGATAGAATTTTTTTGTAAAAAATCTTTTAATTTATCCCGTTCTTTTACCTTAATCGTATATTGTGCATAAGCAGAACGAATATTTTCTCCTATTTCTGGAACTGTAACAATATCTCTTAAGCCATTGGAATAGCGTTGAGCAATTTCCACACGCTTTTCCATTTCATCTTCAAAAATCGCAAACTTTTCTAGTAAAATTGCAGCCTGAATGCTATCTAGGCGCGAATTCATACCAATACGTACATTGTCATATTGCGTTTCACCTTTACCATGAAACAAAATAGAGCGTAAAAGTTCTGCAAAATGATCATCATTGGTCATCATAGCGCCTCCATCGCCATAACATCCTAATGGTTTTGCAGGATAAAAACTTGTAGCAGCCACATCACCAAAAGCACCACACATAGTATTACCGCTTCTCCCCCCCATAGATTGAGCAGCATCTTCAATTACAAAAAGATTTTCCTTTGCAGCCACTTGAGCAATTTGCACATAATCAGCAGAAAGTCCAAATAAATCAACGGCAATAATAGCTTTTGGCTTTAGACGTCCCTCTTTTTTTACCATTTCGATAGCGTGAGAAAGTTTTTCAACATCAATATTGAATGTATCAGGTAAAACATCAACAAAAACAGGTTTAGCCCCCACCAAAGCAACCACTTCAGCCGTTGCTGAAAATGTAAAACTAGGACAAAAAACAGCATCGCCTGGACCAATATTTTTAGCCATAAGAGGCATCTTCAAAGCATCTGTTCCATTAGCACATGCAATCACATGTTTAACGCCAAGATATTCTGCCAATTTCTCTTCAAATTCTGTTACTTTTGGCCCCAAAATATACTTACCACTAGCGACTACATGCGCAATTGCAGAATTAATTTTATCTTCAATACGCGCACGCTGCGCCCCAAGGTCGATGAATTGCATATTAACTCCATTGATCATCACAAGAATGCAAAAGCGCTACCTATCTCTTTTATCTATTATAATTGACATCAGCAGCTGTTAAAATCCGTAAAACCGCAATAGCATCATCACCATTTGTACGAGGTGATTGACGCGTTTCAATACAATGAAGGAAATGCCGTAATTCGCAAGTAAGCGGCAAATCTTCACAAACATCAATGTAATTCAGCTCATCCATGCTAAAAGCCCACTCTTGATTTTCTTTCCAAACGGCAAAATGGTGCATTGCCAATTTACGACTCCACGGTTCCATATCATCAAAAACGAGTATAGCCTTTGTTCCAACAACAATTAAACGCCTCTCACGATAAGAACTCAAGCGTGAAGTAAAAAGATGACTACGCACACCATTTGGAAAAATCATATGAATATGAGAAAAATCAGAAATCTGATCAACGACAGCAGCCCCCTCACCGCGAATTTCGGAAGGTTCACATCCTGTCAACGCCAAAATCATTGAAAGATCATGAGGGGCAAGATCCCATAAAGCATCACTGTGTGTGTGAAATTTTCCAAAGCCTAATCTATGAGAATAAATATATCGCACATCTCCCACATCTCCGTTTTTCACCAATTCACACATTTTTTCAAAAGCTGGATGAAAACGCAAAATATGGCCCACCATAAAAACTCGCTCATAGGCCTCAGCCTCCTGAACTTGGCGTTTAGCATCAGAAACATTCAAGGCTATTGGTTTTTCCACCAAAACATCTTTACCATTTTTAACAGCACGGAGCACATTTTGCGTATGCAATTGTGGCGGCAACGCTAATACCAGCGCATCAATATCTCGATGAGTAAAAAGATCATCTGGTGTAACAACCTCTACACCATACAGTGTTGCAAAACTAGCAGCACGATCATTATCAATATCAGAAACTGCTGCTAAAGCCCCGAGAGAGTGGAGTGTCCGTATATGATTTTCACCCCAATGACCGCATCCTAAAACCGCTACACGTGGCACCATTTTCATGCCTTACCTTACTTTATCATATGAAAATTACACTTTTACATATCGAGGATAAAATAGAATGACAAGAGAAAAGCTTAAAAACGATGCTTGACATCTTACTATTCTACCCCTTATATCCGCAAAAGATGTAATTATTGACAATTATGATTGCTTATTTTGGCGGAGTAGCTCAGTAGGTTAGAGCAGAGGAATCATAATCCTTGTGTCGGGGGTTCAAATCCCTCCTCCGCTACCATTACTTTTTTATTGTGTGTGTAGCTTACTGTAGCTTGCCAGCAGGTTTTGTATAATTTGCCACTAGGTTTTGTACCAATTTATTTTTTTTCAAAGAGTTTTTAAGGGGTTCTCAAAGGGTCTTCAAAGACCTTTCAAAGATCATTTAAAGCCTCTTTTTCTTTTCTGCTCAAAATCGCAATTTGAGATGATCAATCATTGAGTTGGAATCGTATTATTTGAGAAGCAGCGTATATAAGATGGTATGACTTCTTTTAGCATAAATTGACTGATGATTTTTCTGTATCCTAAGCACATTATTCAGGACATTATTAAAAAGAGAAGCGTTTAAGGAATTCGGTCAACTTGACCAAATTGCTCTTCAGTCTGCAATTGTGCAATGTTTGCACCATTGCTCCTTTGAGGAATTGGGTAAACATTACCCTATTGCTGTACTCATGCAATTGGTGCAAGTTGCACCTATTCCTTACCTCCACACCAAAATGCGAACTTTTGATTTTGGTCTCAATACTCTTCAACACCGATCAAAGGGTCAAGTTGTCCCTTTGATTTTCTGTCTCTCAGAGGTTTCCTTTTCTCCTGCCTCTTTTCCCTTGTTTGGTGCCTCGAGTGTGATTTCTGTTGTGTATCCGCTTTGTTTTTCATAGCGGTGGGTGACGGTTGCGGCTTTCCATGGTCCATTGATTTGCCCACGAAACCCTTGAAGGATGAGAGGTTGATCCGCCATGATTTCAGGGCGTCCCTCAAGGGTCAAAGAACCACTGCCCACAGCACGACACAACCTGTCCGACTCGGAAGCAGCAGCAGCTCGTGCTTCCTCCTCACAAGTGTAACAAGTCCGTAAACGCCGCACGGGACCGCTAAACCCTGTCTGATGCTTGACTTGGCATTGCTGCCCTTTTGCGCGATCAAAATAAGAAGCTTCAATAGTGCCGTATTGCGTGCGTGGCTCTAATGTGAATTCCCAGTTAGAACAGTCGTGCTTATGAAGTTCAAGGGCTGGTAAATTATCCCCGCTTAAAAATAAAAACTTATGGTCTTTGATTAAAAAACGCGCCCGCATGCGGTCCGCAAGACGGGTTAAAAAATCAACCGCCGATTGATCTGTACGAATCACATAAGGAAGAGTTTGTTTGATAAATTGTGGACTGACCTTTGCTTGATAGCCATGGCGTTTGGCAAGTGTCTCAACAATCTCACCAACAGTTTTGTGATCAAAATGCTCACTCACCTGTTCTTTGAGCTCTTTACGCATCGAGGCACTTTTGCCACAAAGGCGCAAGATCTCTCCATTGCTTGCCCCCACAACTTACAACCGATTCGACAACAAAACACCCCATAAAGGCACTGATGCTGTTCTCATAACCAAAGATCACCTGTAGCGCACTGTTGCTTGAGGGAACCTCTAAATCATTGCCACTATCGTCAAACTCTGCTTCAAATATATCGGCTTCATTACCGGTATGGTCCGTAATCGTTGCGGTTAAAAGACGCTGGTAAAAAACCTCATGAACAGGTTTGTCTCCCACCTTGACCACAATAAAAGGGTGTGTACGCATTAATCCCATAACCGCTTCACCATGCTTTGGGGATTAGACAACACAAATTCAGGCAGAATGACCTTTAAGCCCCGTGGTAAAAATACACCATATTTGGCAATCTCTGGATTGGCTTCCAGTGTGGCTTCTAAATAGCCGTTTAGTCCCCCAACTTGAGAACGGTCCCCTAACACAGCCATGACATGGTGAAAGCAAAGGAGATCGAGGCTCATATCCTCTAGCTCTACAACAACATGCTTTTCTGGTATCTTCATAGAGTTTGTCCCTCTTGGTATTGTCCCACTTGGTATTGTCCCACCTGGTATTGTCCTTGTGGTTTTCCGCCATTAAAAAAGGGCAAGAGCGTAATGGAATAGCGGATGCGCTGGGATTGACCAGAGCGACTGATATAGTCATGGTCTTTATTGATCGTGGTGATTACTACGGGTCCATGAAGAAGAACACTATAGGTCGTATCATTAATCCAACGAAGCATCTGGACAGGCTTTGCTCTTCGGATAGTTGTAGTGATGGCATCTATCGCTACCCGGTCCCCAAATTCTTCTGGAAACCAAACCCCATGAATGGTTTTTGCATCATTGCCATAGCCGGTAAATTGCAAACTGGGGGACCTGCCAAAACGCTCCATACAAACCCATGAGGCAGAAAACTCTTCTTCAAAAGATTGGAAATTCAGCCAGTCCACATAAAATTGATGCGGACCTAACATCATCAAAGGATCTCTCATAGGCTCCCTCCCCTCATTCTGTCCCGCCATGCAGCGCATTAGCGCGTGCCCGTTGCAAAGCATGGGCAACCGCACGACCAGTGGCCATGGGTTCACGCGCCCCATTAACATGCACTGTGACGTTTTGATTGTGTGTGATGGGGGAACGGTCTTTGTCTCTTTGCTCTCTCGCAGAGTAATTGGCATGCCCCGCCCCCGCAAATTGTGCTATGGGCTGAATGGCTGTTTTACCTCCCAAAAAACTTGGCAAAAACTCTCTTACATCAATGGAACCAATCCACCCCTTAATACGGCTAGGCAAAGATTTACAAAAATCCATCAATTGTGAGATAGACGACATAAAGCCATCGACAATCGAATTAGCCAGATCTTCGCCCGCTTGTTCCATACCAGCCTTGGCAGCATCAGAGAGCTGTTCGCGGGCAAAAAAGCTCTTTCTAAACTAGAACTTCTTAAAATCCCCTTTGTACACCTCTCTCAAAGAAAAGATAAAACTGCCAAAACACGTGAGAGTCATCTAAGGATAATTGCATGAGACCATAACAGCTATAAACAGACTCCAATATTTATATCATACTTATTGTAACGATTTACTTACGTATAAAAGAAGAAGATAAAATTGTAATACAACTAAAAGTTCATACGGTTAATCAAGAGAAATTATACAGCATCACAAAACATCAATTGTTTGAAGATTATAAGTAAAAAATTGATCAAAATAAAAAGCTTTTCTTATGAAAAAGAAAAGAGTTGCCCATGAGTAGATATTATAAACTCTAACAAAGGGCATAACTTGATAATTATACTGCAACAAACTAATAGAAACAGCCTTCTTGATAATTCAGGACAACATGTGCTAGCAAATTATGAACACACCCTTGACAAACTCCCCTTTCTTCAAAGATGAATGCCTAAAAAGAAAAAATAGAATAACAAACCATTATTCTGCTTTGTATTAAAGCTCAGTTCACATTAAACCATTGCACTTATAGCGTATAACCTGAAATCTTAACAGCTTTGAAAAAGATATAAAAAAGATGTCTGATTTTTCACTCTATTTCTAAGTAACATTTAGACACTCCTACTGCTCTTCAAGTCCGCACATATAATACGCTTTTTCCCTCATGCTTTAAGACAAAGAAACAAATCCTATTATAACTTACTGCAACTTGCCGAAAATTGGGTGTCTTTCCCTATAACGCCAAGATCTTTAATTAAAAGCGGTTTTCCTATTTCTCCATTATAGGCTTTAACGTGAATGGTCTTGCCTTTCACATCTATGAGGTAATAATCTCCATTAAAAAGCGCACCAGCTGTATATATAGGGATATTTCCAAAAACCTTATCATTTTTCGCACGGCAATAAGACTGATAATGCGTGTGCCCCACGAAGATTGCTTTAACATTATGAGAGGTAATAATTGACTTAAAGACCGACAAATCTTTAGCATTCTTTTTACGAATAAAAAAGGATTCACCATCAATGGAAGCAGCACGCGCATCATGAAAATTAATGATTGTCACTTTACCTCTTGCATCAGCAGCAGCTAAATCGTTCCTAAGCCAATCTAAAGATTTATTGATTTGCACTTCTGTAGACTGCCCCTTCAAACCAACCGTATAGCTTGGATAATTGTGAAGCTGCACATAGTGAACATCTCCATAATCCCAAGAATAACTCAAACTCCCCCTTATCGAGCGAATATTTCCACCCGAAATGGGAACCAAGCTTTCAGTAACATCTGCATTGAAATGCGATAATTGACTACGGTATTTTTTGATTTCCGATACCATTCTTGAAACTGCACTTATAGAACAAGCATCTTTGTAAAAACTGAATTCTTGAGGATTTGTACAATTACCAACATTATTGGCATAATCGTGATTCCCTAGCCCCTCATAGACAGGTGCTCCAAGAGTTTTATAAACATTTTCATAATCATCATAGTTTTTTTGTTGTCCAAACTCCGTCAGATCACCATTGACAATATGGAATGCAGCCTTGTGCGCTTTTATCACACCAGCAACCTGCTCATTTATCTTTAACCATGGCTCTCTGTTTGATATTCCATTGGCATCACCAGAGTTTAAACGCCACGGTTGCGGATCAGCCATAATGATAGCAGTATAATTTTTTGTAAGAGACTTTTCTTTCATCGACCAATCCATGAATGCATCATGATAAAGCCTCTTGTCTCTTTTTATTTTTTCAGCATCAAGATTAAAACAACCAGAGAGAGTAAAAGCAATCACGGTGATTACCAATTCAACTTTATATCTCATAAACCTATCGCCATAAAAACGTTACATATTATATTAAAAAATTCCTCAGAAGCAATTTTTTAGATTTTATTGTCAAAAATATGTCAAAAATTCGAAATAACGAAAGCAATAATCCTTCAATGAAGGTGCACTTTGATGATATAAAAGCACTGTTGATTTCAAGCCTTCAACTTGAAGCATCTTCATTGATTAAGATTTATAAGCTTGGGCTCTGGCTCTTTCAAATGTCATCGATACATCAACAGCTTATAAAAACTTAGTCGTATAGTATTAAAATATCCCCAACAGGAGAAAGAATGTATTCTTATATTAGAGCACCCAACTCCTTTGGATATCAAGATCAAATATATTAGAATATTATGATAAATAAGGTATAACTAATCAAAAGTGCTAGCAATAGTGTTTGATTATTACCGTCATCACTTACTTTGACAAGTTATAAAAATGCAGAAGTATTACAGAAAATACTATTATTACTTTATAAAAAAATAATATAACTTATGTAAGTATTATAATAATATTTATAATTTCTATAATATAGATTTACAATAAATTTAATTATATAATACAAATAATTACAAACACATTGTGTGTTAAATATAAATTAATACAAATTTAATATCATTTGTTTTTTAATTTTGACAAAAAACCAAAAATATCTTACCAAATAAAGACAATTATCGAAATTAATAACAACTATCCATTTTCACTTCTTCTTATGAAGTTTGCGGGGAAATGAATATTTGGGGGCTCTCATAAGGAGAATACTGGTGTATAAAACATCCCTTTTATCATGCACGGCTGCGGCTGCTATCATCCTATTCAACATCCAGTTCACTGCACATGCTGAAACTCTTGACGTTGCCAACGAAGAAAAAGATATATCCGGAAAAACGTACGAGACTATTTATGTAAAAGACAAAGGAAAAATCACCGGCAGTACTGTAACTGTAACTGGAAATAAAAACACAAATACAGACACAGGTAGCGATAAATATGTTGTAACAGTTGAAGGTGCTAACAGTGCGCTTGAATTAAATGGCTTAAATATTCAAGGCACTGATTCTGATGTTCGTTTTGGTATTTCTGTAAAAGACGGCGCTAACATCAACCTGACTGGGGGGAACATTACAGCTTCTCAAACTGGTGTTTATATTGATGATAGTAAGAATAGTAGAAATATACTACAAAATGTAGTGATATCAGATAATAAAAATGAAGCATCATCACTCCTTGGAATAGAAATAAACAACGAAAGTTTTATCACTTTAGAAAATGTAACAGTTAAGCAAGCAGAAACTGGTATACTTGCGGATGTCGTTTCTCAAGTTATAGTATCCGGAGGATCATTCGAAGGTAAAATGGATGGCGTATATGCTATGGGCGGCACCACCATTACTGTAGATGGCGGTACTAACATTACCTCATCTAATGGTAACGGACTCCATGCCGATGATGAAAATACCACCATAAAAATGACTGGGGGAAGCGTAACTGGAAAAGACGCAGCATTGTATACAAACGATGGTGGTCATATTAAAGTCACGGGTGGTACTCTAACAGCTAAGGAAGATACCACAAGTGCACCTACTACAGAAGGGGATAACCCTGCATATAATAAGGGTACTAAAATTGAGAGTGGATTCGGCGCATTGTCTCAAGGTGAAAACAGTGTGATTGAATTATCTGATACAAAGATCAATGATGCGACAATCGGGTTAAAAACACAAGAAAGTGGCGCAATCGCAATGACTGGGGGAAGCATTACAGCGTCCAAAGTTGGTGCATTCTTTTTAGATAGCAAGAGCAAAGAAAACGAACTGAAAGATGTAGTGACATCAAGTGGGAAAGATGATGCGCCACTAATCAATGGAATCAAAGCAACTAACAGTAATGTCACTTTAAATAATGTAACAGTGACGCAAGCACAAACTGCCATAGATGCATATGATTCCACAGTAAAAGTCTTAGGAGGATCATTTGATGCAGAAAAAGCAGCAATATTTGCTCAAAACGGCGGCAACATCACTTTAACTGGCGGTGCAAAAATTACATCATATAACGATGCTGGACTCTATGCGGAAGGTTCAAAGTCCATCATCGAAATGACAGGAGGGAGCATTACAGCGAAAGAGGAAGCAGTAACGACAACATACGGTGGCCATATTACTGTTACAGATGTCACCCTAAAAACAAATGGTGATGGACTTGGTGTAGCTTCTGATGACCTTGGTAGCATGATTGAATTACTTGGAAAGACAACGATTAGTGATAGTGCAATCGGGCTTCAAGCACAAAACGGTGGTGTAATCAAGATGACTGGGGGAACCATTACAGCTTCTGCAGCTGGTGCTGGCTTCTTAAACAGTAACAGCCGTGAAAACAAACTAGAAAATGTGACAATATCGAGTGGTAAAGACGATGCGCCACTGAACTTTGGAATAAAAGCAGATAAAGGTACCGTCACTTTAAAAGATGTAACAGTGACTCAAGCAGCCGCTGGTATATTTGCAGATCATGATTCGACAATAACAATCTCGGGAGGATCATTTCATGCACAAAATGCAACAATATCTGCTCAAAACGGCAGCGCCATCACTTTAACAAACGGTGCAAAAATTACATCATCTGATGATGTTGGATTATATGCTAAAGATTCAAACTCCTCCATCACAATGATAGAAGGAAACGTCACGGGAAAAGCGAGTGCTTTGGTTGCTGAAGATGGTGGTCATATTACTGTTACAGATGTTACCCTAAAAACAAATGATAGCGATAAGTCATTTGGTGTATTTTCTAATGGCGCAAATAGTGTAATTGAATTGCTTGGAAAGACCACAATTAGTGGTAGTGCAATCGGGCTTGCATTCCAAAATGATGGCGCAATCAAGATGATTGGAGGAACCATTACAGCTTCTGCAGCTGGTGCTGGATTCTTAAACAGTAACAGTCATGAAAACAAACTAGAAAATGTGACAATATCGAGTGATAAAGACGATACGCCACTGAACTTTGGGATAAAAGCAGATAAAAGTACCGTTACTTTAAAAGATGTAACAGTGACTCAAGCAGCCGCCGGTATATTTGCAGAGAATGATTCGACAATAACAATCTCGGGAGGATCATTTCATGCACAAAATACAACAATATCTGCTAAAAGCGGCAGCACTATCACTTTAACCAATGATGCAAACATTACATCATCTGATAATGTTGGACTCTATGCAGAAGGTTCAAAATCCACCATCACAATGACGGGAGGAACTGTCACGGGGAAAGGTAATGCATTGGTTGCTGAAAATGGTGGACATATTACGGTCACAAATGTGGCTCTAACTGTCACAGATGTGGCTCCAAGTGACGACTATATATCGTCTGGTGTATTTTCTGTTGGTGAAGGCAGTGTAATTGAATTACTTGGAAATACAACTATTAGTAATAGTGCACTCGGGCTTCAAGCACTAAACGATGGTGCAATCAAGATGACTGGAGGAGCCATTAAAACTTCTCTAGTTGGTGCTGGCTTCTTAAACAGTAACAACAGCAAAAACAAGCTAGAAGGTGTAAAGATATCGAATAGTAAAGACGATGCGTTACTGAACTTTGGAATAAAAGCAGATAAAAGTACCGTCACTTTAAAAGATGTAACCGTCATGCAAGCAACCAATGCCTTAGTTGCAGATGATCACTCAACAATAACAGCCTCAGGAGGATCATTTCATGCACAAAATACAACAATATCTGCTCAAAACGGCAGCGCCATCACTTTAACCAACAATGCAAACATTACATCATCTGATAACATTGGACTCTATGCAAATAGTTCAAACTCCACCATCAGCATGACGGGAGGAACCGTCACGGGGAAAGGTAATGCATTGGTTGCTGAAAATGGTGGACATATTACGGTCACAAATGTGTCTCTAAATGTTACAGATGTATCTCTAGGTGACGAAGATATATCGTCTGGTGTATTTTCTAATGGCGAAGGCAGTGTAGTTGAATTGCTTGAAGGAACAACGATTAGTAATAGTGAAATTGGACTTACAACAAACGATGGTGGCGCAATAAACATGACTGGAGGGACCATTAAAACTTCTCTAGTTGGTGCCGGCTTTTTAAACAGTAACAGCGGTGAAAACAAGCTGGAAGGTGTGAAGATATCGAATAATAAAGACGATGTGTTACTGAACTTTGGAATAAAAGCAGATAAAAGTACCGTCACTTTAAAAGATGTAACAGTGACTCAAGCAGCCGCCAGTATAGTTGCAAATAACCACTCAACAATAACGGTCTCAGGAGGATCATTTAGTGGACGTGATGTAGGAGGAAGCGCCGAAACCAGCAGTACGATTATCTTAAAAAACAATGCTAACATTATATCATCTAATGGCGAAGGACTCCTTGCAGACGGTTCAGGATCTAAGATCATAATGACGGGAGGATCCGTAGCCGCGAACAAAACAGCGTTATTCGCAATCAACGGAGGGCATATTGATGCCACAGATGTTGCTCTAACAACAGAGGGAAAAGGAAGCGGTGCATTTGTAAGTGGCAATGACAGCACAATTCAATTGCATGGTGATACAATAATTAACAATACTTTGGACGGCCTTGGAGCAGTTAACGGTGGTAAAATCATTAGCGAAAACTTATCGATAATCGGTGGTGAAGCACTTGAAGGCTCCGACAACGAACGCACTGGTATATGGACATCGGACTCTGGTAGTGAAGTTAGGTTAATGGGCAAAACAACCATTCAAAATGTCGATGAAGGTTTTTATGCAGACGGTGGAAGTCAAATCATTAGCGGAGATTTAATTATAACCGGTAGTGAAAGTAAAACAATGACCGTTGGTGTAAACGTTGCAGAAACTGATAGTTTAATTAAGTTAAATGGTAAAACAATCATTCAAAATTTTGATGTTGGTCTTTTTGCAGGAAATAATAGCACAATTAAGATGACGAATGGTTATATTGGAGCAGCAGAGAATACAATAAAAAATAAAATAGAAGCAAAAAAAGTTGCACTATGGGCGGCATTTAACGGACATATTGATGTCGTGAATACTTCTATGATAGCAGGAGTTGCTGGTTTGCAATTTATAGCTCTCTCTAATCCTGATCTAGATTATCCAGATGATCCACAAAAACGTAAAAGCAGTGAAATCAATTTAACCAATGCAGATGTTCACGCTGAAAATGGTACTGGAATTTTTGTTGGAGCTTTTACTAACACAAACATGGAAGATATTCCAGGTTTGTCAATCGGTACAGTCAATCTCAAAAATTCAGAAATCCATGCTGATGTATTGTTAGGAGATGGTCTTTTCGAAGATCCAAAATCTTGGAAAAATGACAATTATTGGAACAATAAAGAGGTTAAAGCGATCTCCAATGGCACCTTCACCTTAAGCGCTGATCAGTCTACTCTAGAGGGCAGAGCGAATATTGCTAAAAATAGAACTGTACGTTTTGATCTAAAAAACAAGACAACATGGACACTAAAGACCAGTACAAAAGAAAAAGATGCTGATGGCAAACTGCTTGATATTGCTCAAAGATCTCGTTCCGATATTTCTACGCTTAATCTCGATAACAGCTCTATTGTTTTTGATGGACTGGTAGAAGATCATTATCACACATTGCATATAGGATCTGGTAAACCAGATACGCAAGAAGTCTACAACGCCTCTGGTAATGCAAAGATTTACTTCAACATTGCTTGGAGTGATGGCGTAGCAAGTGCCGATCAAAAAACCGATAGACTTCTGATCCACGGTGATGTCTCAGGCTCCACAACAGTTTATATCAAAAGCGATTCAGGAGATGAAAGTAGTGTAGTCAATGCTGCTGATCCTTCCAATATAGGTGGTCTCTCGCTCATTCAAGTTTCTGGAAAAGCACAAGAAGACTCTTTCAAACTCGTAAATGGCTATACCACAAGAAATCGTTTGCCTTATAAATATACGCTAACGGCCTATGGACCAGAGTCAAGCCACGGTACAGCCGATGTTGCACAAAGCCTCTTTGATGAAAAGAATGAAAATTTCTGGGATTTCCGCTTACATAAAGAAATTCTTGAAACGGATTCTGGTTCTGGTCCAAGTGTGATCGTCCCTGTAGCACAAACGGCCAGTTACTTAGTCATGCCAAATGCTCTCTTCTATAGTGGATTAACCGATATGGCTAAACAAAACGCGCTTTTAGCCAATATCAGAACATCTGTCTTAGGAAAAGAAGAGGA